>JAIOXV010000040.1 GCA_021741465.1 Paracoccaceae bacterium
GTGGTGGTCGTGGTTGTTGTGGCCGGCACGCCCATGGTGACGACCGGGGTCGGCATGACATTGGGCTTCGGGATCATGATGGCCGGCGCGGCGGCAGCGGGCGTGGCAGATGCTGCCCCCGGAGAAAGTGTCACGCTGATGCCGGGGGACTGGCACGCCTTCTGGGGCGAGGGGGGGGATGTGCTGATCGGCGAGGATTCGACGGTGAACGATGATGAAACCGACAACGTCTTTCGAGAACCGATCGGCCGCTTTGCCGAGATCGAGGAAGACGAAGCGCCGCTGCATCTGTTGGTCAGCGACTACCGCCGCTGGCTGGGCTAAGGCCCGATGGGCGGCCTGGCACAAAAAAGGCGGCCCCGTGGGGCCGCATTTTGGCCTTCACAATGGCCCCCTCAGTTCGAGGGGCAAACGCCGTTGACCAGCGCCACGGCACAAGCGGCCGCCGGGGCTGCGGTGGTGGTCGTGGTTGTTGTGGCCGGCACGCCCATGGTGACGACCGGGGTCGGCATGACATTGGGCTTCGGGATCATGATGGCCGGCGCGGCGGCAGCGGGCGTGGCAGCTGCTGCCGCGGCAGCAGCAGGGGCCGCGGCGACAACGGCGGCTTTCTTCGGCGCGGGTGGCGGCAGGGTCAGGCCCTTGGGCATGGACCCGTCGGCATTCAGCACCACAACCTTGGTGTTGTCGGGCACCCGTTCATAAAGGTCCATCACGTCTTGGTTGATCATCCGGATGCAGCCAGATGAGGCACTTTTGCCGATCGAGGACCATTCCGGCGTGCCGTGGATCCGGTAGCCATAGTCAACGCCGTTCGTCGTCAGATAAAGCGCGCGCGCGCCCAAGGGGTTTTGCGGGCCGCCCGGCTGGCCTTTTTCCCATTTGGCAAGCTCGGGCTTGCGTTCGATCATCTCTTTTGGAGGCGTCCATGTTGGCCAGGTTTTGCGCCCGGTGATCAGCGCCTCGCCCGACCACTGGAAGCCCGCCTTGCCAACCGCGATGCCATAACGCACAGCCTTGTTCTTGCCCGTAACAAGATAAAGGTGCTTTGCGCCGGGGTTGATGATGATGGTGCCAACCGGCTGGTCGGTTTCATAGGCAACGGTCTGGCGCTGAAACTGGGTCGGAACCTTGTCGACCGGCACGGCAGGCACGTTGAACTCGGTGTCGGATTTGGCCGAGTAGACCCCTTCGATCAGCTGGGCATCCTTGGGCAGATCCGAGGTCTTGACGGCAGGGGCTGCTGAACTGACCGTCATGGCTGGATCGACGACACAGGCCGAAAGCGACAGGCAAAGCGCGGTTGCGGCAACAAAGCGGAAAGCAAGCTTATGCATAGACATGTCCATAAGTATCATGACCAGGGCAGGCCAAATTAATTCCAAATACGCTTAACCGAGGGGCTCTGTCGCGTCAAAGCCCCTCGGCTCACGCAATGGTGAACGGCGAGATAAATCTGTGGACAAGTTTCAAAGTGTGGTGCGCAGGTGCCAAAGCTCGGGGAAAAGCTCTACTTCCAGCATGCGACGCAGATAGCTGACCCCCCCGGTGCCGCCGGTTCCGCGTTTCAGGCCGATCACGCGTTCCACCGTGGTGACATGGTTGAACCGCCAGCGGCGGAAGTAGTCTTCGAAATCGACCAGCTTTTCGGCCAGCTCATAGGCCTCCCAATGGGTTTGCGGCGCGCGATAGACCGTCTCCCAAACTGCGCGCACCCCATCATGCGCCAACCAGGGCTGGCGCAGGTCGCGCGACAATACATCTTGCGGCACCGGCAGACCTGCGCGGGCAATAAAGCGCAAAGCCTCGTCATAAAGCGTGGGGCGGGCCAGCTCTGCCTCCAGTCGGGTGGTCAGATCGGCCCGGTGGGCATGGGGGCGCAGCATGGCAAGATTGCGGTTGCCGACGGCAAATTCGATCAGCCGGTATTGCCAGGATTGAAACCCTGACGACTGGCCCAACCCCTCGCGGAAGGTGGTATAGTCGGAAGGGGTCATCGTGCGCAGCACATCCCAGGCGTTGTTCAGCTGCTCGAATATCCGCGAGATACGCGCCAGCATCTTGAACGCCTCGCGCGCGCGGTCTTGGGCAATTGCATCGCGGGCGGCGTCAAGTTCATGCAACGCAAGCCGCATCCAAAGTTCGGATGTCTGGTGCTGGATGATGAACAGCATCTCGTCATGCGCGCCGGTCAAAAGGCGCTGCGAGTCTAGGATGCGGTCGATTTGCAGGTAATCGCCATAGGACATGCGGCCGTCGAAAGACATTTCGGCGCCGTCGCGGGCGGGGTCATAGCTGGTCATTGTGGTCTCCGATTGCTGAAAGGAAGATCTGCGTCAGGCGCAGATCATCCGGTTCAGCACGGAAAGATTGCCAATGGTGCGCCAAAGGCAGGTCCAGCCCGACGGGCGGCACAGGGGCAGGCCGCGCGTCTGGGCCGCGCCGCGAACGCGCGCATTCGGGGTCAGGGATTTTGGCCGGTTGAGCAGGCCAGATCGCATCAGGTAACCTTTTTGCGGGTTTTGAATTCAGGGGTATCCCACAGCGATTTCGCAATGATTTCGGACAGGATGGCAACGGCTTTGGCGACGTCGTCGGTGGTGGTGTACAGCGGGGTAAAGCCGAAACGGATGATATCGGGGGCGCGAAAATCGCCGATAACACCGCGCGCGATCAAGGCCTGCATGATGGCATAGCCTTCGGGGTGGCGGAAGGACACTTGGCTGCCGCGCATCGCATGGTCGCGCGGGGTGGCCAGCGTCAGGGTCGGGCAGGCGGCTTCGACGCCGGCGATGAACTGGTCGGTCAGAGCCAGCGACCGGGCGCGCAGCGCGGCCATGTCGACCGTGTCCCAGATATCAAGCGAGGCTTCCAAGGCTGCCAGTTGCAAAATGGGCGGCGTGCCCACGCGCATGCGTTCCGCCCCACCCGCCGGGCGGTAATCCAGATCAAAGGCAAAGGGGGCGTCATGGCCCTGCCAGCCCGACAGGGCGGGGCGGGCGCGATCATGGTGGCGGGGGGCGACATAGATGAAGGCCGGGCCACCAGGCCCTGAGTTCAGGTATTTATAGGTGCAGCCGCAGGCGAAATCGGCCCCGGCCTTGGCAAGTTCCACCGGGAAGGCGCCGGCGGAATGGGCCAGATCCCAGATGGTCAGCGCGCCGTGGTCATGGGCGCGTTTGGTGATCGCGGCCATGTCATGCTTGCGCCCGGTGCGATAGTCGACCTCGGTTAACATGGTGACGGCGACGGTATCGTCGATGGCGTCCAGCACCTCTTCGGGGGTAACGATCTTCAGGCTGTACCCATTGCCAAGGGTGCGGCAAAGCCCTTGGGCCATGTACAGATCTGACGGGAAGTTGCCGCTGTCCGACAAGATCACCTTGCGCGGCGCGTTCATTTCCAGCGCCGAGGCCAGCGCCTGATAGACCTTGATCGAAAGCGTGTCACCCATGGCAATGCTGCCCGGTTCCGCCCCGACCAGCCGCGCGATGCGGTTGCCGACCGACATCGGCTTGTCCATCCATCCCGCCCGGTTCCAGCCAGTGATAAGCATATCACCCCATTCATCCTTGACCGTGCGTGCCACCCGGTCAACAGCCGCTTTTGGCAAGGGGCCAAGGGAATTGCCGTCAAGATAGATCATCCCGTCGGGCAGGTGAAACATGGTGCGGGTCTGGGCGAAATCTGTCATGGGATGCTCCGTTCTTGGGGCCAAGCGTGGCACTCTCGGCTTTCGGACGCAATACGGCATAAAGTTAAAACTTCAAGCTTGAAATTTATGCGGACCGCATACTGTCGCATACAGGCGCGCTTGTGTCGGATATGGCACGTTTTCGGGGGAAAGCGGTTGCATGTGCCGGGGCCTTGGGCATTATGCCTGCGCAGAATATGGGAGAGATGCGGCAGTGCGTTCAGCTGTGGCGAAATGGTTGGATTGGCCGCCGGTCTGGACCCTTGGGGGTTTGGTCCTGATCTGGCTTTTGGCGCTGATCCCATTGCCCATGGGTTTTGGCGCATTTGGGCCGGGCCTTGCGCTGGCATGTCTTGCGGTGGGGCTGTGGTTGATGGTCAAGGCCTTCCTTCGGATGCGCAGCCTGTCCACCACGGTAAACCCGCGCGGCCAGCCGCATGCCCTTGTTACCGATAGTGTTTTCGCGATTTCACGCAATCCGATCTATCTGGGGGATGCGTTGGTGTTGCTGGCTGCGACATTTTGGGCTGGCACGGTTCTTGGCCTTGTTGTGCTAGGGGGTTTCGTCTGGGTGGTGACAGAGCGGTTCATCACAATCGAAGAAGATCGTTTGGCTGATGCCTTTGGTGATCAGGCGGCAGAATGGTTTGCGCGTGTCAGGCGTTGGCTCTGACAAGGGACAGGAAACAACAGCGGAAGCGGACAACGCATCCGGAAGAGGGGGAAAGTCAGTGAAAATCGGCGCTTTGAAGGAAATCTTCGAAGGCGAGAACCGGGTGGCGATGACGCCCGATTCCGCGCTTCAATTGCAAAAGCTGGGGCATGTCTGCTGCATTGAGGCAGGGGCAGGGGCCAAGGCAGGCTTTTCGGATGCCACCTATGTGGCTGCGGGCGTCGAGGTTCTGAAAACCGCCGCTGCGGTGGTCAAGGCCGCAGACGTGCTGGTCAAGGTGCGCGGCCCTGAGGTGAAGGAAGCCAAGGCCCTGCGCCAAGGTCAGACCCTGATTTCCTTCTTCTGGCCGGCGCAGAATGCCGAGCTGCTGGAGATTGTCAAAGAGCGCGGCGCGACGGTTGTGGCGATGGACATGGTGCCGCGCATCAGCCGGGCGCAGAAGATGGACGCGCTGTCGTCGATGGCCAATATCGCCGGCTATCGCGCGGTGATCGAAGCCGGCAACAACTTTGGCCGCTTCTTCACCGGGCAAGTGACAGCAGCGGGCAAGGTGCCGCCAGCCAAGGTGTTGATCGTGGGGGCCGGGGTTGCTGGCCTTGCCGCGATTGGCACATCGACCTCGCTTGGGGCCATTACGCTGGCCTTTGACGTGCGGCCCGAAGTGGCCGAACAGATCGAATCGATGGGGGCCGAGTTCGTCTATCTGGACTTTGCCGAAGCCGCGCAAGACGGGGCCGCGACGGGGGGCTACGCCGCACCGTCATCGCCCGAATTCCGCGGAGCCCAGCTGAAGAAGTTCCGCGAACTTGCCCCTTCGGTTGATATCGTCATCACAACCGCCCTGATCCCGGGTCGCCCAGCGCCAAAGCTGTGGACCAAGGATATGGTCGAGATGATGAAGCCCGGCTCGGTCATCGTGGACCTTGCCGCCGAACGTGGCGGCAACTGCGACCTGACGGTGCCGGACGAAAAGATCGTCACCGAAAACGGTGTGACCATCGTCGGCTATACCGATTTCCCAAGCCGGATGGCGGCACAGGCCTCGACGCTTTACTCCACCAATATCAGACACATGCTGACCGATCTTACACCAAAGAAAGACGGTGTGATCGCGCATAACATGGAAGATGACGTGATCCGCGGCGCGACGGTTGCCCATCAGGGCGCTGTGACCTTCCCGCCGCCGCCGCCAAAGATCGCGGCGATTGCAGCGCAAAAACCCAAGGAAAAGGCGCGCGAACTGACGCCCGAAGAACGCCGGGCGGCTGAAACCGCTGCGTTCAAGGCCGAAACCCGCAATCAGGTCACCATGTTGGCCGTGGGCGGGGCGGTGATCCTTCTGGCCGGTCTTTTCGCGCCTGCAAGCTTCATGTCGCATTTCATTGTTTTTGTGCTGTCGTGCTTTGTCGGCTTCCAGGTGATCTGGAATGTCAGCCACAGCCTTCACACGCCCCTGATGGCGGTGACCAATGCGATTTCCTCGATCATCATCCTTGGCGCGCTGATGCAAATCGGGTCGGGCAACTGGCTGGTGGTCACCCTTGCGGCATTGTCGGTCTTCATGGCGGGGATCAACATTTTCGGGGGCTTCATGGTCACCCGGCGCATGCTCGCCATGTTCCAAAAGTCGTAAGGAGGCCGAAATGGAATACGGATTTACCACGGCGGCCTATGTGGTTGCAGCTGTCTTGTTCATCCTGTCGCTTGGCGGGCTTTCAGGACAGGAAAGCGCCAAACGCGCAGTTTGGTATGGGATTGCAGGCATGGCTTTGGCCGTGGTTGCAACGATTTACGGCCCCGGCGCGGGCAATTGGGTGGTGTCGCTGGTCATGATCGCCGTCGGCGGTGCGATTGGCTGGGTTGTGGCGCAGCGCGTGCAGATGACGGAAATGCCGCAACTGGTGGCGGCCATGCATTCGCTGGTGGGTTTGGCGGCTGTTTTCATCGGCTATAACACCGAAATCGAAATGGCCGGGATTGCCGCCTTGCAGGCAGCGGGCGACGGCGACGCACTGAACGCGCTTTCGGGCTTTGCCCATAAGATCGCGGCAAAATCGGCGGCCGAGATTGCAGTTCTGAAGGTGGAAACCTTCCTTGGCGTCTTTATCGGCGCGGTGACCTTTACCGGTTCGGTGATTGCTTACGGCAAGCTGGCAGGCAAGGTGGACGGCAAGGCAAAAAAGCTTCCCGGTGGCCATGTGCTGAACGCGGCGGCGGCAGTGATTTCGCTGGTGCTTTTGGTGATGTATTTCAATGGCGCAGGCACCTGGGCCCTGATCGCGATGACGCTGGCAGCCTTTTTCATCGGCTATCATCTTATCATGGGGATTGGCGGCGCGGATATGCCGGTCGTGGTGTCCATGCTGAACAGCTATTCCGGTTGGGCTGCTGCGGCGATCGGCTTTTCGCTGTCGAATGACCTGCTGATCGTGGTCGGCGCGCTGGTGGGCTCGTCGGGGGCGATCCTGTCTTACATAATGTGCAAGGCGATGAACCGGTCGTTCATCAGCGTGATCCTTGGCGGTTTTGGGGGCACCACGGGCCCTGCGATGGAAGTTGTCGGCGAACAGATTGCCATCGATACCGAAGGTGTTGCGGCGGCGTTGAACGATGCTGACAGCATCATCATCATTCCGGGTTACGGGATGGCTGTGGCGCAGGCCCAGCAGTCGGTTTCCGAACTGACCCGCAAGCTGCGCGCCAAAGGCAAGACGGTGCGCTTTGCCATTCATCCCGTGGCGGGCCGCTTGCCGGGGCACATGAACGTGCTGCTGGCCGAGGCGAAGGTGCCTTATGACATCGTGCTGGAGATGGACGAAATCAACGATGACTTCCCCTCGACGGATGTTGCCATCGTTATCGGGTCCAACGACATCGTGAACCCGGCCGCGCAGGAAGACCCCAACAGCCCCATCGCCGGCATGCCGGTTCTGGAATGCTGGAAGGCCAAACAGGTGTTCGTGTCCAAGCGTGGGCAGGGGACGGGCTATTCGGGCATCGAGAACCCGTTGTTCTATAAAGAAAACACCCGGATGTTCTATGGCGACGCCAAGAAGTCTTTGGATGCGCTCTTGCCTTTGATCGACTGAAGCTTGCTGCACCAAACACCAAAAAGGGTCCCGGTTCGCGCCGGGGCCCTTTGCTTTTGTGCAACAGTCGGGGGGCATACGCGGGTATGCTGAGATTGCGGGTGGCGCTGGTGATTGGCTTTGGCAATCAAGGGATGTCAGCCTGCCTTTCCCCCCCCACAGCTTTTGGACGCCAAGCCCATGCCCGTCTTGCCCGACCACCCTTTGCGCTTTGCCACGGTAAACGAGTTACACGCCCGACCGTTTCCGACGCTGCAGGTGCCTTCGATGGTGGCCTATCTGGCGATCAAGGAACCGGTAAACGCGGCCAACCGCGACCGCGCTCTTGACCGGGCGCATCTGCTGGCGCTGCTGGACCGCCATGGCGCGGGCCACCCCCCCCCAGAAGCCACACATTTCGCTGGCCAAATTGGCCGGTCCGATCTGAAATGGGAAAGCCACGCCGAGTTCGTGACCTATTCCGGCTTTACGCCCGGCGTCTCTGCTCGCCCCTTTGATCCTTCCGAGGCCGAAGTTTTTCCGGCCGATTGGCTGGCATCGGCCCCCGGCCGGCTGCTGACGTCGGTGCTGATCCGCATTGAAGAAATGCCCGAGGATGAGACGCAGCTTCTGGCCCGGATGGAGGACTGGTTCGTTGCCGAAAGCTTGGCGGTATCGCGCGTGGTGGATGGCGCGGCCGTGGTGGCAGGGGATTTTCGCATCGACCCAGCCGGCCAGATGCGTTTTGCCGTTTTCGTGCGCCCCGGCACCGGCGCCCGCCGGGTGGGTCGCATCGTGCAGCGCCTGTGCGAGATTGAAACCTATCGGGCGATGTCCATGCTGGGCCTGATGCGGTCGCGCCAACTGACGGCACGGCTGAACGCGCTGGACCCGCGTCTTTCGGGGCTGGTGGGGGGGCTGGATGCCAGCGAACCTTCGCCAGAGACGGCTTTGCACAATCTTTTGGCCATCTCGGCCGAGCTGGAAAGCCTTGCCGTGCAGTTCTCGTTCCGCTTTGGCGCGACGGCGGCCTATGAGGCGATCTTGAACCAGCGCATTCAAGTCTTGCGCGAAGAACGTCTTGTCGGGCGTCAGACCTTTGCCGAGTTCATGATGCGACGCTATGATCCTGCCATGCGCACGGTGAAATCGGCCGAGCGGCGCTTGGCGCAGATGTCCGAACGCGCGGCACGGGCGGCCGAATTGTTGCGCACGCGGGTGGATGTGGAACGCAGCGCCCAGAACCAAAACCTGCTGGAAAGCATGGATCGGCGCGCAGATCTGGCGCTGCGGTTGCAGCACACGGTTGAAGGGCTGTCTGTGGTAGCGATCAGCTATTACGCGGTGTCGCTGGCGGGATATCTGGCCGCGCCCTTGGGCAAAAGCCTTGGCATCGGCAAGGAAACCCTGACCGCGGCGCTGGTCTTGCCGGTGGTGGGGGTGGTTTGGTTCATGGTGCGACGGATCCGAAGAAGCTTTCACTAAAGCCTGTCAGGCACCACAGCCCCAAGGGACTCGTGCCCCTTGGCCCGGGCCGCGCGCGCGTTACCGTCCGCGCGCCTTTGGGTCCAGCGCGTCGCGCAAGCCGTCACCAATGTAGTTCACCGAAAGCACGGTCAACGAGATGGCAAGGCCAGGCCAGATCACCCGTTCGGGGTACAGCTGCATGTATTGCAGGCCGTCGAACAAAAGCCGTCCCCAGGTGGGAAAATCGGGCGGAAAGCCAAGGCCAAGGAATGACAGCACAGATTCGGTGATGATGGCTTCAGCAATGCCCAAGGTGGCTGCCACCATGACAGGTGAGATCACATTGGGCAGAATATGGCGCAGGATGATCCGGCGGGGCGGCGCCCCGATCGAGCGGGCGGCCAGCACATATTCGCGTTCCTTAAGCGCCAGCACCTCGCCGCGGACAATGCGGGCGGCGTGCATCCAGCTTGTCAGACCGATGGCAAAGACGATCAGGATGAACGCCCCCATTTCCGGGCCAACGACCTTGGCGATACGGTCGCGAAACAGCATCACCATCACCAGCAGAAGCGGGATCAGCGGCAGGGCAAGGAACATGTCGGTAAGCCGCATCAGCGGCCCGTCCAGCCGTTTGAAATAGCCCGCAAGAATGCCGATGAACGTGCCAAAGAAGATCGCGATCATCATGGCAATGAAGCCCACCGCCAAGGAAACCTGACCGGCCGACATCATTCGGTCCAGCATGTCGCGGCCGAGCTGATCGGTCCCAAGGGGAAAGCGCAAGGATGGGCCTTGGTTCTTGACCTTCAGCGCCTCAGACACTTTCAGCGTTTCGGCCTGCCACAACAGGGGGCCGATCAGCACAAAGACAACAAGAAACCCCAGCACAGCAAGGCCAAAGACCGCGCCCTTGTGTTCGCGGAACTGCCGCCAGATCGCCGCGACCTGGCTTTCGGGTTTGTCGAGGTTCGTGGTTTCAGTCATAGCGAATCCTCGGGTCAAGCAGCCCGTAAAGCACATCTGCTATCAGGTTGAAGGTGACGATCAGGATGGCGAAGATGAAGGCCAACGTCTGCACCATAGGCAGGTCATTGCCGCGAATGGCCCCGATCAGCGCCGCGCCAATGCCGTTCACGCCGAACAGATTTTCGGTAATGATCGCGCCGCCAAAGATCGACGGTATACCCAGCGCGATGATGGTGACCACCGGGATCATCGAGTTGCGCAACACATGTTTCAACACCACAGTGCGTTCGGACATGCCCTTGGCACGCGCGGTGCGGACATAGTCCTGTTTCATGTTTTCCAGCATGGACGAGCGCATATAGCGGCTGATGGCGGCGGCATTGGCAAGGCCCAACACCATGACCGGCATCGCCATCTGTCTGATTTGCTTCACGAAACTATCCCAATCGGTGACACTTAGGGTGGTGTCGTATTTCGTGGGAAACCAGCCAAGCCAGACGCCGAAGACAATGATGAACACCGTGCCGGTGAAGAAGGTCGGTACCGAAAAACCGATCATGGCGAACATGGTGCCGAACTGGTCAAACAGCGAATATTGGCGGTAGGCCGAATAGATGCCGATGGGCAGCGCGATGAGAACGCCCACCACATAGGCCGTGCCGATCACCGTCAGGGTCTGGGGCAGGCGTTCGCCGATCAGCGGGAAAACCGGGCTGCGGGTTTGATAGCTGATGATGCGCTGCATGCCTTCGGCAAGGTGGCTGCCGAACAGCGCGTCGATGCCGTTCAATGGCTCGACATAAAAAAACTGCTTCAGCCACAGGAAATAGCGCACAAAGATCGGCTGATTAACCCCAAGGGATTCAAGGATTTTCTGGCGCACTTCGGGCGGAACGGTCAGCGGGATTTCAGACGCAGGGCTGCCGGGGGCAAGATCCACCAGCAGAAAGATGACAAGACTGATCAGCAAAAGCGTCGGGATGGCCAACAAGAGCCGTCTCAGCGTGTATGTGAGCATGGGGCGGGGTGCCTTTGGTCAACAGTCTATGGGGAAAAATGGGGGCGGGCCGGAATGGCCCACCCCCGATGAACATCAGATCACTTGACGCGGAACCAGTCCTGAACGTTCCACATTTCGGTGTCCCAGGTGTTCAGCAACGTGCCACCAAGCGAGGTCGATGCCGCCGACAGACGGCCGCGGTCCACCAAGGGCACCACAACCATGCTGTCTTTGGTCAGCATGTCGTTCATCTTCTTGGCCAGTTCCGAACGCTTGCCCATCTCGGCAGTTGCCGACATTTCCTTGACCAGAACGTCATAGGCCGGGTCGCAGAAACGGTTGATGTTTTCGCCCTGCCACTGGTTCGCCGGGCCCGGGATCTTGTCGCAAAGATACTGCGCCAAATAGGGCTCGGGGTCGGTGCCGTCGAAGTTGTTGGCGTACATTTCGACGTCAGCGTAGAACTTCTGGAAGGTGTCGGGCGAACCCGCGTCCCCACCGAAATAGACCGAAGCGTCGATGTTCTTCAACTCGGTCGACACGCCGATTTCTTCCCACCAGCCCTTGATCAGCGCCTGGAAGTCCTGGCGCACAGGGTTGGTCGAGGTTTGATACAGAACGTGCAGCTTCACGCCATCCTTCTCGCGGATGCCATCCGCGCCCGGAACCCAGCCTGCTTCATCCAGCAGCGCCTTGGCGCCTTCGATGTCTTGGGTCAAGCAACCGGTGTTGTCGGAGGCGAACATTTCCGGCGCCGGCACAAGGTTACAGGTCGGACGACCGGCCGAACCATAGCCCACGTCAACCAGAACCTGACGGTCGATCGCCTTGGACAGCGCGGTACGCACGCGGATGTCTGTCAGGATCGGGTGCGGATGCATCGTGGTTGCACGCTCGCCTTCGGGCAGATCTGCCGAAGGATCGGTCATGTTCATCTCGATCCGTTCAACCAGCGTGCCGAAACCGTTCAGGAAGGTGCCCTTGCCGCCGCCGGCCATGGCCGCCTGCAGTTCGGGGTTGATCTGGGTGTTCCAGGCATAGTCGAATTCGCCGGTTTCCATCACGGCGCGGGCTGCTGCTTCGGCATCGCCGCCGCCTTTGACGGTCATGGTGGCGAAAGCGGGCTTGGCCGGGTCGCGGTAGTTGGGGTTGGCGGCCAGCGACACAGTGTCATTGGTCTTGAATTCGGTCACCATGAAGGGGCCGGTGCCGATCGGGCCAAAGTTCTGCTCGGTGCAGGTCGAGGCAGCCGCGCCAAGGCAATTGGCGAACTGAGCCGCTTGCAGGATGGGCGAAGTTCCACCCACGAAAGCGGTGTAGGGGTTGGGCTTGGGGGCCGAGAAGGTGATGACGACGGTCTCTGCATCCGGGGTGTCGATGGACGCAATGCCTTCGTAACGCGCAGCCTGCGCGCAGCCGCCTTCGGGATGGGTGCAATATTCATAGGTGAATTTTGCGTCTGCCGAGGTCACGGGCGTGCCGTCCGACCACAGCAGGCCAGGCTTCAGCTTCCAGGTGATCTGGGTCAGGTCAGCAGAGACGCCGCCATTTTCCACGGTCGGGACCGAATCTGCCAAACGTGCGACGACTTCGCCTTTTTCGTTGAAGCCTGCCAGACCTTCCAGAATAAGCGAGGCGCTTTCAACGTCTTTGGTGCCCGAAGACAGGTAGGGGTTCAGCGTCGAAGGGGCCTGCCAGTACAGCACGTTCACATGGCCATCGGCGCCACGCTCTGCAAAAGCAGCGGGGGCGATGGCGAACGCGCAGGCAGCGCCCAGAAGGGCGGTCTTAAGTTTCATCAGTTTGCTCCTTGTTGAGTTGGCTCGTAAACCTCGGACGCGCCGGTTGATCCGGCGGCTTTTGTATACAGGTGGCAGGCAACAAAGCGGCCGGGCTGCACTTCGGCAAGCTCGGGGCGGTCTTGTCTGCAGATATCCATGACCTTGGGGCAGCGGGTGCAGAAAGTGCAGCCCTTGGGCGGATTGGCGGGCGAGGGCACATCGCCGGTCAGAATGATCCGCTCGCGCCGGGCGCGGTTGGGGTCGGGTTCATTCACGGCCGACAAAAGCGCCTCGGCATAGGGGTGCAGGGGCTGCGCATAAAGCGCATCGCGCGGCGATAGTTCGGCGATCCGGCCCAGATACATCACCGCAACACGGTCCGCGATGTGACGCACCATCGACAGATCATGGCTGATGAACAGATAGGTCAGGCCGAGTTTGTCTTGCAGGTCTTCCAAAAGGTTGACCACCTGCGCCTGGATCGACACATCCAATGCCGCGATCGGTTCGTCGCAGACGATGAATTTGGGGTTCAACGCCAAGGCTCGGGCTATGCCGATGCGCTGGCGCTGACCGCCGGAAAACTCGTGCGGATAGCGGTTGGCAAAGCGGCGGTTCAAACCCACGGCATCCATCAGTTCAAATACCCGCGCCTGCCGTTCGTCGGCCGACATGGTGCTGTGTTCGACCATGGGCTCCGAGATGATGGCAGACAGGGTCATGCGCGGGTTCAAGCTGGCTTGCGGGTCTTGAAACACCATCTGCATGCTGGGGCGTTTCTTCCGCAGCGTTTCGGCATCCAGCGTGGCGATGTCTTCGCCTTCGATGATGACACGGCCTGCGGTGGGTTCGTAAAGCCGCAGCAGCGCCCGGCCCACGGTGGATTTGCCGCAACCGGATTCACCGACAAGACCAAGGGTTTCGCCCGGTTGAATCGAGAAAGACACCCCGTCAACCGCCTTCACATCGCCGGTATGCCGGCGCAAGACGCCGGAATAGATCGGGAAGTGCATTTTCAGATCTTCGACCTGAACCAAGGGCTCTTTCACAAGATCACGCATCCGCAGCCTCCGGCGACCAGTGGCAGGCCACGTCATGGCCCTGACCCAAAGCCGTACCATCAACGGCGCGGCGAAGCGGGTTTTCCGCCGCGCACCGCGCATGGCTGTGGGTGCAGCGGGCCCGGAAAGGGCAGGCTGTGGGGGCCGCGTTCAAGATCGGCGGCTGGCCTTCGATCACTTGCAGCCGCGCTTCGCGCTGGCCCGAGATGGAGGGAATGGTTTTCAAAAGCGCGCGGGTATAGGGGTGGCGCGGATCAGCGAAAAGCTCTTTCACCGGGCCATGTTCGGCCACTTGCCCGCCATACATCACCATCACGCGGTCGGCGATATTTGCAATCACGCCAAGGTCATGGGTGATCCAGATGATCGCCATGCCCAGCTTTTTGCGCAGTTCCTTCACCAGTTCCAGAATTTGCGCCTGAATGGTCACATCCAGCGCTGTGGTGGGTTCATCGGCAATCAGCACATCGGGGTTGCAGGCCAAGGCAATCGCAATCATCACCCGTTGCCGCATCCCGCCAGAAAACTGGTGCGGATAGGATTTCAACCGCTTTCGCGCATCCGGAATGCCGACCAGTTCCAAAAGTTCGACCGCGCGGGTTTCGGCCTGCTTTTTGTCCATCCCCATATGTTCGCGCAAGGGTTCCATGATCTGCATGCCCACGGTGAAAACCGGGTTGAGGCTGGTCATCGGATCTTGGAACACAAAGCCGATCCGCGCGCCGCGGACCTGACGCAATTCTTCGGGGCTGATCTTCAAGAGATCACGCTCGTCCAGCATGACGGTTCCGGCGCGCACCTCGGCCGGGGGGGTGGGCAAAAGGCCGATCAGGCTCATCATGGTGACAGACTTGCCCGAGCCACTTTCGCCCACAACGCCCAACACTTCGCCGCGCTTCAGGTGGAAGCTGACGGAATTGACGGCATGAATCTCGCCTCCGCGGGTGCGGAACACGGTCTTCAGCCCCCTGACATCAAGGACGGGCGCGGCCCCATCGGGCATATGTAACTCCCCAGGTATTTGTTTTTACTTTATTTTTACTTCCGGATCACATGTGCGCGCCCAGATTGATTGGACAAGTCTTGACGATTTTTCGACACCTAGCAACCCCGAACATATGTGGCAATGTGGCCAAGGGGCACGGCAGAGTGCAGGGTTTCGTGGTCATTCTGCCATGGATTGACAGCGCAGGTGGCCAGCGCCACCTTTCGCCCCAAGATTTGGGAGAGCGACATGGAAGAATTGACCCCACGTAAAGTGTTGGAGCGCCTGGTTGCCTTTCCAACCGTCAGCCGCGACAGCAATCTGGCGCTGGTCGATTGGCTGGAAAGCTATCTTGTCGGGCATGGCATTGAATGCCACCGCCATTGGAACGAGGATCGTCAGAAAGCCGCGCTGATGGCCCATGCGGGCCCCCGGATCGAAGGTGCTGTGGTCTTGTCGGGCCATTCGGACGTGGTGCCGGTCGATGGCCAGGCTTGGACCACCGATCCCTGGACGGTCACCGAACGCGACGGCAGGCTTTACGGGCGTGGCACCTGCGACATGAAGGGCTATGTGGCCTTGGCGGTCTGGGCCTTGGTGCGCGGTCACAAACAGGGGCTGCGGCGGCCGGTGCAACTGGCGCTGTCCTATGACGAAGAGGTGGGCTGCACTGGCGCGCCGCCGATGATCGAAACCATGGGGCAGGTCTTGCCCAAAGGCTCTGCCGCGCTGATTGGCGAGCCAAGCCTGATGAAGATTATCACAGGCCACAAGGGCGGCACCGGATTTCATGTGCATGTGAAGGGGTTTGAGGTGCATTCGTCGCTTCTGCCCTATGGGGTTTCGGCCATCATGGAGGGGGCGCGGCTGATTTCATGGGTCAATGACCGCAACGCCGAAATTCAGGCACAGGCCCCGGGGCCGGTTGCGGCCAACTTTTATCCGCCCTTTACAACCTTGCATGTCGGCATGATCGAGGGCGGCACAGCCCATAACATCACCGCCGGCGATTGCCGGTTCGCGGTGGAAATGCGGGTGGTGCCGGGCGAAGACGTTGACGCCCATGCCGCCGCTTTTGTGGCCGAGGCAGAGCGGCTGGATGCGGCAATGAAGGCGGTTCGCCCCGAAGCTGGGATCCATCTTGCGCGGTTTTTCGGGGTGCCGGGATTGGTTCCCGAAGACCAGGGCGAGGCCGAGGCGCTGGCCCGCCGGTTGACAGGCGACAATGCCGTGGGCGTGGTCAGCTATGGCACGGAAGCGGGGCAGTTTCAGGAGGCGGGCTATTCGGCGATCGTCTGCGGGCCGGGCGATATTGCGCAGGCCCATCAGGTGGACGAATACCTTGCCGTCAGCGAATTCGAGGCAGGCCAGCGCTTTATGGAGCGGCTTTTGGCCGAATGTGCATGAGCTTTCCGATAACCGAGGCCTCTGCAATCCGCTTTTCCGCGCCTTTACCGCAGGCCTGCGAAGTGGTGGTGCTTGGCGGCGGCATCATGGGGGTGATGACGGCCTGGTATCTCGCCGAGGCGGGGCTCAAGGTTGTCTTATGCGAAAAGGGCCGGATCGCGGGTGAGCAATCCAGCCGCAATTGGGGGTGGATCCGTCAGCAAGGGCGGGACCCGGCCGAATTGCCGATCATGGTGGAAAGTCTGCGGCTTTGGCAGGGGCTTGCCAAGGATTTCGGCGCGGGGCTGGGGTTTCGGCAAGAGGGCGTGCTGTATCTTGCCCTGACCGAGGCCGAAATGGCCGGGTTTGAAGATTGGCGCAAACATGCGCAGGCGCATCAGCTGGACACGGTGATGCAGACTGACGCTGCGGTGAAGGCCCGGATCCCGGGCCACAGCGCGCCTTGGGTGGGCGGCATGTTCACCGCATCGGACGCGCGGGCCGAGCCTTGGGTTGCGGTGCCGATGCTGGCCGAAGGAGCCGAAGCGCGCGGCGCTGCCATTGTTGAAAACTGTGCCGTGCGGCGGTTGGACGTGGCGGGGGGCCGGGTGACCGGTGTTTTCACCGAACAAGGCCGGATCGCCTGCGAACAGGTGGTGGTGGCGGGGGGAGCGTGGTCTTCGCTGTTCCTGCGGGCCGAAGGCGTGGCCATTCCGCAGCTTTCCGTTCTTGCCTCAGTCGCGCAAACCGAAGCGATGCCGCAGGTTTTTGCCGGCAACGCAGCGGATGAAAACTTTGCCTTTCGGCGCCGGCAGGATGGCGGCTATACCATCGCGCCCGGCCAGAACCACCATTTTTTCATTGGGCCGGATGCCTTTCGGCATCTGTTCAAATACATTCCAACGCTGCGGAATGATTACTCAAAAACCACGTTCCGGCCACTGTCGCCGCGCGGTTTCCCGGATGGATGGGGCACGAAGCGGCGCTGGCAGGGCGACGAGGAAAGCCCGTTTGAACGTCAGCGCATCCTGAACCCCGCACCAAACATGCAAACCCTTGCCCAGACCTGCGATCATTTTGCCAAGGCTTTGCCGGGGATCGGGCGGCCGAAGATAAAGGCGGCCTGGGCCGGGATGATCGACACCATGCCCGATGTGGTTCCCGTCATCGACCGCGCGCCCATCGAGGGGCTGGTTATCGCCACCGGGCTTTCGGGGCATGGCTTTGGCATTGGCCCGGGACTTGGCCGGGTGGTGGCCGATTTGGTACGCGGGCGGCCTGTGGGCCATGATCTTTCGCGCTTTCGGCTGAGCCGCTTCAGCGATGGATCATCGCTGGACGTGGCAAAGGGCCTGTGACACAAGCCCCGAAAACCTGAAGGGCGGCCCATGACCGGCTATTGCGGCATCGATTTCGGCACATCTAATTCTACGGTCGCGCTTGCCGGGCAGGGCCCCGCGCAGCTTGTCGCGCTGGAGGATGGGCAGCCGACCTTGCCCTCGGCCGTGTTCTGGCAGGCCGACGCGCCACCGCTTTTCGGCCGCGCCGCAATTGCGGCCTATGTCGACGGCGAAGAGGGGCGGCTCATGCGGGGGCTGAAATCCACCCTGGGATCGGGCCTGATTGACGAACGCACGGTCGTCAGCGGCCGCGCTGTTACGTTCCGTGGGGTATTATCAAGTTTCTTCAACCATTTGCGTGATAAAGTTCATGCGGAGATGCCGGGCATTTCACGCGCAGTTCTGGGCCGTCCGGTGCATTTCATTGACGGCGATGCGGCGGCGGATGCCGCGGCTGAAACCGCCTTGGCGGAACTGGCACGGGCCGCGGGCTTTGCCGAGGTCACGTTTCAATTCGAACCAATCGCGGCCGCGCTGCAATATGAGGCAGGCATCGAAAAGGAAGAACTGGTGCTGATCGTCGATATCGGCGGTGGTACGTCGGATGTGTCTTTGGTGCGGGTTTCGCCTGATCGCGCCAAGGCTGCCGATCGCAGCGGCGACATACTGGGCAATGATGGCATCCGCCTTGGCGGTACCGATTTCGACAGGGCTCTAAGCCTGATCGAGGTTATGCCCCATCTCGGCCACGGCAGCAGCCTGAACGGCGGCAAGGCCCTGATCCCAAACCACTACTTTCTGGATCTTGCCACCTGGCACCGGATCAACAGCCTTTACACCCCAAAAAAGGCTGCGGAATTGAAGCATCTTCTGGCCGATGCCGACCGGGCAGATCTGATTGGCCGTCTGGCGCATGTGGTCGCCACGCGCGCCGGTCACGGCCTTGCGATGGAGGTAGAGGCCACCAAGATTGCCCTGTCCGACGCAGACGCCCATCGCATGGCCTTAAGCGGGCTGACGGGCGGGCCAAACCCGGTGGCCACGCGGGCCGGACTGGATGCCGCGCTTGCGGCGGGGCTGGCGCGGATAGGGGCGCTGATCGAACAGGTGCTGACGCAAGGCGGGGTGGCTGCGGCGGGGGTTGGCACGGTGTTCATGACGGGCGGATCGTCGGGGCTTCCTGCGCTGCGCAAGCTGGTTGAACAGGTTTGCCCGGGCGTGCCCATCGCCACCGGCGACATGCTTGGCTCTGTTGGCGCGGGTCTGGCCCTGGAAGCGCGGCGGCGTTTCGCCTGAGCTTTTGGGCAGATCGCCGGGGGGCGGGGCTTGCAGCGGCGCACGGATTGTAACAGGCTGCCCTCAAAAGGAGTGCCGCCATGCCGCCCAAGAACCGTTTTGCCGAGATGTTGCCGGAACTGACCGCCATACGGCGCGATCTTCACGAAAACCCCGAACTGCTGTTTGATGTTCACCGCACCGCCGCCAAAGTGGCCGCGTTTTGCCGCGACATTGGCTGTGATGAAGTGACAGAAGGCATCGGGCGCACGGGCGTTGTTGCGGTGATTCGTGGCAAGACCAACTCCTCGGGTCGGGTGATTGGCCTGCGCGCCGATATGGATGCGCTGCCGATCATCGAACAGACCGGGGCGGAATATGCCTCAAAAACGCCGGGCAAGATGCATGCCTGCGGCCATGATGGCCACACGACAATGCTGATGGGGGCTGCCAAATATCTGGCCGAGACGCGCAATTTCGACGGCACGGCGGTGATGATCTTTCAGCCTGCCGAAGAAGGCGGTGGCGGCGGGCGTGAAATGTGCGCCGATGGTATGATGGACCGCTGGGGCATTCAGGAAGTTTACGGCATGCATAACATGCCCGGCATTCCGCTGGGGCATTTCGCCATTCGCCCGGGGGCGATCATGGCCTCGGCTGACCAGATTGACATCACGGTGACCGGCAAGGGGGGCCATGCGGCAAAGCCCCACGACTGCATCGATACCACCTTGGTTGCAGCCCATATCATCGTGGCTTTGCAGACCATCGCCTCGCGCGGGGTTGATCCGATGAAGCAGGTGGTGGTTTCGGTATGCACCGTTGCCACCGACAGCACGGCCCATAACGTCATCCCGCAGGTGGTGAAGTTGAAGGGCACGGTTCGGACGATGGATTTCGCAGTGCAGGATTTTGTTGAACGCCGCATCCGCGAAATCTGCGAAGGCACAGCGCTTGCCCTGGGCGCCAAGGCCGAGGTGAGCTATCAGCGCGGCTACCCGGTAACGGTGAATTCGGCCGAAAATACCGAATTTGCCGCCGAAGTGGCCAAGGCCGTTTCCGGCAAGGTTGATACCGATACCCCGCCTTTGATGGGGGCGGAAGATTTCAGTTTCATGCTGCTTGAGCGCCCCGGCGCCTATATTTTCCTTGGCAATGGAGACACGGCCATGGTCCATCACCCCGCCTATGATTTCGACGACAGCGCGATCCCCTTCGGTTCCAGCTGGTATGCCGGGATGATCGAGGCCCGCATGCCCGCGGCTTAAGCCGGGCAAGGTCGCCAAGTTTGGCGCTTTGCCGGTGTTTGGTCGGATCAGGGGCAATTGTGAAATTGACCCCAGACCGACAGTCTGGCACATCTGGGTGAAGAATGCGTTACCCCCGCAAGGGTTGGTTGTGCTATGCTTGTGCTTGAGGTGCTGGTATTTGCGCAACCAGATCTTGCGTGGGGCGGGCAAGGCGCGGCAGTTCATGGCGTCGCGCGGTTTCAATGGGTTCACGACCGCCCCTTGGTTGGGCAGTCTGGTGGTAAAGGGGGGTAGGGCATGATCCGTATTGCGGTTGGCTATGTGACAGTTGTTGTGCTTTGCGCGGTTTTGATCTTGCTGAACCCGATGGATTTCATGGGGCAAAATGCCCGCGACGCACGTTTGAAAGCTGCGACGGAACCAGCCCAGGTTCTGGCCAGTGCAGACCCGGCCGAAAGCCTGGCGCGCGATCCGCTGGCGGGCAGTATTGCGGCAACCACGGCGGCCATTCTGGCCGATCTGACCGCGGCGGCGGAAGCCCGGGGCGACAGTGCTGACCTGACCGCCTCTGCCGATATGGGCGAAGATGCGCTTGCCCGGATGTCAGCAGCGGTTGTGTCAGGGCTGCGGGGCGACAGTGCGCAGCCCACGGTCCCCGCCGATGATGCCACGCTGGAAACGCTGGTGGCGCAGGCCCTGCGTGAGGGGCAGACCGATCGCGCGATCGGCGCCATCGTCAATCAGGCCGTGGCCGAGGGCACGATCGAGGCCCCTGCGATGCTGCGCACCACCGAAGGCAAGGTGGACACTGCGGTCTTGCTGGCCTCGATCCTGGCCGAGGCGCAGGGCGAAGAGTTCGGACAGGGCGACCTTTCGGAACCGACCGAGGTCATCGACGGCGGCACGCCCTCGATGCAGGCCGCAACCGAGGATGTGCTTTACGTCGTACGTGCGGGCGATTCCCTTGGTGCGCTGGC
>JAIOXV010000041.1 GCA_021741465.1 Paracoccaceae bacterium
TGCGGTTCGGCTGGAACCCGGGTCAACAACTCTGCAAGACGGCGGTTGCCCTCTTGCGCCCGGGTGACAAGGGCCCATTGGCCAACCGCCTGTTCAATAGGTTGCAAGGCCCGCCCCATCAGGATGGACCCGGCAATCATCGCGCCTGCTGACAGCTGGTTTTGCAGCACCAACCAGGCACCCAACCCCAGCATTGCCGATTGCAGAAACATGCGGAACGTCTTTGATACCGAACCAAAGCGCCCCCCCATGTCGCCCGCCTTCAACCCTTCGGCCAGGGCGGCCGACCGGGCTTTGTGCCAGCGCTGGAATGCAGCCCCTGTCATGCCCAGTGCCTGCACTGCCTCGGCCTCGGTCTTGATGAGATCTGACATCCGCTCGGCCTGAAGGGTCAGGCCATTGGTGCGGTTGATCGGAAGCTGCGTCAGACGCTGGTTCAAGATGGTCACAAAGATCAGGAACACCCCGCCACAAACGGCAAGCCAACCCAGCATCGGGTGAAAGACAAAAATCGCCGCAACGAAGAAGGGGGTCCAGGGAATATCGAAGATCGACATCAGCACAGGTGATGCCCAAAGCCGTTGCACCGCCTCAAGATCGCGCTGCGCGGCCAGTGCGACCGGGTCGGTTGGTACAAGCGCTATGCGCTTCATCGCCGCCGAAAACACCCGCCGGTCCAGTTTGTCCTGTATAGCGGCCCCAATGCGCGCCATGATCCGCCCGCGCGCATGGTCCAAAAGGCCCATGGCCAGAAAGAGAAATGTCACCAAAAGCGAAAGGGCGACCAGTGTCGCTTCGGACCGGCTGCCAAGCACACGGTCATAGACCTGCAGCATGTACAAAGGGCCGGTCAGCATCAGCAGATTGACCAGAACCGAGAAAAGCCCCACGGCCCAAAAAAGCCCGCGATTGTCTGCCCGAGCTGCCTTTAATTCCGCATAACCCCGAGAAAATTCATTCTGAGACATACGTCCCCCTGCCTGCTGCCCGCCCTAAAGAAACATCGGCGGAATATTTCCTGCGTCACATGTTGGCCACGTTTGGCCGTTGCCTTGGTCCGGGTGGCGACTTATGCCTTGCCTTCCCCGGTGTCTGTCAGTGCTAGCTTGATCCGGCCGGAACCTAGACCTATGCAGCATACGATGCCATATCTTTCGATACCGATAATGCGGAAATTTGATACATCTCTTTTGGCCTGTTGCCTCATCGGCGCAGTTCTTGCCGGGTGCTCCCCTGTGGCCGATCCTTTGGTGACGCGTGATCCGATTGAACCTTTCAATCGGCAGGTCCACGCATTTAACCGCGGCTTTGACAAAATGGCGCTGCGCCCGGTGGCGGTTTCGACCAAGGGCAACGGTGAGGGTGCCAAAAGGATCAGCGATTTTTCGGCCAACCTTGGCAAACCCGCAGACATCTTGAACAACCTGCTGCAATTTCGGCTGGTGAAGGCCAGCGAGAATGCGCTGCGCTTCGGGATGAATACGATTTTCGGCTTGGGGGGTCTTTTCGATGTAGCAACGGCCGCAGGCATGCCTGCAAATGACACTGACTTTGGCGAAACCCTGCATATATGGGGCTTTGGCGAAGGAACCTATCTTGAGGTGCCGTTTATGGGTCCGTCCACCACGCGGGATCTGGCGGGCACGATTGTCGATGTGGTGATCGATCCTGTGAACACTTTGAACCGCGATCAGGTCCTTGGGGTTGCGGGTGTCAAACTGGCTGCGAAGGTCGCCGATCGCGGTCGCTATTCCGATTTCATCGATTCGGTCCTATATGAGAGTGCTGACAGCTATGCGCAGGCGCGTCTTCTGTATTTGCAGAACCGTCGCCACCAGCTTGGCCAAGACGCTGACGACGCCGGTTTCGTCGACCCCTACGAGGACCCCTATGCTGAATGACACCTCCACACTTTCGCGCCGCCGCTTTGCAGCAGGCCTTGCTCTTGGCACCGTGGCCTTTGCCCTGCCGATGCGCGCCGCCGCGATGACCGTCGATCAGGCCCGTACCCTGATTGACAAAGTTGTGGGCGACATCAATTCTGTCATCGCTTCGGGCAAGGGCGAAGGCGCGATGATTGCCGAGTTTGAACGCATTTTCGCCAAATACGCCGATGTTCCGGTGATCGCGCGCTCTGCCCTTGGCCCGGCCGCCAAGCAGGCTTCGAAGGCGCAGATGAGTGCGTTTACCAAGGCATTTCAGGGCTATATCAGCCGTAAATACGGTCGTCGCTTCCGCGAATTCATCGGCGGCAGCATCGAAGTGACCGATGCCAAGACGGTGAAAAGCTACTATGAGGTGATTTCCGTCGCCCGGCTCAAGGGCGAGGCGCCCTTTGATCTGCGCTGGCATGTCTCGGACAAGTCCGGCTCATTGCGGTTTTTCAACCTGATTATCGAAGGTGTGAACATGCTTGCCAGTGAGCGCGCCGAGATCGGCGCCATGCTCGACAAGCAAAAGGGTGATGTGGACAAACTGACCGCGGCCTTGAAAGACGCCTGATTGGCGCGTGTTGCGCTTCCCCAAAGCGCGGGGTTGCGGTATCCAGCGCCATGCGCATGAGCCTGACCGAAATCTATGACGCCCGCATTGCCGCAGGACAGTTGCGCCCAGATCCCGCGCAGCATGCGGTCTTGGCCGTGCTTGAAGATCTGCGGCTTTGGCTCGAGGCGAATGCAACCCGCAAGGTCGGGCTTTTCGCCGGGCTGTTTGCAAGGCCGATAAAGCCGCCGCCGGGGCTTTATTTGTGGGGCGGGGTGGGGCGCGGCAAGTCCATGGTGATGGACCTTTTTGTTGAACACACCGAAATTGCACAAAAGCGCCGGGTGCACTTCCATGCCTTCATGCAGGAAGTTCACAAAGCCATGCATGAGGCCCGCAAAACCGGGGTGGATGATGCCCTTGCCCCGTTTGCCGAAGCGGTGTCGCGTGACATTCGCCTTTTGGCCTTTGATGAAATGCAGATCACCGACATCACCGATGCGATGATCGTGGGCCGGCTTTTTGAAAAGCTGATGGCCGCGGGGGTGGTGATTGTCACCACCTCTAACCGCGCGCCGGAAGAGCTGTACAAGAACGGGCTGAACCGTCAGCTTTTCCTGCCCTTTATCGCCATGCTGCGCGAAAAGCTGCAGGTGATGGCGTTGGAAAGTCCCAACGACTATCGCCAGCACCGCTTGGCCGGGGCGCAGGTGTATTTCCATCCTGCAGGTAAGGTCAAAGGCGAGATCCAAGACATCTGGAATGACCTTACCGGCGGGGCGCAGGGCGCGGCGCTGCTGTTGCCGGTGAATGGCCGCAGCGTGGATCTGCCACGCTTTGCCAATGGTGTCGGGCGCGCAACCTTCTGGGATCTTTGTTCGCGTCCGCTTGGGCCTGGCGATTATCTGGCCATCGCGCAGGCGGTTCGGGTGCTGATCCTGGAAGATATTCCGCAGCTTTCCGCATCAAACTACAACGAGGCCAAGCGCTTCGTCATCTTGATCGACGCCTTGTACGAGGCGAAGGTGCGGCTGATTTGTTCGGCGGCTGACGTGCCAGAGCGGCTGTACCTTGAAGGCAGCGGCGCCTTTGAATTCGAACGCACCGCCAGCCGCCTGCGCGAAATGCAAGGCGCGGATTGGGGGCAGGACTAAACGCTCATCCCGCCGTCTACCGACAGGATCAGCCCGGTGGTAAAGCTGGATTGGTCCGACGCCAGATACAGCACCGACTGGGCAATTTCCTGCGGGGTGGCATGGCGGCCCATGGGGATACTTTCGTCAAAAAACTGCGTCGCATCGCGCCCCAAAAGCGGCGTCAGATCATCTTCGACCCGTTGCTGAAAGCCATTGGCCACGGGCCCGGGATTTATCGTGTTTACCCGAATACCGCGGGGGGCAAGGTCTTTTGCCAAGACCCGCATCAGGCCGGTCTGGGCGTGTTTTGCGGTGATATAGCCATAAACGCCGGGATCGCCGCGCAAACCCGCAACAGAAGAGGTGATGATGATGCTTCCGCCCTTGCCCATATGCCCAACCGCATGTTTGGCGGCCAGAAACGCCCCCCGCACATGCACGGCCAAAACCGCGTCGAAGGTTTCGGTTGGATAAGCCTCGATCGGGGCCACGGTGCCAAAATTTCCCGCGTTGGAAAACAGTACATCAAGGCGGCCAAAGCGGGCGACGGTTTCGGCAATATAGCGGGCGGTGTCGGCTTCGTTTGCCACATCAGCGGCGATGGTCAGCACACCGGGGGCAAGGGCGTCTGCCGCGCGCGCCAGTGCCTCTGCGTCGCGGTCCACCAGAGCAATATTCGCTCCATGGCTTTGCAAGATCTTGGCCGAGGCAAGGCCGATGCTTCCCGCACCACCGGTGATAAGGCAGGTCTTGCCTTCAAGTCCGAACATCTGTCTTCCTTTCACACGCCAAAATAGGCGTCGTGCAACAGTTTGGAGTCTTCGGCCAAATTGCGGGCTGGGCCGTTGTAGCGCATCTTGCCCCCCCGCAGCACAACCGCGTTTTCCGCGATGCCAAGCGCAAGGTCGGTAAACTGCTCGATCAGCAATATCCCCACCCCTTTTGCCTTCAGATCGGTGACCACCCCCAACAAGCGTTTGACGATAAGCGGGGCAAGGCCCAGTGACATTTCGTCAATCAGCAAATAGCGCGGGCGGCACATCAGGGCATGGGCCAAGGCCACCATCTGCTGTTGTCCGCCCGAAAGTGTGCCAGCAAGCTGGCCCTTGCGTTCGGCCAATTCGGGAAAGATGCCATAGGCGTCGTCCAGTCGCTGGGCAAGATCCCCTTTGATAAGGCTGCCGGCTGCACGCAGATTGTCGTCGATGGACAAATCTGTCAGCACGCGGTGGCCCTCGGGCACGGCGGCGATTCCGGCGCGGCGAATGGCGTCGGGGCCCTTGGCCGCAAGGGGGGCCCCGTCCAGCGTGATGGTGCCTGCGGTCACAGGCAGAATGCCTGCAAGGCCCAAGACAAGCTCTGATTTGCCAGCGCCATTCGCGCCGATGACAGCGGTTACCTTGCCCGGCTCTACCGTCAGATCCACATCATGAACGGCCGTTCTGTTTCCATCCTGAACGACCAGGCCCTGAACTTTCAGCGTCATTGTGCGACCTCCTCGGTGCCCAGATAGGCGGCCTTTACCCTTGGGTCGGCCAGCACATCCGCCGTTGGGCCAAAGGCGATACGGCGGCCAAAATCCAACACCAGGGTTTCGGCGCAGATGCGGCTGATAAGTTCGACATCATGGTCAATGATAACCGTCTGCGCCCCGGTCAAGGTGTGTATCTGCACGATCAGATCGCCAAGCTGGCGGGTTTCGTCCACCGAAAGACCACCTGCGGGTTCGTCGAACATGATAAGGTGCGGCTTGCCCACCATGCAGCGGGCAACGTCGGTAAGGCGGCGCTCGAACCCCGAAAGGGCGCCGCCGATCTTGTCGGCGCGGTCCGCCAGGCCCACGACGGCCAGCATGTCCATCGCTTCGGCACGTTTGGCAGACCAGCCGGTCAGCGACCAATCGGTCTGCACCAGCACGTTTTCCAGCACGGTCAGGTCATCGGCAATCTGTTCTTTCTGGAACGACCGACGCAGGCCCTTTTGTGCCCGCCGATGCGGGGCAAGCGCCAGAAAATCCTGCCCTTCAACCATGACCCGGCCCGAATGTGCGGTGATGAACCCCGAAACCACATTCATCAATGTGGTTTTCCCCGCCCCGTTAGGCCCGATGATGCCCGCCACCGGCGCACTCAGCGTGGCAGAAACCTCATTCAATGCGACAAGGCCGCCAAAGCGGACGGTGATGGCGTCGATGTCAATCATGGGTCTTGCCTTTCTTGCCCCGCAGGTTGGCCACAAGGTCAAAGATCTGCCCGGCAATGCCATTTGGCGCGGTGATCAGCGCATGCAAAAGCCCCGCGCCAAAAATGACAAACGCCAGATCGGTATCAACGCCCCAGGTGTTCAGCAAACCGGGCAAGACACGGAACAGCACCGCAGCAATGACTGCGCCCAGCCAGAACCGCGCCCCGCCCACAACTGCCAGCGCAAACAGCATGATTGATTCCGAAGACCGGAACGTGCCGTCGTCCAACAGGCCAAGCGAGCCCGCCAGCAACGCGCCCGATGCCCCCGCAATCGCCCCTGCGATGCCAAAGGCCCATGTCTTGTAAAGCGTCACGTTGACACCCGCCGCCATGGCCGCAGCCTCTGACCGCCGGATCAAGGCCCAGGCTCGGCCCGGAAACAGCCGGCGCTGGCCTTCGATGAACAAAAAGCCAAGCGTCGCAACCACGATGACATAGCGCAGATAGGCTTCGGGCGTTTGCGCCAGTGCCGGGCGGCGGAAAGGCGCGTTTGACCCGATCTTCACGCCCCAGAACCCTTCGCCTCCGTTCGGAAACTGATAGGTCGCGAACAGAATTTCCAACCCGCCCGCGGCCATAAGCGTGACCAGCGCAAGGTAAAGCCCGCGCATGCGCAAGGCCGGCAGGGCAAGGATCCAGCCGCATATCATGGTGGCAAGTGCCGCCAGCACCATGTTTACCTCAAACGGCATGTCCCACAGATAGTTCAGCCGCAGCGTCACCCAACCGCCAATGCCCATCAGCCCAACCTGTGTCAGGCTGACCATGCCCAGCCGGGCATACATGAAGGCAACGCCCGATATCGCCATGGCGAAAATCGCAGCCGAGGTGAAAATGGCTAACCAGTATGACCCCAGCACCATCGGCAAAAAGACAAAGCTGGCCGCGGCAAAGATCAGCCCCGCCGCCCCCGAAGGGGTGATGCGCAAAAGCGAACGGTCCATCAGTCGCGCCCTCCGAAAGTAAGCCGTGTGCCGCGCTGGGTCCACAGAAGCACAAGTGCCGCGATGACAAAGGGGGCAATGGGGCGCACCCCTTTCAGCAGGGGCGAAAGCGTCAGCAGGCTTTCAATCACCCCCATGGAAAGCCCGCCAATCAAGACCAGCGCAAGGCTGTTCAGCCGGCCCGCCAAGGCCGCAGCAACCGAGGGGATCACCATGAAGGTTATGACCACGGGTTCAAGCCGAATGAGGTCGGCAAACATCAGTCCGGTAAAGCCCGCCATCAGCCCCGAGATCCCCCAGGCGATGGTTTCAACCCGGCGAATGGGAATGCCCAGCAGCGCCGAAAGGTCGCGCGAATTGGCGACGGCCCGCATTTGCAGGCCAATTTCGGTGCGGCCAAGAAAGGCCCAGATGCCGATAACAATCCCAATGGCCGCGGCAAAGGCCAAAATCCGCGTGGCCGTAACCCGCAGGCCGAAAAGCACGATCCCCAGCTGATCGGTCGGCAGTTCAAGGCTGCGCGGATCGTCGATCCAGATAAAGCTGACAAGGCCCAGAATGATAAGTGCAAAACCCAGTGTCGCCACGGCCTTGACCACGGTTTCCCGCCAGGCAAGCAGCGGCGCCACATAGCGCCCATAGGCAAGCGTCAAGAGCAGGGCCACCACAATACAGCCAAGCCATGCAATCGGCGGCCAGAACCCCCATTGCACCAGCTGCCACGAGGTCATCGCCCCTGCAGCCCCCGCAGCCCCCGCCGAAAAGTTCAACACACCCGAGGCCCGATACAGCACAACAATGCCGATGCCGCCCAGGGCGTAAAGCGACCCAATCGCAAGGCCCGAGGCCAGAAACATCCCCGTCACCTTGAAGGGCATGCCACCCGCAAGCGCGATCCAGATGCCCACCATCAAGGCGACATAGACCAGCCAGTTTAAAATTGCGCCGCGCGTCATGCCTCCCCTTTTTTTCTTGCAACCCCCGGGCCCGCGAGGCGGCCCGGGGGCAAGTCTTATGTTCAGTTCAGACCCAAAGCCTTTTCCACGGCTTTGTGACGGTCGAAATAGGCGCTGTCATATTCATAGCAGCCGCGCACCACTTCGAAACCACCGGCCACAACCTTGACCATCTGGCCGGCGTGGTTCGGTTGGTGATAGGGTTCATCGCCAACGTAATACGGGCCGCACATCAGGTCCGACGAATAGCCTTTGATCGCCTTGATCGCCGCGGTTACAGCAGCGCGATCATCCAGCTGAGCCGGGTCCATCTCCATCATCGCCTTCACGAAGAATTGGGCAGAAAGATAGCCCGCCTGGCTGAAGGTGTCGCGCGGATCCTCGGCTTTGCCGAAAGCGTCAAGCACGGCCAGCCAGTTCTGCCCGTCAGCACCGCCCTGATTGATCGGTGCCAGTTCGGCGTTGACCCAGATCTTGCCATGCCAATAGTCACCCACGGCATCCGGCACCGAAAGGTCATACAGCGGGGTCGGCGCAATCCAGGTGTAGCTGTCGCGCAGGTCTTGTTCCTGCGCCGCTTTCAAAACGGCAAGGGCAAGGCCTGCGGGCAGGTTCAACAAGATCGTGTCAGCACCCGAGGCAACCGCCTCAAGCAGTGCCGAGTTCACGTCCGGTGCGCCGGGGTTCAGCATGGCCATGCTGCCGGTGCCGCCCTTCGAGGTCATATAGTCGATAACCGCTTGGCAGGCCCAGATGCCGTTGTTGGGAATGTTCAACCCGATGCAGGCAACGTTTTTCGAGCCAAGCTCTTCTTGGGCATATTGTGCCGCGCCTAGGTTCGAGGCGAGCGGGCCTTGGTTCGTGGACACAAGGTTCGGCGTTTCAAAGCATTCCGAAATCGCGCAAGCCGAAGCCATGGCCATGATGCCTTGGTCAACATAGGTCTGTGCGTTCACGGCCATTTCGATGAAAGAGCCGTTGCCAACCATTGCGACGGCTTTCTTGTCGGTCACCAGTTTGGCTGCGGCTGCCGATGCAGCTTCGGGGTTCCACTGGTCATCTTCAACAAGGTATTCTACCGGACGCCCGTTGATGCCGCCATTGGCATTCACGCAGGCGAAATAGGCGGCGGCGGCATCGGTCGATGACGACCAGTCCCCCGGCGCACCGTTCGAATAGATGCCCCCCACGACAATCGGCGCACCCGTGGCGGCTTGCCCTGTATTGGCCCCGCAGTTGGGCGCCGCAAAGGCAGCCCCTGCGAAGAAAGCCAGACCAAGGGCGATTGCCCCGGCCAATCCGTTTTTCAGTTTCATCAGCGTTTCCTCCCGTTTGGTTTCTTTTGTCCCGGCCCTCCCTTGGCCGGTGGTGGTTCAGGCTGTCTTGCGATCCTGCAGGATCATCTCGGCAGCTTTCTCGGCAATCATGATGGCGGGCGCATTGGTGTTGCCCGACACGATTGTTGGCATGATCGAGGCATCGACGACGCGCAGGCCCCTTACACCATGCACCCGCAGGCGCGGGTCGGTCACGGCCATGGGGCCGGACCCCATCGCGCAGGTGCCAACCGGATGGTACACAGTGCGGGCATTGGCGCGGATATAGGCGCGCAAGTCCTCGTCGCTGTCCAGCGCGTCGCCAGGAATGATCTCGGTCAGCCCATGGCGCGCCATCGGGCCTTGTCGCAGGATCTGACGGGCAAGCCTTACCCCTTTCAAAAGCCGCAGCATGTCGCGGTCATCGGTCAACAGGCCAAGGTCAATCTGCGGCTCTCCGCTCAGCGATTGCCGCGTCACCGACCCGCGGCTTTCAGGGCGCAACACGCAGGTATGCACCGAAACCCCGTGGCCATATTCTACCAAACGCCCGCGGTGGCTTTTCCGGCCGGGGATGATGTGAAACTGAATGTCGGGACGGGTCTCTGCCGCCGATGTGCGCACAAATCCGCCCGCCTCGACCATGTTCGATGAAAGCATGCCGCGATTGGCGAACACCCATTTCGCGCCCTCCAGGGCCAGACGCGGCAGGGCAGGCAGGGAAATGCCATATGGCGTGCGCGACCGGCTTTGGCAGATGACCATGCAATCCACATGATCTTGCAGGTTCTGGCCCACACCGGGCAAGTCGTGGGCCAGCACGCCCCCAAAACCAGTGATCTGACCACCCGGCCCGATGCCCGAGCGCAACAGAATGTCCGGCGACCCGATCGCGCCCGCCGACAAGATCACTTCACCCCGTGCGCGCACGGTTTGCGTCTGTCCGTCCCGGCGCAGGGTTACGCCCGTGGCGCGGCCCTCGTCCAATGTCAGGCACAAAACCTCGGCTCCGGTCATGACATGCAGGTTTTTTCGCGCCCGGATCGGGGCCAGAAAGGCCCGGCCCGTGGAATGGCGTTTGCCGTCCTTTTGCGTGACTTGATAAATGCCCATGCCTTCGGGTTCGGCCACGTTGAAATCGGGACAGGCGCGCAATTGCAACTGGCCTGCGGCATCGATGAAATCGCGGTCCACAGCGTTCGCGTCGCGCAGATCAGAGACGGCCAACTCGCCGCCCGTGCCGTGATGGTGGCTGTCGATGCCTGCGCGGCGGTTGTCTTCGGACCGGCGGAAATGGGGCAGGATGTCATCATAGCCCCAGCCCGTGCAGCCTGCCTGCGCCCAAGCGTCATAATCGGCGCGATGGCCGCGAATATAGATCATGCCGTTGATCGCGGACGACCCGCCCAGCACCTTGCCCCGCGGAACCGAGATTTCGCGGCCATCAAGCGCGGTTTGCGGTGCGGTCTTGAAAAGCCAATTGTGCCGCGCATCCTTCGACAGCTTCATCACCCCCAAAGGCACGGTGACAAACGGGCTGCGGTCGGCGGGCCCGGCTTCGATCAGGCAGACAGTCAGGCGCGGATCGGCGCTGAGGCGATTGGCCAAAACGGCCCCGGAAGACCCGGCGCCAACGATGACATAATCGAAGTGACCCTCTGCCGACATATGCCGCAACATCTCCCATGTTTCGGGGCTGCGGGCATGAGGGCATGCATGCACCGGCCATCAAAGGCCAATGCGCCGGCAACGTGCCGGACCCACCATTTCCGTCAAAACCTCCCAGCCCCGGTTTTCCGAGGTCTTCTGCGAATCAGCTTATCGACCTTGCTTTGGATTTTCTTTGGACTTTTGCAAAAGGCCGCCTACTGTTTTCCCAAAGAATTGGAGATCCCATGCCGCGCAAACCCAAGGCCGAGGAACGCATCAACGCCGCCCTGATCGCCGATTTCGCGGTCGAGGGTTTTGTCACCCGCGCCCTGTCCCAATTGGCGACCCCGGCCAAGACATGGCTTGTCAGCGATGACCTGCGGCTGCTGCCCGACATGCCCGCCGCGCGGCGCGTCGGCTTTGCCGAGGTCGGGCTTGACCACGCGCCGATGGACCCGGAAGAGGCCTTCGTCCGCCTGCGTCAGGAATTGGAATCCGCCAAGGGCATCGCCGCCCTTGTTGTCGATATGGGTTGGGTGGTTGGCAATATGCAAGGCGTGACAGGCCTTGAAAACTGGGGCGGAGTGGCTGACCGATTGGCGGCGCATTTCAACCTGCCGGTGGTCTCGCTCTACAATCAGGATTTAACGATCGAAGAACAGATTCAGGCCGCCTTGCGGGCGCATCGGCAGTTTCTGGCGCCCTCGGGCGTCTATGAAAACCCTTACTGGATTCCCGCCAGCCTTCTGGAAGGCGGGGCTTTGGATGAACAGTTGTCCTTCATGCTGGGCCGGGTTGTGCCCGATTACGCGGGCCTTCTGGCGCGCCGCCAGCAAGGGCAGATGTTCGCCCGCGGTGCCACGCCGTCCTGGCTTGCCCCGCCCCGCACCGGTCTTGGCAATCCGGCCGGCGGGCTGCGCTGGCATGTGCATTGTCTTGGGCGGCTGAAGGTTCTGGTCGGTGGGCAAGAGGTGAACTGGCAACTTCCCGGCGGCGCACCGAAAAAGACCCGCACGCTTTTCGCCTATCTTTTGCAAAGCGGCGAAAAGGGCGCCCATGCCGACCAGTTGGGAGAGCTGCTTTGGCCCGAGGGCGAATCAGAGGAATTGAAGCGCACCCGCCTGCACCACGCGGTGGCGATGCTGCGCAAGTCACTGGGCAGTGCTGCGTCGGTCGAACGTGTGGGCGAGACCTATCGGCTGAACCCCCCGGCCGGAAGCTGGATCGACATTGACACCTTCGAACAGCTTTGCCGTCGCGGCCTGTCGCTTTACAAACGCGGCGAATTGAATGCCGCGCTGCGGGTCTATGCGGCGGCAGATCAACTCTATGGTGGCGATTTGTTTGAAGATTTGCCGCTGGAATATGTCAGATCCGAAACCGATGACTGGTGCATGCCGCGCCGGATATGGCTGCGCGAAATGGCGGTGAAACTGCAATATGACTTTTCCAAAGTCTGCATGTCCTCGGGCCGCACGCGCGAGGCCCTTGCCCATTGCCAAAAAGCCCTTGCGATCGACCCCACCAGCGAAGGCGCCAATGCCGAGGCGATGAAGATCTTCGTCGCCCAAGGCCGAACAGATGCCATGCACCGGCAATATCGGCAATATCTTGCCGCACTTGACGCGATTGGCGCAACCGAAGGCATTGAAATACAATCGCTTTATCGCGAACTTTCCAAGGCGGCCTAAGCGCGCCGCCACCGGCTGGAAACTTCCCAAAGAAAAACCAAAGCCTGCGCCATTACGCTGATTCTCGACATGCCAGCGCCACCTTTTGGGAGAAGGGGGCTTGGCATCCAAGGGAGGATACCGCGATGAAAGACCTGCAAGGCGCTGCGCCTTCAGACGGTTATGATCCGTTTGATCTGAACAAACCCCATGCCAAATGGGAACAGTTGCGCAAGGAAGAGCCGATCTTCTTTCACGAAGCCACCAACTATTGGGTGGTGACGCGCTACGAAGACATCAAGGCGATCTTTGACGACTACAAGACCTTCAGTTCCGAAAACGCGCAAAAACCCGTGCGGGCGATGTGCGATGCGGGGCGCAAGGTTATGATCGACGGCGGTTTTACCGCCTATTCCGGACTGACCGCCCGCGTTCCCCCTGACCACACCCGCATCCGCAAGGTGGCGCAGTCCTGCTTTGGCCCGCGCCGGTTCAAGTCGATCCAACCGCAGATCGAAGGCATCGTGCGCCGACATCTTGATGAGTTGGAGGCATTGGGCAAATCCGGACCGGTGAATTTCTGGGAAGTGGTCGCCTATCCGGTGCCGGCCTATGTGCTGTTTACCCTGATGGGCATTCCCGACGAAGATGTGCCCAAGATAAAGCAATATGGCGCCAGCCGCGGCAAGATGACCTGGGGCGAGTTGACCGATGCCGAACAGGTCGAGGTCGCGCATGACATGGTGGCCTATTGGAAATACATCCGCGATCTGCTTGCCATGCGGCGCGCCAATCCGGGTGATGATTTTCCATCAGACCTGTTGCGCCTGCAGTCCGAAGGGGCCGAGATCACCGATGACGAAATCGCGGGCGTTCTGTACTCCACGCTGTTTGCCGGGCATGAGACGACCTCGACTTTCATGGGCAACTATGTGTTGACCATCATGCAAAACCGCGACGCCTGGGACCAGCTCAAGGCCGATCCTTCGCTGATCCCCAATGCAATCGAGGAAATGCTGCGCTACACGCCTTCGGTCGTGGGGTGGCGCAGGAAGGCCCGCCATGCCACCACGGTCGGCGGGGTGGATCTGCCCGAAGGCGCCGAGATCTTGATGATCACCGGTTCCGCCAACCGCGACGAAAGCCAGTTTCCCGATGGCGAAAAGCTGGATCTGACCCGGGCCAACGCCCGCACCCATCTGTCTTTTGGCTATGGCATCCACTATTGCCTTGGCTTCCAGCTTGCCAAGATGGAGGCGGCAGAACTGTTCAAGCAACTGTCCGAACGCTTCCCCGATCTGAAACTGGTCGACGGTTTCGAAGCACAATACCACCGAAACCTCGGCTTCCGCGTGCCGCAATCGGTGATGGTGGAGACTGGCAAATGAACGATCTTTATACCATGGATTTTTCCCGCATCAGCCATGCCGATTTCGCGCGCGTGGGCGGGAAATGCGCCTCGTTGGGCGAGATGACGCAGGCCGGGGTTGCCGTGCCGCCCGGCTTTGCGGTGACAACCGAAGCCTATGAGGCGATGCTGCAGCATCACAACATGCGCGCCGAGATCGAGCGCCATCTTGAAGGGGTGGACCCTTTTGACATCGATCAGGTTGACCGCGCGGCGCAAGCCATCCGCATCCGGATTCGCAGCCACAAGCTGCCGACCGAAGTGGAAACGGCCATCCGCAGCGCCTATGCCGCGATGGGCGACGACACGCCGGTTGCGGTGCGGTCCTCTGCCACCGCCGAAGACCTTCCCGATGCCTCTTTCGCAGGCCAGCAAGACACCTATCTTTGGGTGCGTGGCGCCGATCAGGTGGTGGAAAAGGTCCGCGATTGCTGGGCCTCGCTTTACACCACCCGCGCGGTTGCCTACCGCGAGAAAAACCGCATCCCGCATATCGACGTGTTGATGAGCGTGGGCGTGCAGAAAATGGTCAACGCCCGCGCCGCCGGGGTTGTGATGTCGCTTGACCCGGTCAACGGCGACCGCACCAAGATTGTCATCGATGCTTCTTGGGGGCTTGGTGAAATGGTTGTGTCCGGTGTGGTCACGCCCGATAACTTCACCGTCGAAAAGGTGCTGATGGAAATCATCGACCGCAAGATTTCCGACAAGCATGTGGAACTGATTGGCGACGCTGAAGCCGGCGAGGCGGTAGAGCGCGAAGTGCCCGAAGATCGCCGCCGCATCCAGTGCCTGTCTGATGCCGAAGTGGTGGCTGTGGCTGCTCTTGCCAAGCGGCTGGAGCGGCAGAACAAATGCCCGCAAGACGTGGAATGGGCCATCGACGCCGATCTGCCCGATGGCGAAAACCTTCTCGCGCTGCAATCGCGGCCCGAGACGATCTGGAGCCAGAAGAAGGCCGACACCCCGAAAAAGACCTATGAGACAGGCATGATGGGGATCGTCGGCACACTGAACTCTGCCTTGACCGTAAAGCGATAGCCAAACGGTCCAACATCAAGTCCGTTTCAGGGAGGAAACGCAAATGGACGCTAAGACCCCGCTGTTCCCGAGTGCCTTTGACGTAAAGGCGCCCAAGGGGGCCGAAGGCTGGGAGGGCCTTTACCCCTATTACACCCGATTCCAGCCGGCACGCCGGGCCGAGGATGATGCGAAGTTCTGGTTCTGCAACTCGCAGCACTGGCCGACGCCCCTGCGCCCGTTCGACGTGATCTTTCTGGATTTCGCGATCAAATGTCTGGGCCAATACAACAGCCGCCACCTGCTGGTGCCGCCTGCGAATGGCATCGACTACCGCATCCTGAACGGGTTCGTCTATTTCTCGCCCGTCGCCGTTGCGCCCGAAAACATCGAGGCCCGCATCCCGCAGTTCCTTGACCGCGCGGGCCACTATTTTGGCAACTGGAACGACCTTTACGCCAATTGGAAGAAGAAGGTTCTGGCGATGATCGCCGAGCTGGACGCCATTTCCTTTACCGACCTGCCCGAAGTGGTGCCGGTGGAATGGGTCAAGGAAGGCCGCGGTCTTGATAACACCAACGCCCTATTTGAAGCCTATGACAAGGCGATCGAGCTTAGCTACAAGATCTGGCAATACCATTTCGAATTCCTGAACCTTGGCTATGCGGCCTATCTTGATTTCTTCGGTTTCGTGAAATCGCAGTTCCCGACCATTCCCGATCAGGCCATCGCCAAGATGGTGCAGGGCGTGGACAGCGAATTGTTCCGCCCCGACGATGAGATCAAGAAGCTTGCCCGCCTTGCGCTGGAACTCGGCGTTGATGCGGCGCTGATGACCGGCAGCGTTGACGAGGCATTGGCGGCTGTCGCCAAGGCCCCCAACGGTGCCAAGTGGCTGAAGGCATGGAAAGACGCCCAAGACCCCTGGTTCAACTTCACCTCGGGCAATGGATTTTATTCTACCGACAAATACTGGATCGACCATCTCGACATCCCGATGGGCTATCTGCGCGACTACATCCCGCGCGCCAAGGACGGCGAACACATCGAACGCCCGACCGAGCGGCTGTTGAAAGAGCGCGACCGCGTCACCTCGGAATATCGCGAAATGATGGACGAAGAGGCGCAGGCCGTCTTCGACGGCAAGCTGGGCCTTGCGCGCACCGTGTTTCCTTATGTGGAAGACCACAACTTCTACATCGAACATTGGGCGCTGGGCGTGTTCTGGCGCAAGATGCGCGAGCTTTCCACGCTGTTGCAGGGCGCGGGCTTCTGGGATGAAGCAGACGGCATGTTCTTCCTTCACCGCAACGAAGTGCGCGATGTGCTGTGGGATTATGCCGCCTCTTGGGCCATTGGCACGCAAAATGTCGGTTCGGCGATCTGGCCGGCCGAGGTGGAGCGCCGCCGCAAACTGGTCGCGGCATTGGCAAGCGAGCCGCCGCTGCCTGCTCTGAACGATCCGCCCGAAGTCATTACCGAGCCGTTCACCATCATGCTATGGGGCATCACCTCTGACGCAATTGACCGCTGGACGGGCAAGGGCGACGAAAGCGGCGGGCTAAAGGGCATGGCGGCAGCACCCGGAGCGGTGGAAGGCATTGCGCGGGTCTTGCGCAGCCCTGACCAACTTGGAGAGCTGAAAAAGGGCGAGATCCTTGTCACGCCCGTGACCGCTCCTTCCTGGGCCCCCGTCTTCGGCAAGATCGCCGCAGCCGTGACGGACATCGGCGGCATGATGAGCCACGCCGCCATCGTCTGCCGCGAATACGGCCTTCCCGCTGTCACCGGCACCGGCACCGCGACCGCCAAGATCAAGACCGGGATGCGGTTGCGTGTTGATGGCAACACCGGAACCGTGACGATCCTTGACTGACGCTATGGCGCCCCCTGTTCGGGGGCGCCATCCCATCCAGGTATGAGCTCAACCATGACGCACGATCTTTCGCGCTATGACCCGGTCTGGCGCGCCGCCGAACCCTATATGCGGGCGCGCAAGAATGACGTGCATATCCCGCTGTCTTTTGACTGGTGCGTGCGCTTGCTGGACCATTTCCCGCAGGCCGATCGTGACGTATGCCTTCTGGCGATCTTGCTGCATGATATCGGCTGGTGGGCCATCGACATGGAAACCATCATTGCCGAAGGCTTTCGCAGCGAAAACATCCTGCAATCCGATGTGCGCTATCGGCATGAAGCCGAAGGCGTTCGTCTTGGCACCGAGGTCTTGCGCAAAACCGGGTGGAGCGAGGAGATCATCGCGCAGGTTTGCGAAATCATTGATGGCCATGATACCCGGATTGAGCCGCGCCACCTGAACGACCGCATCGTGCGCGACAGTGACAAGCTGTGGCGATATGAAGTAACGGGCACCGCCGTCGGCTGTGACTGGTTTGGGGAAAACCCCGGCCAGAACTGCGACCGCAACGAAAAGATCTTGCCAAAGTTCGAAACCGAGCCTGGCCGCGCCATGGCGACCGCAGCCTTGGCTGAAACGCGCAAAGCGTTGAAAATTCATGTTCTTTAGGGGATGACCATGGAAATGTTCATCGATGGCAGCTGGGTTCCATCGCTTTCGGGCGCGACCCAGCCGGTAACCGATCCGCGCTCTGGCGCGGTGATCGACACGGTTCCGCAGGGCACGGCAGCTGATGCCGATCTTGCCATCCGTTCGGCGCATCGGGCGTTTGAAAGCTGGCGGATGCTGCCCATGGCCGACCGGGTGCGCCTGCAAAAGAAACTGGCACAGGCCATGCGGGATGCAGCCCCTGACGTGGGTCTGGCCCTGCACCGCGAACTTGGCCGCCCCTTGCCCGCCTGCCTGCAAGAGGTTGGCCGCGCGGCGGACCTTCTGGATATCTATGCCGAAGAAGGGCTGCGTCTGCAGGCCCACATGACCTCGGGCGGGGTTGGCGAAAAGACCATTGTCACCCGGGATCCGGTCGGGGTGGTGGTGGCGATCACGCCTTTCAACTATCCCTTGAACCTGTTGATGTTCAAGCTGGGCGCGGCACTGGTGGCGGGCTGCACGGTGGTTGCGAAACCTTCGGCCGATACACCGATGTCAACGCTGATGCTGGCCGACATCTTTTTCAAGGCGGGCCTGCCTGCCGGTGTCTTCAATGTGGTCACAGGCGCCGGCCGTGCCGTTGGCGATGCACTGGTGAACCACCCCATTCCCCGCAAGATCGCCTTTACCGGGGGCACCACGGCGGGCAAGGCAATCGCCGCCGCCGCCGTCCAGACCATGAAGCGCGTCACGCTGGAACTGGGCGGCCAATCCGCCGCCATCGTTTGCGCCGATGCCGATATCGACAAGGCCGCCGAGGCGATTGCGCGCCACGGTTTCGCCAATTCCGGCCAGTTTTGTTATCGGGTGAACCGCATCTACGTTGAGCGCGCGGTCTATGACGCCTTTCTTGAAAAGCTTCTTGCCCGGGTGCAGCAATTCACGCTCGCGCCCGCCGGGGGCGAGGGCGATCTTGGCCCCTTGGTCAATGAAAAGATCTACGCCAACAGCGCCATTCAGGTGGATGATGCCCGCTCCAAAGGTGCGCGCATTCTGTGTGGCGGTCAGCGCCAAGGCGGGGCTGGTTTTGATGGTGGCTTTTACTATCAGCCAACGCTGGTGGCCGATGCCACGCATGACATGCTGGTGCTGACCGAAGAAACCTTCGGCCCGGTGCTGGGCATTTGCCCGGTTGATGACCCATGGCAGGGGCTGCGCTTTGCCAATGACAACCGCTATGGCCTTGCAGGCTTTGTCTTTACCCGCGATCTGGCGCGTGGGCTGACCCTGTGCGAAGGGATGGAGGCGGGCTCTGTCTGGTTGAATGACATTCAACGCTCGTCGCATTACGAACCCTTTGGCGGGGTCAAGGAAAGCGGGCTTGGGCGGGAAAAGGGGCGCTACGGCGTTGAAAGCTATCTGGAATACAAGACCATGTATCTAAGTTACGAGGTGCCGCGATGACCGCGCTTTTGCGCCCGCAGGACGCAGTGCTTTGGGCTGAAGCCAAGCCCTATCTCGATGTGCGCAACAATGATGAACACACGCTGGTCGCCTATGGGGTTGCCAAGGCGCTTTTGGCCCAATTGCCCGAGGCCGAGGAAGATGTTGTTCTGCCCGCCATTCTTTTGCATGACGTCGGTTGGAAACGCATTCCGCCCGATCTTCTTTTGGCCGCCATTGGCAAGAACCCCTCGCGCCGCGATCTGGTCTATGAACACGAACGCCATTCGGTCGTTATCGCCCGCGATATTCTGGTCCGGCACAATGTGGCGCGGGTGGATGAGATTTTGGCGATCATCGATGGCCACGACACCACGAGCGAAGCCCGGTCCTTGAACGATTCCGTGATGAAAGACGCCGACAAGGGCTGGCGGACAACGCCGCATGGAATGCGGGTCATTCGCGGCTGGTATGGTTGGTCCTTGGCCGAATATATCGACATGGTTTCGGTCGTGTCGAACCCCCGGCTTCTGACGGCACCGGGCCGCGCGATGGCCGAAGGCTTCACTGCCAGCCTGCGGGCCGAACTGGCCCTGGCGAACTATATGGAGACGGGCGCATGACCGATCTAGGACTTGCGGGCAAACGGGTGGTCATCACGGGTGCGGCCGGCGGCTTGGGCCGGGCCTTCGCCTTGGCCTTTGCCAAGGCAGGCGCACAGGTGCTGGCATGTGACGTCAACCTTGCGGGCTGCGAAGAAACCGCCGCTTTGGCGGGCGGTCTGGCCGTCAAGGTCGATGTGACCGATACCGCCAGTTGCCGCGCCCTTGCCGATCTGGCGCAGGCCCGCATGGAGGGCGTGGATGTGCTGGTCAACAATGCTGCCATGTATGGCGGGCTGGAGCGGCGAAATTTTGAAGACCTTGACGAAGACATCTGGGACAAGGTCATGGCGGTGAACGTCAAGGGTGTCTGGCAGATGTGCCGGGCCTTTTCGCCAGCGCTGCGCGCCTCTGCCGGTGCAATTGTGAACATTGCTTCGGCAACGGTGTTTTCGGGATCGCCGCAATGGATGCACTATGTCGCCTCCAAGGGCGCCGTGATCGGCCTAAGCCGCACGATGGCCAAGGAAATGGGGCCAGATGGCGTACGGGTCAATGTGCTGGCCCCCGGTTTCACCATGACCGAGGCCAGCCTTGGGCTGATGGAAAACGCCCGCAGCTATGGCGTTGACCGGGCCGCGCTGAAGCGTCCGGCCGAAGTGGAAGACATCGTTGGCGGTGCGCTGATGCTGGCCTCGCCCCTGTCGTCCTATATGACAGGGCAGACCATGGTCATCGACGGCGGTCGGCAGTTTATCTGAAGGGGAACGCAATGGTTCAGGTCACGTTCATAGAGGCGGATGGCACGGCACGGGCAATCGATGCCCGGGTGGGTGAGCCTTTGATGTATCCGGCGCGCAATGCGGGGGTGAAGGGCATTGTCGCAGAATGCGGTGGCAGCGCCATGTGCGCCACCTGCCATTGCTATGTGATTTCGGCCGCCGAAGGAGCGTTTGACGCCCCCCGGCAGGATGAGGCCGACACAGTGGAATTCAACGCCCATGACCCGCGTGAGAACAGCCGCTTGACCTGCCAGATCATCGTGACCGAAGCCCTTGAAGGTGCGGTCTTTCAGGTGGCCACCGGGCGCTGAATGCTGCGCAGCGAAACCGCAGCATTTCCTAGCGGGCCAGTACCCCGCCATCGATGACCAAACTGGTTCCCGTAACGAAATCCGAAGCCGATGATGCCAGAAACAGTGTCGCGCCCTTGATCTCGTCAGGTTGGCCCAAGCGGCCCATCGGCGTATAGGCAATGGCGGCGGCAGGGTCACGCGGCCGGGTTTCGGTCTGGAAAATGCCGGGGCACAGGGCGTTTACCTGAATGCCCTTGTCGGCATAGTGCAGCGCCATTTCGCGGGTCAGATTCACCACAGCGCCCTTTGATGCGGCATAGGCCGGGCGTGGAAAAGCGCC
>JAIOXV010000042.1 GCA_021741465.1 Paracoccaceae bacterium
CCGACATTTCCTGCGCCACAAAGCCAAAAGCCGCCCCGTGCACCCCAGCGCGCCCCGCCTCAAGCCGGGCATTCAGCGCCAGAATGCGCATGGCCTGCAAGACCTTGGTGATCGGTTCGGTATGTGCCACCAAAGCACGCGAGCTTTTGCTTAGGTTTTCAAGCAATTGGCGGCCCTGCAATTCGGCCCGGCGGGTGCGATCGGCATCGACGATCACCCCCTCAAGATACAGCAACGCATCGCCCTGCCAGACACCACCACCGATTTCATGCACCCACAGGTCCGATTTGTCAGGGCGCACAAGCCGGTATGACACATGCCAATTGGTGCGCTTTGCCAAAGCCTCGTCAACCGCGGCATAAACTGTTTCCAGATCGTCGGGATGGGTCAAACCGCTGTAAGAGCGTTGCTCCTGCCCGGTAAAAGCGTCCACCTCATAGCCTGTCAGCTTTCGCACATCCCCATGCATGAACAGCATTGTATAGGATTTGTCGTTGCGACACCGATACATAAAGCCGTTCATCCGGTTCAGGATGCTGAACAAGATCGACGCGTCGTCCAAAGTTTGGTCAAGCATGCATGCGCCCCCCTTTAGCAGACAAGGCTAAAGCCAAGGTCTGAAAGAAGCGTAAAGCGATGCAGGGATGGGGGCCGCAGGCCGGGGCTCAGCGGCGCACCACCGCAAGGGCCGCGTCAGACAGCCGGGCGATTTCCTCGGCATGTTCGGCCAAAGCTATCTGCCCCTGTGGCGTCAGCCCGTAGATGCCTTTGTCCTGCCGCGCGAACCAGCCATAGTGATCGTCGCGCATCAGCCCGGTTGCGCGTGCCACACCGGTGGCTTTGGCCACAACCGCGCCTTTCAGCGGCCCGCCCGCCAAGGCCTGCGCACAGCGCAGCGCATCTTGCCGATAGACCGTCATGCGCTTTACGCCCGTGGTGCCCGCCTTGTTCGGGTCCCCGACCCGGCGCTGAAACTCGCGCAAAAGACGCCCCGCACGGGTCAGATTGCGACGCGGCTGGTAAGGCCCGGGGTCAAGATGCGCCTCCACGCCCTGCCCCGGCACCACCGCCAACAGGCCCAAACCAAGACGGCGGCACAGGGCCACAATATCCTTGTAACGTGCAGGCCAGCCCTTTTTCGGCGCGGGAACAGCAAGATAGACCGTGTCAAACAAACCCTGCCGCGCCACCCCCTGCAGCACCAGCGCAAGGCTGAACGACAGCTTCATTTCAACAATCACCGGCGGCTCATCCCCCCGCACCGCCATGATGTCACAGGCCCCGACCTCGGCTTTGACCTCATAGCCCTGGGCCTGAAGGAACGCCTTCAGATCCGGGTAGAGATCGGCTTCCTTCACAGCCGCGCCGCCAGCCGATAGGCGTGCGACGCGTCGCGCGCCACGGCAGGCATCACCCTGTCATAGGCCGCACGGATCAGCCCGGCAATTTCGGGGCGCAAGATGACCGTCCCGTCAACCTGCGCCAAGGGCGAACTGCCCGCGAAAGCCGCCTCGCCCCACAGCAAAATCACTTGCGCCGCCTCATTCAGCGCCAAGGCGTCGGCGGGCAGGTCTGCAAGCGCATCATCCATCCGCACAAAGACAAAAGCCGCCTTTATCGCCCCATCGGCGTCAAAGCGAAAAGCGCGATACTGATTGGCATCGGCCGCCGAAAGACGGTCGCACAGGCGCGCAAGATCGGGGATCAACCGGTCAAGGTTCGGCACCTGCGGCAACTCGGCCCAATCGCGCAAGAAAAAGACCATCAGGTTGGCCCCCAACTCGGGGTCGGTTTCGGCCATCTTGTGGCCCGCCAAAGCAACCACCGCCTCGATCGCCCCCTTGACCAAGGACAGCGTCGCATCTTCAACCCCGAAGACAACCGGCACGATGGGCCGCCCCCAGCGGGCAAAAAGATAACTGCCATCCTTGCGGGTAAACAGCGCCTGAACCACTTCGGCGATCATGGGTCACTCCTTCAGCCAGCGGCCCCATTTTTCCTCGAACGCCGCGTCAAGGTCGATGCCGCGATGTGCGGCAAACATCAAGAGAAAGCCGAGAAGATCTGCCATTTCATCGCGCAGATTTGCCGCAAGCCCCGGCAAGGGCGCATCCGCCCCCCGCGATCGGCCGGTCACTTTCAGCAAGGCCGCCGACACCTCGCCCAATTCCTCGGCCAGCTTGCCCAAAAAGAACGCGTCATCCGGCATAATCCCGAAATTCGCCGCATAAAGCGCGCCAACCTTGCGGGCCTTTTCGGTCAGTTCGGCCAATGTCTGCCCCTGCATGCCAGCCCCCATTCGTCGCGCAGACCCCGGATGCAGCAGGGACGCCGGTGTCAGACTTGCCCTTCGAAAAGATCACTTTGGCCGGGGGGCTTTGGGGCCTCAAGTCCCAGATGCGCCCAGGCCTTGGCCCCCAGCATCCTGCCGCGCGGCGTGCGCAGGATCAGGCCTTGCTGCAAAAGATAGGGCTCGATCACTTCTTCAATGGCATCGCGCGCTTCGGAAAGTGCGGCGGCGATAGTTTCCACGCCCACCGGCCCACCGCCATAGTTTTCGGCCAGAAGCGTCAGATAGCGCCGGTCGCCGCCATCAAGACCCAGATGGTCAACCCCAAGCCGCGTCAAAGCCCGATCCGCAATTGCACGGGTCAAGCGCCCATTGCCCTCGACGGTCACGAAATCCACCACCCGGCGCAACAGCCGGCCTGCGATGCGCGGCGTGCCGCGCGCCCGGCGGGCAATCTCGCGCGTGCCTTCAGGGTCGTTTTCAATGCCCAAAAGCCGCGCCCCGCGGGTGACAATATGGTCAAGCTCGTCTTCGGTATAAAATTGCAGCCGGGTCGGAATGCCAAACCGGTCGCGCAGGGGGGTGGTAAGCAATCCCAGACGCGTCGTGGCCCCCACCAGCGTAAAGGGCTGCAAATCAATCCGCACGGTGCGCGCCGCCGGGCCTTCGCCGATCACCAGATCCAGCGCGAAATCTTCCATCGCCGGGTAAAGCACCTCTTCCACCACCGGCGACAGGCGGTGAATTTCGTCAATGAACAGCACATCGCGCGGTTCCAGATTGGTCAGGATCGCCGCCAGATCGCCCGGCTTGGCCAGAACCGGCCCCGAGGTCATGCGAAACCCCACCCCCAATTCGCGCGCCATGATCTGCGCCAAGGTGGTCTTGCCCAAACCGGGCGGGCCGTGAAACAGCGTGTGGTCCATCGCTTCGGACCGCATCTTGGCCGATTGGATGAACACCGCAAGATTGGCGCGCGCTTCGGCCTGGCCGACAAATTCTTCCAGCATCTGCGGCCGCAGGGCGCGGTCCAGATCCTCGGGCAGCTTTTCGGGGCGCAGGGTGGGGTCGGATGTCATGTCAGGACTTCGGCGCCAAAAGTTTCAGGCTGGCGCGGATCAGGGTGGCAGTATCGGCCTCGGGGGTTTCGCCCGCCACGGTGGCCACGGCCTGGGCCGCATCGCCCTGACCATAGCCAAGGTTCATCAGTGCCGAAAGCGCGTCGGCGGTAAAGGCGGCGCGTGACTGGCCTGCGCTGACTGGTGCCGGTTTTCTGGCAGGAGCCGGCGGGGTGAAGGGTTCCAGCACCGTATCATCTGCCTCGGCTGTGACTGCAAGGTTGGCGCCCATGGCCATGACCGACCCCGCCTTCGACTTCAGCTCCAGAATGATGCGCTGCGCCAGCTTCGGGCCAACACCCGGGGCGGCCTGTATGGCGCGTTGATCGCCCAAGGTGATCGCCCGGCCCACACCTTCGGCCCCAAGCGTTCCCATCATCGCCATGGCCGCCTTGGCCCCCACGCCTTGCACCGTCATCAACAGCTTGTGCCATTCCTTTTCCAACATGGTCGGAAAGCCGAAAAGCTGCAAAAGATCTTCGCGCACCAAAAGATCGGTATAAAGCGAAACCGCCTCGCCCAGGCCCGGCATCCCGGCCAGCGTGCGGTCAGACACATGCACCAAATAGCCTACGCCGCGCACATCAATCAGCACGGTGTCGCCGCCGCGCCAGTCAAGCCGCCCTGAAATCTTGCCGATCATGCCCCCGCCCTTCCTATCCCGCAGCCCGTTTCAACGCCGCCTGCAAGCGACCTGCGCTTTGCAGATGATGCGCGTGGCAAATCGCAATCGCCAGCGCATCCGCCGCATCCGGCCCGGCAATCTTCACCCCCGGCAGATGCAGGCGCACCATGTGATCCACCTGATCCTTGCCCGCATGCCCCACGCCGACAATCGCCTTTTTCACCGCATTCGGTGCATATTCCCCCACCGTAAGCCCGAACTGCGCGGGCACCAAAAGCGCAATCCCGCGCGCCTGCCCCAGCTTCAGGGTTGCCACGGCATCCTTGTTGACAAAGGTATGTTCAACGGCGGCGGCATCGGGGGTATAGGCGCGCAAAACTTCGGTCAGTTGGGCATGCAGTGCGGCAAGCCGCTGCGCCAGATCCCCCTCGCCCTCGCCCGGTGTGGAATGGCAAATGCCGTTCGCCACATGGCTGATACGTGCGCCCTGAACATCGATTACGCCCCAGCCCAGGTTCCGAAGACCGGGGTCGATTCCCAAAACGCGCATGCTCGCCCCCGTTATCGGTGTTTTTTCCGAATTAGCACGAAAAGAGAACATCCGCCAAGTTGAATTGTATTCTTGGCAAATTGTCATCAAATTGTTATGCAGATGCAGAAAGACGACGTCACCCAGCGAAAAAGCGACGTTTTCCTTGTGAGCAAGGGCTTGATGCAAAGAAATGCGGCCAAATTTGGGTGCGCAGCCATGCATTGCGTGCAAGTCTGCCATGCCGCCCGCCCCATTGCTTCGCATCTGCAGCATGGCTATTTACCCGGCATCGAAGGCAAATGAATGCCTCGCAATAGAGCAGTTTTGAAAGGATACCCGCTATGGCCGCCTATGAGACGTCCCGCGCGGCGCCGTTTGGTGCCATCGCCATTTTCCGCTTCGTTCAGTATTTCGCTGACAAATCCGCCGCTTTTTCCGCATGGAATGACGCCCGCGTCACCCGCAATGCGCTGGCCAAGCTTTCGGACCGCGAGCTTGACGATATCGGTCTGTGCCGGGGCGACGTTGACGCGATCGGCCGCTAAGCCGCCGACCGCTTGAGAATAGCAAAAGCCGCGGCCCGGTCTTCGGGCGGCGGCTTTTTCATGTCCGGGGCAGGCGGCGAACCGCAAGCCGCGGCCCCCCCCAGTGGGCGCGCCCAGCCTTAGCCTTTGATGGCCGCGGTGGCGGTGGCGATCTGTTCGGCCACATAGGCCGTGACCGGATCAACCTGCATCAGCCACCCGCCCAAACGGTCAAACCCCTCGCCCGCGACCAAAGTGGCGACGCGGGCGTCATAGGCCTCGGCACCAACGGAATGCAGGATGGTGGCCTTCAGGCCAAAGGCGGCAACCGCCACAAAAACAATGGGCATGACACGCAGACGCCGGCGCGATTTGTGCACGCCAAAGGTGACCGACCGGCCAAGCGTCCCGGGGGCTTCATGGCCATACCCTTTGGCCGATGATTTCTCAAACTTTGCCACACGGCTGTAGAAGTCGACCAAGTTCGTATCGTACATGATACCATCTCCACGCGTCGTGCCCCCACATCAGGCATTCATGCGATCAGATTGTGGCAAAATCTGGGCAGGATTGGGGTGTAAGCCTTGGATTTGACAGAAACAATTCAGTTCCGTTTCAGAACCAATGCCGACCACTCGCCCAGATCTTCACGCGCAACAGGCGTGAAACCGGCCTGAACATAGGCCGCGGTCACCGCCTCGGCCTGCACCTGAAGCAAGCCCGACAGGATGACCAATCCACCCGGCTCGGCGTGCTGAGCCATATCCGGGGCCAGTTCGATAAGCGGCCCTTTCAGGATATTGGCAAAGATCAGATCATAGGGGCCGGCCTCGTGCAGGCGCGGATGGGCAAAGCCCGCCGCCTCAAGACATTCGATCCGCCCGTCCATGCCGTTGACCGACACATTCGCTTCGGCGACATCCACGGCAACCTCGTCAATGTCACTGGCGATCACCAGCGCCTTGGGCAGAACGGCGGCGGCGGCGATGGCAAGAACCGCCGTGCCCGCACCGATATCGGCCACTTTGGTCGGGCGCAGACCCTGATCCAACAGCCCGTCAAAGGCGCGCAAACAGCCCAAGGTCGTGCCATGATGGCCGGTGCCGAAGGCAACCGTCGCCTCGATCTGTAACGGCACCCGAGATGGGTCGTTCGGCACCCTGTCAGCGTCATGGCTGCCGTAAACAAAGAAACGCCCCGCCTCGACAGGTGCCAATTCGCGGCGCACATGGGCCACCCAATCGACATCAGGCACTTGCGAGATGACAAAGGGCTTGGCCGCGAACCCATCGGCCAGGCCGTTCAGCGCGGCGATGTCGGGGGCGTCCGAAAAATAGCTGCCCACTTCCCACAGCCCCGAACCATCTTCGATTTCAAAGGCGCCCACGCCATAGGGGGCGGGCTCCAGCGTCTCGACCGCGGCGGCCAGGGCCCGTGCCGGGGCCTCGCCCACCAGGGTCGTCAGCGCCGACCAAGTGGTTTGCGACACGGTGGAAACCTCGAAGGCATCGGCCGCGAAGGCCTCGGCCAGGACCGCCAGCATCACCTCGTTCGGGGCGAGCGAGAAGGTTGCGGCAACCTGCACCATCCCGGCGCGGCCCTCGGCATCATAGCATTCGGCCTGCAGTGCCGGGGGTTGCATCCGTTCCAGCGCATCGGCCAGCGCAAAGGCGGCATCGTCGCCGGCAACCGTGGTCTGTGCGATGTACAAGGGCATTCGGGCCTCCGGGGTTGTGCCCGGCGGGCTTAGGCGCTTGGGGATTTGGCGTCAAGCATTCAGCCCGATCGGGCAAGTCACACCCGTTCCGGCAAGGCCACAATACCCCTGCGGGTTCTTGGCAAGGTATTGCTGGTGATAGTCTTCGGCGTAATAGAACTCTGGCGCCGGCAGGATTTCGGTCGAGATCATGCCAAGCCCCGCCGCACGCAACCGCGCCGCATAAGCGGTTTTCGTGGCCTCGGCGGCGGCATGCTGGCCGGCATCATAGCAATAGATCCCCGACCGATAGGTCGAGCCGATGTCATTGCCCTGCCGCATGCCCTGCGTCGGATCGTGGTTTTCCCAGAACACCTGCAAAAGCCCTTCGTAAGAGATCATCGCAGGATCAAAGATCACCCGCACCACTTCGTTATGGCCCGTCAATTGGGTGCAGGTTTCCTTATAGGTCGGGTTCGGCGTGAAGCCTGCAGCATAGCCAACCATGGTCAGCCAAACGCCGCGGGTCTGCCAGAACTTGCGCTCCACCCCCCAAAAACAGCCCATGCCGAACATCGCCTCGGCCATCCCCGCCGGAACCGGGGATTTCAGATCAAGCCCGGTCAGGAAATGCGGTTCGGTCACCGGCATCGGCTCGGGGCGGCCGGGAAGGGCGTTTTCGGGGCGGACCATCTGCATTCTGGCGCGGTCGATGACAAGCATGGGGCGTCTCCTGTTCCTGCCCTTGATATAGGGGCAAAACAAAATCCTTCGAAGGATTTTGACACATTTCTTGCAAAGAAATTTTGACGGCATCGACAGACCCCGCTTGCGCACGGCACGGGACCGATTTCAGGCACGGAAATCGACGCGCCCGGGTTAACAGCCGCGCCCGGCCTAGTAAAAGCTCTGCGGGTCGATATCGATCGCCAGCCGCAGGTTGTTTGGTGGTTTCAACTGCGCCACCCATTCCGCCAAAGCCGCCTGCAAGGCCACGGTCTTTTCCGCCTTGACCAAAAGCCGCACCCGGTGGCGCCCGCGCACCCGGGCAATCGGGGCGGGGGCCGGTCCGTAAACCTGCGCGCCCACCCGCCGCAATGGCCCGTCGCGCCGTGCCAGCTCGGCTGCGAAATCGAACACCTGCGCCACATCGGGCGACGACAGGATGATCCCCGCCATCCGCCCATAGGGCGGCACGCCCGCCGCCCGCCGCTCGGCAGCTTCCGCCTTCCAGAAAGCCTCTTCGTCCCCGCCCAGAATGGCACGAATAACCGGGTGTTCGGGCTGATGGGTTTGCAACCAGGCCGCACCGGGCTTGTCCGCCCGCCCGGCCCGCCCCGCCACCTGCCGCATCAGCTGAAACGTCCGCTCTGCCGCGCGCAGGTCAGAGCCTTGCAGCCCAAGATCGGCATCAATCACGCCCACCAGCGTCAGCAAGGGGAAGTTGTGTCCCTTGGCCACGATCTGGGTGCCGATGATAATGTCAGCCCCCCCTTCGGCAATATTGACCACCGCCTCTTTCAAGGCCCGCGCAGACCCGAACAGATCCGACGACAGCACCGCCAGCCGTGCATCGGGAAAGCGCACGGTCACCTCTTCGGCCAGCCGCTCCACCCCCGGGCCAACGGCGGCCATGCGCCCCTCGACCCCGCAGGCCGGGCAGGCCACGGGCACCGGCTTGGTGGCACCACATTGGTGGCAGACCAGACGTTTGAGAAAGCGATGCTCGACCATCCGCGCATCGCAATCTTCGCACCCCACCTGATGCCCGCAGGCCCGGCACAGCGTGATCGGCGCATAGCCGCGGCGGTTCAGGAACAAAAGGCTTTGCTCGCCCTTGCCGATCCGCGCCCGCACTTCGGCGGCCAGCTTGGCCGAAATCCAGCGGTCCGAGGGCAGGGTTTCGCCCCGCATGTCGATCGCCTTCATCGGCGGCAATTCCGCCGCACCAAAGCGCGCGCTCAGATCAACCCGGCCATATTTGCCTGCCTCGACATTGGCCCATGTCTCCAGACAGGGCGTGGCCGAGGCAAGGACAATCGGGCAGCCAAGGATGCTTGCCCGCAACACCGCCATGTCGCGGGCGTTGTAAAGAACGCCCTCTTCCTGCTTGTAGGAGGTGTCATGTTCTTCATCGACCACGATCAGGCCCAGATCGCGAAAGGGCAAAAACAGGGCCGAGCGGGCGCCAACCACGAATTGCGCCCCGCCTTGCCCCACCATCTTCCACAGCCGCCGCCGCTCGGTCATCGTCACGCCCGAATGCCATTCCGCCGGGCGCAGACCGAACCGCGCCTCAACCCGGTTCAGAAAATCTGCCGTCAGCGCAATTTCAGGCAACAGCACCAGCGCCTGCTGGCCTGCGCGCAGGCATTCAGCCACCGCTTCAAGATAGACCTCGGTCTTGCCCGACCCGGTCACCCCCTTCAAAAGCGTCGCAGCAAAGCCGCCGCCGATCTGCGCCACCAGCGCATCGGCCGCGGCAACCTGATCGCCCATCAAATGGCTGGCAGTCTTTGGCTGCATGGGGGGATAGGGCAGATCGCGGGGCGTGTCCTCTTCGGCAATCACCCCCAGCTTTACCAAACCCTTGATAACCGAAGCCCCGCAGGCCGCCTCCTCTGCCAGTTCGCCCAAGGTCACCGGGGCTGCGCCAAAGCGGCGCAGCGCCTCGACCACGCGAAACCGCGCCTCGGTCAACTGGTTGGGCACCGGGCCTGCCAAGCGGTAGACCTTGCGCATGGAAACCGCATCACCCAAGCCCGGCGCGCGGGTGGCAAGGCGCAGCATGGCGGCCAAGGGGGTCAGCGTGTAATCGGCCGCGCGGCCAAGAAAACTGCGCAATTCGGCCCGCATCGGTGCGGCATCCAGCACCCGCGACACTGGCCGGATGCGCGCCGGATCAAACTTGCCCTCGCCCGGTCCCCAGACCACGCCAAGCACCTTGCGCGGCCCCAAAGGCACCTCGACGAAATCGCCATCCCCGCAGCCGCCTTCGGGCGCCTTGTAATCCAGCACGCGGCCAAGGGGCTCTGTCGTCAGAACCCCCACCAGATCGCCCGCTGCGTAAACCCGTTCGCCTGCCATCTGCCCTTTGCCTTGGCTTTCATATGGGGTAAACCCCGGCCCAACTGCCCGCAACCCATCCCAGAGGACTGCCATGAAATTCTTTGTCGATACCGCCGATGTCGATGCGATCCGCGAACTCCACGCCCTTGGCATGGTTGACGGGGTCACCACCAACCCCTCGCTGATCCTGAAGTCAGGCCGCGATATTCTGGAAGTAACGCGCGAGATCTGCTCGTTTGTCGAAGGCCCGGTTTCGGCCGAAGTGGTGGCCCTGACCGCCGATGAGATGATCGCCGAAGGCCGCAAGCTGGCCGAGATTGCGCCGAATATCGCCGTCAAGGTTCCGCTGACCTGGGACGGCCTGAAAACCTGCAAGGTGCTGTCGGACGAAGGAAAGATGGTCAACGTGACCCTGTGCTTTTCCGCCAATCAGGCGTTGATTGCCGCCAAGGCTGGTGCGACATTCATTTCGCCCTTCATCGGCCGTTTGGACGACATCAACCTTGATGGGCTGGAGCTGATTTCCGACATCCGCCAAGTCTATGACAATTACGGCTTTGACACCCAGATCCTTGCCGCCTCGATCCGCACGGCCAACCATGTCACCCAATGCGCCCTGATCGGCGCCGATGTGATGACCGCGCCGCCCGCCGTCATCAAGGGGCTGGCCAACCATGTCTTGACCGATAAAGGCTTGGAACAGTTCATGAAAGACTGGGCAAAGACCGGCCAGAAGATCATTTAAGCCATGACAACAGGGGCAAAGCCAAACCACAAGGCCGCCTTCGCAGCCCTGCACACAGGCCTTGCCCCCACCTTCCTTGCCGCGCGCCTAGCGCCCCACCCGGTCTGGCAACCCGGATGGGACAAGGACAACGCCCAGTATTCTGCCAACTACCTCGCCCCGCCCACGCCCGACGGCATCCGCACCGTGACGCTGGTTTATGGCCCTGCCTACAAGGGCTGGCATATCATTGGCGTCTTTCACCCCTGCCTCGATGCTGCCGAAAGACTGACCAATGCCGCCCCCGGCACAACTTGGGCCGATTGCCTAAGCGGCCTGCCCCACCGCCAAACCGACCTTGTCCCGTGGAAAAAGCGCCTGTTCTGGCGGGCTTGGGTCAAACGGCAATTACGTTTTGATGCCGACGGCACTGCACTGGGGCTGGACCAGACCCTTGCGGCGATCCTCAACGCCTGGCCCGACTTCCTGCGCGCCCTGAACCGGCCCGGCACCATGTGACCCTCTGGCCTGCAAGGGTCCAGTTTGCCACACCTCGCGCCGCAGCTATCGCAAGACACTAGAGCGGCGCCACAAATCCATGCTAGAAGGTTGGAAAATGTAAAACCGCCCCGGAAGGCGGATGCTTGAGGCTGGAACGAATGATGGATCAGGATATGCGCGACCGCATCATGGCGGCGCCCGAAACCATTCTGGAAGACCGCGATGTGATGAACGCGCTGATTGGCGCGAATGAACGTCTGATGGGCAGCAATATCGTGGATCTGCGTGGCATCGCGATGGAGCGGCTGGAAAACCGGCTGGACCGGCTGGAAGACACCCACCGCACGGTGATCGCGGCCGCCTATGAAAACCTTGCCGGCACCAATCAGGTACATCGAGCCATCTTGCAAATGCTGGATCCGCTGTCGTTTGAAGATTTCGTCAAGGCCATGGCCGAAGATGTGGCCCAAACCCTGCGGGTTGATTGCGTGCGCTTGGTGCTCGAATCGGTGCAAGAAACCGCAGACCCCTCCTTGCGCAAATTGGGTGATGTGCTTTCGGTCGCCGCCCCCGGTTTCGTGGCCGATTATCTGACCGGCGGGCGCAATGTGCCCCAACGCCCGGTGGTGCTGCGCCAAGTCTTGCCGCAATCGGATGTCATCTATGGCGACCGGGCGGGCTGGATCCGCTCCGAGGCGCTGATGAAGCTTGATTTCGGCACCGGCCGCCTTCCCGGAATGCTGGTTCTGGGGGCCGAAGACCCGCATCAGTTCAAACCCAACCACGGCACCGATCTTCTGGCCTTTTTTGCCGGGGTTTTTGAACGCACCATGCGGCGTTGGCTGTCGTGACGGGCGGGCCGGCGCAGCCTGTCGCAATGACGGGCGGGCTGGCAATCTCTGCCGCCCAGCGCACGGCCCTGTCCCGCTGGCTGGACCATCTGCGCGCGCTGAAAGGCGCGGCCGACAATACCCTTGCCGCCTACAGCCGCGATGTGGGCCAGTTTCTGGACTTTCTCAGCCATCACCACGGCGGGCAAGCCGGGCTTTCGGCCCTGACCGGGCTTTCGCAACCTGATCTGCGCGCCTTCATGGCCCATCTGCGCGGGTGCGACATTGCCCCGCGGTCCATGGCGCGCAAGCTTTCGGCGGTAAAGGGCTTTGTGGCCTTTGTGGCCGACCAAGAGGGCACCGATGCCACCGCCGTCCTGTCGGCCCGCGGCCCGAAATATCGCCGCAAACTTCCCCGCCCCTTGGCCGAAGACGCAGCGCGCGATCTGTTGCAGGTGGTGGGCGATCAGGCGCGTGAAGACTGGATTGCCGCCCGCGACACCGCGATTGTCACCTTGCTCTATGGCTCTGGCTTGCGGATTTCCGAAGCCCTTGGCATGACAGGTGCCGCCCATCCTTTGCCCGATGTGCTGCGCATCACCGGCAAGGGCGGCAAAGAGCGGCTGGTCCCCACCCTGCCCGCCACAGCAGAAGCCATCGCGCGCTATGCCGCCCTTTGTCCCTTTGATCTGACCCGCGATGCCCCGCTGTTTCGTGGTGCGCGCGGCGGCCCGTTGAACCCGCGCCTGGTGCAAAAGGTGATGGAACAGGCGCGTTTGCAAATGGGCCTGCCCGCCAGCGCCACCCCGCATGCGCTGCGCCACAGCTTTGCCACCCATCTGCTGTCGGCAGGCGGCGATTTGCGGGCCATTCAGGAATTGCTGGGCCATGCCTCCTTGTCCACAACCCAAGCCTATACGGCGGTCGACGCCGCAAGGCTGATGGAAGTCTACGAAAAGGCCCATCCCCGTGCATGAATTGAAAGCCCGAGCGGTTGACTTAAGGGCAAGAACGGCCAAAAAGATCATATGAAAATTCAGATAAAAGCGCTTTCCGTCCACCTGCTGACCGCCACCGGCGCAGTTCTGTCGATGTTTGCCATGCTGGCCGCGGTCGAGGGCAACTGGCAGACCATGTTCCTGTGGCTGGTGCTGGCGCTTTTGGTCGATGGCATCGACGGCCCGCTTGCGCGCCGCTATGACACGCCAAAGAACTTCCCGATCTATGATGGGGTCTTGATGGACCTGATCGTTGATTATCTGACCTATGTCTTCATTCCCGCCTATGCGCTGTTCAAATCAGGCTTGCTTTCGGGCTGGACCGGATGGCTGTCGATCATTGCGATCTGCTATGGATCGGTCATCTACTTTTCCGATACGCGCATGAAAACAAAAGACAAAAGCTTTTCCGGCTTTCCGGCCTGCTGGAATATGGTGGTGCTGGTGCTGTTCGCGACAGCCCCGTCGCAGCCTGTCATCCTGACCGTGGTCATCTTGCTGACTGTGGGCATGTTCCTGCCCTTGAAATTCGTTCACCCCACCCGCACGAAACGCTGGCGTGAAGTGACCTTGCCGGTCTCTATCGCTTGGGTGGGGTTTGCCGGTTGGGCGGCATGGGTCAATTTTGCCGAAGGCACTTGGGCGCACTGGGGCCTGGGGGCCACGTCGATTTATCTGGTGCTTGCCGGCGTCGCGCAGCAAATCATCCCCGCCCGCCACCTGCGGATTTCCTGAAACCGGCTTGGCGGGGGCGCGGCGCGGCTAAAGCCGCGTCAACATCACGCCACCGACGATGACCAATGCGGCAAGTGCCTTGCCCCGCGTCATCTTTTCACCAAAGACCAGCCAGCCGATCATCACCGCAAACAGGATCGAGGTTTCGCGCAAAGCCGCCACCACGGCAATGGGCGCAATGGTCATCGCCCAAACCGAAACCGCATAGGCCCCGTAAGAGGCCGCCGCCGCAATCATCCCCACGCCCCAGGCCTTGCCCTGCCGCGGCAGAACCGCAAAGCCCTTCCACGCCAGCATGCCCAGCGCAAAGAACATCCCATCCACCACGAAAACCCAGGCGATATAGGCCACCGCATCGCCCGCAACCCGCGCGCCCTGCCCGTCGATCAGCGTATAGCTTGCCGTCGCACAGGCCGATCCCAGCGCATACGGGATCAACTTGCGGTTTTCGCCACTGGAAAAAACCCCCTGCGCCATCAGCAAGATACCCACCCCCAGCACCGCGATGCCGGCGAATTCCATGGTCGTTATGACATCTGGCAAAAAGAAGGGCGACACGACGCCCACAACCAAAGGGGCCGATCCCCGGGCAATCGGATAAACCCGGCTCAGATCGCCGCGTTCATAGGCAAAGGTCAAAAACAGCTTGTAAAAGAAATGCGTACACCCCGCGGCCAGAACCCAAGGGGCAACTTTCCAATCCAAGGGCGGCAGCGCCAACGCCACCGCAAGGCCGATCGGGATTTCGCCGATCGACAAGATCACCATCGCCCCCATGCGCGAGGTGCCGACCTTCAGAAGCGAATTCCACAAGGCGTGAAGAAAGGCCGCCCCAAGGACAGCCAGCATGACCCAAACGCTCAATTCCCGCCCCTGATATCTTTGTCATAAAAGCGTTACAAACACGGCACCCCAGCCGCAAGGCGCTTCGAAAGGCATTTCACACTTGGCCGCATCAAGCCTTGCCAAATGCAGGCGGGAAAGTGCCGACAAGGCACGGCCTGCCTCAGATCAAAAGCCCCGCAGCCCCTTCGTGGCGCAACAGCCAAACCTTGGTTTCGACACCGCCCTTGGCCGAAAACCCGCCCAATCCCTTGGCCCCCAGAACCCGGTGGCAGGGAATAAGGATCGGCAAAGGATTGGCCCCACATGCCTGTCCAACCGCTTGCGCCGGGGCCGAAACCGCGCGGGCGATGTCGCCATAGGTCAGCGTCTCGCCAAAAGGAATCGCGGCCATGGCGCGGCGTACCTTTTCCTGCAGCCCTGTCCCCCAGTCAAACGGCAGATCAAAGCGCTGCAAGCGGCCTGCGAAATAGGCACGCAGCTGTGCCGCGGCCTCGGTCAGCACCGGTTCCGCCGCCGTGTCGCAGTGTTCCGCCCCCCAGATCAGCGCCCGCAACACCCCGTCTTTGTGCTGCACCGACACCCGCCCAAGCGGGGTTTCTACACCCAGCCATCCCTCGGTCATGCGGGGCCGCCCCCCGTGCCCCCGCGCAAGGCGGGCAGGCTTTCCGATTGCACCCCCAGCGGGGCAAAAGCCTCGTGCAGCATGCTGGCCATGCCCTCGATCACGGGCGAGCTGCCGCGCGCATTGCGCCGCAAGATCACCCGCGCATAATCGACAATCGGAAACCCGTCCTCGGCAGTCAATTCGCGGCACCCCGGCGGGATCGTGGACCGCGACAAGGGCGCCACCGCCATGCCATTGATGACAGCCACCCGAAACCCGCCCGCCATGTCACAAGACCACGCCGGCCGCCAATCGATACGCTGGCGTGTCAGCCCGGCTTCGGCGAATTCACGGCTCCATTCCGATTTGAAGTAAACCGCTACCGGCACCGGGTGGCGCAGATGCTGCTGATGGGTCTCAGATGTCACCCAGACCGTCGGGTCGATGCACAAGACCTCGCCGTCTTGCACATAATCCCAGTCATAGATCACCGCGAGGTCGATCTCATCCGCCTCAAGCGCCCGCACCTGCGCGCTGGAATGGTCAACCCGCACCGAAACCTCCACACCTTCGTGGCGTTCGTCAAAGGCGGCCAGCACACGGGGCAGAACCGTTCCGGAATACTCGTCAGGAATGCCCACCCGCACCGGCCCGACCAGCGTCTTTTCGCGCAGCGCAATCGCGGCCTGATCCAACAGTGCCACCACCTTGCGCGCATAGGGCAGCAATTGTTCCCCCCGCGGCGTCAGCTCCACCCCCCGCGCTTGGCGCAGGAACAAGGGCTGCCCAAGGCTGTCTTCCAACCGCTTTATCTGCAAGGAAACCGCCGATTGCGTCCGGTAAAGCCGGGCCGCAGCAATGGTGACAGACCCGCTGTCCGCCACGGCCAGAAAGCTGCGCATAAGGTCACTGTCGAGAGGGGCGGCCATGGAGATATCCATAAATTTTGTAAATGTGGCCGATGAAGCCTATTCGTTTGAGAAATGTCAATGTCGGGCGCATATGCAGGGGGCAAGCAAAGGAGTCCGCCATGTTTACCCGCCTGATGTCCCTGATCCAGACCCGCCGCTCGACCAAGTTCATGCTTGATCGCAGCGATGACCGGCTTTTGGCAGATATCGGCCTGACGCGGGCCGATCTTGAAGCGATGCATCTGGGCCTTGGCCCGGCCGAGGCACGCCGCAAAGCGTTCAGCTTTCCGGCCCTGCCGTTTTCCATTCGTCTCCCTGCCTGAACCGGCAGCACCTGTCGCGGGGGGCCACGTCAAAGCCCCCCGCGCTTTTTTATTGCTTTTTCGGCAGACTCAGCGCGTCCACAGATGCGGGCAGCCCCGTTGTGGCATCAAAGCCCTGCATCGGGGTTGCCATGACAAGTGCGTTCAAGATGGCCTCTTCAGTGACCTCGATCGCCGCTTCAAAAAGGGCTGAAAGCGCGTCTCCCGGCAAGGGTTCACACCGATCAGCCGTCGAAAACGCCAAGGCGTAATCGCCCGAACCATGCGACAAGGCAGCCCCTGTGCGCGCCAACCCGCCAAAGGCACGCGTCGCCACACGGCGCAGCGCGCCTGCGTCCAGCGGGGCATCGGTGGCAAGGATAATCACGATCGAGCCATCGGCATCATGGGCCGCCAGTGTATCGACCGGCGCGCCGTCCACCGTAAGATGGCCGCCGAAATTGGCCTGTACCAGCACACCCAGAACATGCCCGCCAACCCGGCGCGAGGCAGTGCCAACCCCGCCTTTCAGCCCGAAAGCCACCGTCCCGGTGCCCGCCCCGACCGCCCCTTCGGCCACGGGGCCGGTTTGGGCCGAAGCGATCGCCTGAAGGCATTCGTCACCCGTTGGACGCAGCGCACGAATATCGTTCAGCCGCCCGTCATTCGTTTCGCCCACCACTGCATTTATGGATGTGACAAGCCCATTTTCCGGCAGCGCCAGCGTATGGGCCACCAGCGCCTCCATCGCCCGGCCGACGGCCAGGGTATTGGTCAACAGGATGGGGGTTTCCAGCGTGCCAAGTTCAACGATCTGGCTGGAACCGGCAAATTTGCCAAAGCCGTTCAACACCGAAAGCCCGGCCCGAACCTTGCGCTGGAAAAGGTTTCCGCCATGCGGCAGGATCGCGGTTACCCCGGTGCGCGTGCGCGTGCCCTCAATCAGCGTGACATGGCCCACCGCGACCCCCGCAACATCGGTGATCGCGTTCAGCGGGCCCGTAGGGTGGTGGCCGATGACATAGCCCAGGTCACGCAGTCGTGGCATCAGAACCCCCTTCACGCGGCGAGCGGCGCGTCAGGGCCTGTGTCGGGGCACTTGCCACAGGCAAACCCGAAACAGACCCCAACACCAGATTTCACCCCAAAGCGTCGTTGCAGCGCTTGCAGGTATGGGCGTGTTTGTGGCTGCCGACATCCGGCAGGATCTGCCAGCAGCGTTGGCATTTCTCGCCCATCGCGGTTTCGAACACCACCGCGACACCCGGCACTTCGGGCAGGCGGAAGGCCTCGGCCGGGGCCGGGTCGGCGGTCAGGGAAATTGCGCTGGTGATGCACAGATCGGCAAAGTTGACCGATTTCAGCGCCGCCAAAAGACCCGCATCTTCCACATGCACAACCGGGGCCGCTTCAAGGCTGGCACCAATCACCTTGGCGGTGCGCTGGACCTCCAAGGCCCCCGTCACCACCCGACGGGCGGCGCGCAGGCCTTCCCATTTGGCCGCCAGCGCATCATCCCGCCAAACGCTTGGCGTGTCGGGGAAATCTTCCAGATGCACCGAAGCATCCTCGCCCGGATTGCGGCACAGCCAGACCTCTTCCATGGTGAAGGTCAGGATCGGGGCCAGCCAGGTTGTCAGGCGCTGGAACAAGATATCCAGAACCGTCCGCGCCGCGCGCCGGCGCTCTGACGCCGGCGCATCGCAGTAAAGGCTGTCTTTGCGGATGTCGAAATACACCGCCGAAAGATCGGTGGTCGCAAAGGTGAACAGCTTTTGGAACACGCCTTGGAAATCATATTTGGCATAGCCCTGGCGCACCTCTGCATCCAGTTCGGACAGGCGGTGCAGCACCCAGCGTTCCAGTTCCGGCATGTCTTGCGGGGCGATCTTTTCGGCCTCGGTAAACCCTGCCAGATTGCCCAGAAGGAACCGCATGGTGTTGCGCAAACGGCGATAGCTGTCAGCCACCCCTTTCAGGATTTCCTTCCCGATCCGAAGATCCACCGTATAGTCCGACTGCGCCACCCAAAGCCGCAGGATATCAGCACCGTATTCATCGATAACCTGTTGCGGTGCCACGGTATTTCCAAGGGACTTGGACATTTTCATGCCCTTTTCATCCAGCGTGAAACCGTGGGTCAGAACCCCCCGATACGGCGCGCGGCCCTTGGTGCCGCAGGCCTGCAACATTGAGGAATGGAACCAGCCACGGTGCTGGTCGGTGCCTTCAAGGTACAGGTCGGCAAGCCCGTCTTCGGTGCCGTCTTCACGGTCACGCAGCACGAAGGCATGGGTAGAGCCACTGTCAAACCATACATCCAGCACGTCGAAGATCTGGGTATAGGCCGCCGGGTCAACGATACCGCCCAACACCCGTTCCTTGAAGCCCGCCACATACCACACATCCGCCCCTTCGGCCTCGAAGGCGGCCTTGATACGGGCATTCACCTCGGCGTTGCGCAACAGGAAATCGCCATCCGTCGGCTTGGCGCCAAGCTTGGTAAAACAGGTCAGCGGCACGCCCCAGGCCCGTTGCCGCGACAGCACCCAGTCAGGCCGTGCCTCAATCATCGAATACAGCCGATTGCGGCCCGAAACCGGGGTGAATTCCACCAACTGGTTGATCGAATGCAGCGCACGGGCGCGAATGGTATCGCCGTAACTGCCCATGCCATCGTCGATCCGGGCATCGATCGCGGCAAACCACTGGGGGGTGTTGCGATAGATCACCGGGGCCTTGGACCGCCAGGAATGCGGATAGCTGTGCTTCAGCTTGCCCTTGGCAAAAAGCGCACCCGCACCTGCCAGCACCTTGATATTGCTGACATTCGCCGGGCCTTCCTTGCCATCGGGCAAGATGATGTGCTGGCCGCCGAACAAGGGCAGATCGGCGCGATAGCTGCCGTCGGCCTCGACGTTATAGGTCATCGGCAGGCGGTATTTCAGGCCCATCTGATAGTCGTCATCGCCATGGCTTGGCGCGGTATGCACAAAACCAGTGCCTGCATCATCGGTGACATGGTCACCAGCGACCATCGGCACGTCAAAATCCCATTCGCCCGCGCCGCCCTCGATCCCGGCGTAGGGGTGGGTCAGGATCACGCCCTCAAACTCGGCCGGGGCCACGTCGCGCAGCCGGCTGAAGGTCTCAACCCGGGCGGATTTCATCACCGCTTCGGCAAGCGCGTCGGCCAGAAGGATCACTTCGCCCACCTGTGCGGTGGAATGTTCACCCAGGCTGTCGACACGATAGGCGCCATAGGCAATGGCCGGGCCATAGGACACGGCGCGGTTTTGCGGGATGGTCCAGGGCGTTGTCGTCCAGATCACGACGGTCGCACCCTCAAGCCCTGCCTTGGGCGTGAACCGCACCCAGACCATGTGGCTGGTGTGGTCATGGTATTCCACTTCCGCCTCGGCCAACGCGGTCTTTTCCACCGGCGACCACATCACGGGCTTGGATCCTTGATACAAGGTCCCGTTCATCAGGAACTTCATGAACTCATCCGCGATCACCGCCTCGGCGTGGTAATCCATGGTGAGGTAAGGCTTTTCCCACTTGCCGGTGACACCCAGCCGCTTGAACTCGGCGCGCTGCACGTCGATCCAGCCCTCGGCGAACTTGCGGCATTCCTGACGGAAGGCCACGACATCCACGTCATCCTTGTTCAGCCCCTTGGCGCGGTATTGCTCTTCGATCTTCCATTCGATCGGCAGGCCGTGGCAATCCCAGCCCGGCACATAGCGGGCATCGCGGCCCATCATCTGCTGGCTGCGCACGACCATGTCTTTCAAAATCTTGTTCAGCGCATGCCCGATGTGCAGATGCCCGTTGGCATAGGGCGGGCCGTCATGCAGCGCGAAATCGCGGCGCTTTTGGCCGTCCGGGCCCTTTTTGGCACGCAGGCGGTCATAAACCCCCAGCCGCTCCCAACGGGCCAGCCATTCCGGCTCGCGCTGGGGCAAACCGGCGCGCATGGGAAAATCGGTTTCGGGCAGAAAGACGGTATCACGGTAGTCAGTTTCGGGCGTGTCGGCGCACATCGGATGCGGTCCTTGAAAGCGGGGATTTCTGTCGTCAAGAGGGCGGGAAAGGCCCGCAAAATTCCCGGCGCCCTCTCAGGACGCCGGTCCGATAATTCGATGAAGGGGCTTGGATATGCG
>JAIOXV010000043.1 GCA_021741465.1 Paracoccaceae bacterium
ATTAACGGTCGGAAGTTGGCCCCAGCACTTGAAATCGTTGCGGTTCTTAACGCCCTTGGCGCCCAGAGACATGACAAAGTCACGTTTGGATTCGTCCGATATCACCCCGATCGCATTGGCACCCGCCGTCACGGCAAGCTGGATCGCGTAAGAGCCAAGCCCGCCCGAGGCGCCCCAAACGAGCACGTTCTGGCCCGGCTTCAGGTCATGCGGGGCATGGCCGAACAACATGCGGTAAGCGGTGGCAAGCGTCAGCGTGTAGCAGGCAGACTCTTCCCAGGTCAGATGGCGCGGACGGGGCATCAATTGCGGGGCCTGAACCCGGGTGAACTGGGCGAAAGACCCATCCGGGGTTTCATAGCCCCAGATCCGCTGGGTGGGGCTGAACATCGGATCGCCGCCGTTGCATTCTTCGTCGTCGCCGTCGTCCTGATTGCAGTGGATCACCACCTCATCCCCGACCTTCCAGCGATTGACCTTGTCGCCCACGGCCCAAACGATGCCCGAGGCATCCGAGCCTGCAATGTGATAGTCCTGTTTGTGGCCGTCGAACGGGCTGATCGGCTGACCAAGACCGGCCCAGACGCCGTTATAGTTGACGCCTGCCGCCATAACGAGAACCAGCACGTCGTGGCTGTCCAGTTTCCAGGTGTCCACCACTTCCAACTGCATCGCCGTTTCCGGCTCTCCGTGGCGTTCGCGGCGAATGGCCCAAGCATACATCTGCTTTGGCACATGGCCCAAGGGCGGCATCTCGCCAATTTCGTAGAGATCTTTCACCGGCGCATCATAGGGCGCGATGGTGGGTGCGATGTCCAAAGCCATTGGGGCCTCCTTGCAAATCGTGCCGCGCCGCAGAATCGGAGCGGTTCGAGGCAATGGAATACCCAAGCTGCGCAACATTGCAATAGGTGCAGCGCAGAAATTGAAATTTTATGTCCGCCGCGTTGCAGCGCCATCCAGGCCCAGCCTTTGCCAGACCGGCGCGGCATAAAAGGCCAGGATCGCGTCGGAACCGGCGCTTGGGCGCAAGTCTTGGCCGACAAGTCCGCGTCCTATCAGCGGCGCAAGACCTTCCTCAAGCGCCTGATCCACCCCTTGGGGCGGCAGTTTCAGAACCGCGCCCGCCGCTGCAAGCGCTTGGGCAAGCTCTGCCAACCGGGCCAAAAGCGCCGCGCGGTCTGGCGGCATTGCAGCCAGGGCTGCCGCAACCAAGGGCACCGGCAAAACCGGCACGACCTTTTCAATTTCGGCCATCAGATGTGCGCCCAGGGCTTCGGTCGGGGCTGTGGGGTTTGCGGCCATGAACGCATTCAGCGACACCGGCGTGCCAAAACCGGCAGCAGCGGTGCCAAAGCCTTTGTAACGGCCGCGCAGTTTGCGCCACAGATTCGCACCGATGAAGCCCAGGATCGGCCCAAGACCGGCGCGGAACTTGCGCACTCCGGCCTGCCCTGCCGAGACCAGCACCCGGTCTTCCAAGACCCGGTCATAGGCCAGCCCAACCGGCACGAACAGCACATCACGCCCCGGTCCTGCCCCGGTGACAATGTAATTCAAAAGCCCCATCTTCGCCGGACCAACCCGACCGTCCAGACTTAGCCCACCTTCGGGAAAGATCGCCTGCGTGGTGCCTTCTTCGGTTGCCATCTGAACATAGCGCGCCAAAACCCGACGATAGAGCGTATTGCGGCTGCCACGCCGAATGAAATAGGCGCCCATCGCCCGGATCAGCCGGGAAAGCGGCCAGATCCGCGCCCATTCCCCCACCGCATAAGACAGGGCCGATCGGTTGGCGACCAGCCAGGTTACCAGCACATAATCCATGTTCGAGCGGTGGTTCATGACAAAAATCACCGTCGCCTTGCGGTCAAGCCCGCTTGTCAGCGCCGGATCCACCTTGCCGATCCGCACCCGGTAAAACCCGCGGCTGATAAGCCGCGCAAGTCGTGTCGCCACACCAAAATACAAGGTCGCCGAAAAGCCCGGAACGATTTCGCGGGCATAGCCCCGGGCTTCCTGAAAGGCGACTTCCCCCGGCACCCCGGTTTCTGCAGCGTGGTCGGCGACGGCCTCCATCACCTTGGGATCATAAGTCAGCCGCACCACCATGTCTTGCCGCCGCGCCAGCTTGAACAGTTCGATCGGACGATCAAGCCGGGCATTCAGGCGGGCAAGCGCCTTTTCGGCCCGTTTGCGGAAGAACCACCGCACCGAGGGGAAAAGAAAGTGCGATGCAAAGGTCACGGCGGCAAAACCGACGATCAGGGCCAAAAGCCAAAGGGGAAGCGTGACCTCGCGAAACATAGGCCAAAGTTGCAGGAAAGTGCCAATAGGTCAAACCCCGCGCAGGCTGGACAGATGGCCCAGCGCGCCCCACAAAATGCCGCAGCGCAGCGATTGACAGCGCCCGAAAATGTCGCCTATCTGGCAACCAGCGAAATAAAATTACCGACCCGACTCAAGAGGCCGCCTATGACCGCGCAAAAAGAACAGCCTTGGCTTTTCCGCACCTATGCGGGCCATTCGACGGCCACCGCCTCGAACGCGCTTTATCGCACCAATCTGGCAAAGGGGCAGACCGGTCTTTCGGTGGCCTTCGATCTACCAACCCAAACCGGCTATGACAGCGACCACGAACTTTCCAAGGGCGAAGTTGGCAAGGTTGGCGTTCCTGTCTGCCATCTGGGCGACATGCGCGCGCTGTTCAAGGACATCCCGCTGGAACAGATGAACACCTCTATGACCATCAACGCCACCGCCCCGTGGCTTTTGGCGCTTTATATCGCCGTGGCCGAAGAGCAGGGCGCCGATGTGTCCAAACTGCAAGGCACGGTGCAAAATGACATCATCAAAGAATACCTGTCGCGCGGCACTTACATCGCGCCGCCGAAACCCAGCCTGCGCATGATCACCGACGTCGCCGCTTACACGCAGAAAAACCTGCCAAAGTGGAACCCGATGAACGTCTGTTCTTACCATCTGCAAGAGGCCGGCGCGACGCCCGAACAGGAATTGGCCTTTGCCCTGGCCACCGCCTGCGCGGTGCTGGATGATCTAAAAGGTAAAGTTTCAGCCCAAGACTTCCCCAATATGGTGGGCCGGATATCGTTTTTCGTCAATGCGGGCATCCGCTTTGTGACCGAACTTTGCAAGATGCGCGCCTTTGTCGATCTGTGGGACGAGATCCTGTCAGAGCGCTATGGCATCACCGACGCCAAGTATCGCCGCTTCCGCTATGGGGTGCAGGTCAACTCGCTGGGCCTGACCGAACAGCAGCCCGAAAACAACGATTACCGTATCTTGCTGGAAATGCTTGCGGTGACCCTGTCGAAAAACGCCCGCGCCCGCGCCGTGCAATTGCCCGCCTGGAACGAGGCACTTGGCCTGCCCCGCCCCTGGGACCAGCAATGGTCGCTGCGCATGCAGCAGATCCTGGCCTATGAAACCGACCTTCTGGAATATGACGATCTGTTCGACGGCAATCCCGCCATTGAGCGCAAGGTATCGGCGCTGAAAGACGGCGCCCGTGCAGAACTTGCGCAGATCGATGCCATGGGCGGGGCGGTTGCTGCGATTGAATATATGAAGGGCCGCCTTGTCGAAGCGAATGCCGAACGGATCGGCAAGATTGAGACCAAGGAAACCACCGTCGTCGGTGTCAACCGTTGGACGGAAGCCGCGCCTTCGCCGCTGACGGCGGGTGATGGCGCAATCATGGTGGTTGATGCCGCAGCCGAGGCCGACCAGATTTCGCGCCTGACCGCATGGCGCGCCGCGCGCGACGGGGCGGCGGTGCAAGCGGCCCTGACTGCGCTGCGGCAAGCGGCACAATCGGGCGAAAACATCATGCCCGCCTCGATTGCCGCTGCCAAAGCCGGGTGCACCACGGGTGAGTGGGGGGCCATGGTCCGCAGCGCCTTTGGAGAATACCGCGCACCAACCGGGGTGTCGCGCAGCCCGTCCAACCGCACCGAAGGGCTGGAGCCGATCCGCGAAGCTGTTGATGCGGTGTCATCAAAACTGGGGCGCCGGTTGAAGTTTCTTGTTGGCAAGCCGGGGCTGGATGGCCATTCCAACGGCGCAGAACAGATCGCCGCCCGCGCCCGTGATGTTGGCATGGAAATCTCTTACGAAGGCATCCGCCTGACGCCCGCCGAGATTGTCAGCGCCGCCGCCGATCAAGAGGCCCATGTCGTTGGCCTGTCGATCCTGTCGGGCAGCCACATTCCCCTCATCACCGAAACGCTGGAGCGGATGCGCAGCGCGGGGCTTGGACACATTCCCTTGGTTGTCGGCGGCATCATCCCCGAAGACGACGCCCGCGTGCTGATGGCGATGGGGGTTGCCGCCGTCTATACGCCGAAGGACTTTGAACTGAACCGCATCATGCTGGATATCGTTTCCATCGTTGATGCACAGGATCAGGCCGCCTGACGCCAATTTGCGCCAGATCAATTTCCCCACGGGCTCTTTGTGGCAGGTTTCCCGACGAAACCCGCCATGGAGTGCCGGATGTTTAACCGTATCAAATCCCTGATCGCGCATTGGAACGAAGTGCGTGAAGTCAATGCGCTGACAGACCGTGATCTTGCCGATCTGGGGCTAAGCCGCGCGCAGGTCGAAGCCTTTGTACACATGCCTCATGACGTGCCAGACCGCGTCATGGCCATGTCCGCCATCTTTGGCCTTGGCGAGACCGAGGTGAAAGCCAATCACGCAGCCTGGCTGGAGCTTTTGGAAACCTGCGGCACCTGCCACAACAGGGGGGCCTGTGCGCTGGTTCTGGAACGCGGCGAACTTTCGCGGCCCCAAGACTGCAGCTTTTGTCTGAACGCGCATCAGTTTCAGGACAATGCCAGCCTGCATGCTTGAAGGGCTTTTCCTTGCGCGGCACCTGTCATAGCCTTCGCCAAAACGGAGGCTGACATGACGTTCCATATCGGTGCGAAACCCGGAGAGATTGCCGAAACCGTGCTTTTGCCCGGAGACCCATATCGCGCCCGCTGGGCGGCCCAGACATTCCTTGAAAACCCGGTTCTCGTGAACGAGGTGCGCGGCATGCTGGGCTATACCGGCACCTGGAGAGGCAAGCGTGTTACCATTCACGGGTCGGGCATGGGGATGCCCTCTCTTTCCATCTATGCCAATGAATTGATGAAAGATTATGGCGCGCAAACCCTGATCCGCATCGGGTCGGCGGGGGCCATGCAACACCATGTGAAGGTGCGTGACGTGGTCTTGGCGCAAACCGCCAGCACCTGCGGCAGCCCCTCGCGGTCAATTTTCAAGGAGGTGAACTTTGCCCCCTGCGCCGACTTTGGCCTTTTGAAAGCTGCCCATGACGCGGCGTTGAAAATCGGCGTTCCGGTGCATGTCGGCGGCATCTATTCGTCTGATACCTTTTATGATGAACGCCCCGATCTTGGCGAGCAACTTCAGCGTCATGGCACGCTTTGCGTAGAGATGGAGGCGGCCGAACTTTATCACCTTGCCGCCCGCCATGGCCGCCGCGCGCTGGCGGTGCTGACCATATCCGACCACATCCTGACACATGAAGCGCTGCCCGCAGACCAGCGCGAAACCAGTTTTGGTGCCATGGTCGAAGTGGCGCTGGAAGCAGCCTTCGCCTAATCCGCGTTGGCCGCCTGCAGAAAGCGCGCCACGCGCAGCACCGCACTTCCGGGGGCCATCGGCCGGGCTGACCACAGCCGCAGGCCCCCGGAAAGGGTGACCTTCGGCCCAAAAGGCGCGACCAGCGTTCCGGCCGCAAGCTGGGCTGCAACCAGCGCCTGATGCCCGATCGGCACGCCCGTGGCGCCCGCCGCCCCTTCCACGGCCAGCGCATAAAGCGAAAAGACCGGCCCGCGCGGGGCAAAACTGCGACCGGGCATGGCAGCAGCGCCCCAGATTGCCCAATCCTGCGACCAACTGGCATCGCTCAGGCAGGTGATGCGGTCCAGATCCGCAGGCGTTGACAGGTGCGCGGCGACTTGCGGCGCGCAAACCGGAAAGATCACATCCGGCGCGATCAGCGTGCCCGTCTCGCCAAAGAACAGGCTAAGGTCATAGGGCGTGCGCTTTAGGTTCGGCGGCCGCTCCATCGCGGTGATCGAGATCGAGATTTCCGGCGCGGTACGGCGCAGCGCAGGCAGGCGCGGCGACAGCCAAAGCTGGGCAATCGCCGGAAGTGTTGCGATATGCACCTGCCGCGGCGCGGCTTCGGCCCGAAGGTTTTGCACCGCTTTTGCCAGTGCATCAAAGGCTTGGGTAAAGTCCGGCACGGCGCGCGCACCCATCGCGGTTAGGCGCACCCCGCGCGCGCCGCGTTCGAACAACCGCGCGCCAAGACTGGCCTCCAGCGTCTTGATATGGGCGGTGACAGCCCCCGGCGTAATGCCCAATTCCGCCCCCGCAGCGGCAAAGCTTTCCAGCCGCGCCGCCGCCTCAAAGGCTCGCAGGGCGGTCAAAGGCAGGTCTTTGGGGCGCGGCGGGGCGACAGGCATGGCAACAAGCCTTAGTTTTTCAAACCCTAGTTTTCTGCAAAACTGATTTGCCGACAAGCCCCGGCTTTGCTTTTCTCGTGGCAACAAAGGAGATTGCCATGCCCCATCTTGCCCCGCGCCCTTGGGTCCCTGACGGTTGCGAAGACTATATCCAACGTCTTGCCGGCGAAACCGCCGCGCCCTCTGGGCAGGTTGCCGCACGGATCGAGGCCTTGATCGCCCGCAATGCCGAAATCCATGATCTGGACTGTTTCAACCTGAACCCTGCAACCAACGTGATGAACCCCGTTGCCGAAGCCGCCCTGTCGCGGGGCCTTGGGTCGCGCCCATCCTTGGGCTATCCGGGTGACAAATATGAAATGGGGCTTGAAGCGATCGAAGAGATCGAGATCATCGCCGCCGAACTGGCCGCCGAGGTTTTCGGTGCCAAATATGCCGAAATTCGCGTCGCTTCGGGCGCCATGGCCAATCTTTACGGCTTCATGGCGCTGACCAAGCCCGGCGATCACATCATCGCCCCGCCCCCCGCTGTGGGTGGCCACGTCACCCATCACGCCGCAGGCTGTGCCGGGCTTTACGGGCTGGTCAGCCATGCAGCCCCCATCAATTCCGATGGCTATACCCTTGATCTTGAGGGCCTGCGCGCCCTTGCCCAACAGGTCAAACCAAAGCTCATCACCATTGGTGGCAGCCTGAATCTGTTCCCCCATCCCGTGCCGGAAATTCGCGTTATCGCCGATGAGGTGGGGGCCCATGTGCTATTTGATGCCGCCCATCAATGCGGCATTATCGCGGGCGGCGTCTGGACCAACCCGCTGAACCAAGGCGCGCATCTGATGACGATGAGCACTTATAAATCCTTGGGCGGCCCGGCGGGCGGGCTGGTCGTCACCAATGATGCCACGATTGCCGAGCGTCTCGATGCCATTGCTTTTCCCGGCATGACGGCGAATTTTGATGCCGCAAAATCGGCCGCACTGGCGATTTCACTGCTGGATTGGCGCGACCATGGCGCGGCCTATGCCAAAGCGATGGTGGAGTTGTCTCAAGCCCTTGCCAAAGAGATGGCAGCCCTTGGCCTGCCGGTCTTTGCGGTCGAGAAGGGCGGCACGCAATCGCATCAATTCGCCATCGAGGCCAAGGCCTTCGGCGGCGGGCAGACCGCCTCAAAAACGCTTCGTCAGGCCGGTTTTCTGGCCTGCGGCATTGGTCTGCCGATTGCAGAGGTGCCGGGCGACCTGAACGGCCTGCGCATCGGCACGCCTGAACTGGTGCGCCGGGGCGTGACCCCGGCCGATGCCCCGGCACTTGCGGGTTTGATCGCCGAAGGGCTGCGCTCGAACGATCCAGCCGCAGTGGCCCCGGGCACCAAGGCGCCTCGCGCCAAGTTTCAGGGCCTGCATTACGTGAACCAAAGCCGTTGATGCCCCCACGCGCGGCAGCCTGCCTGCGCGGTCAACGGCCGTGGCTGCGGTCATAGCCGTTTGCCGGCGCGGGCTGCCAGCCTGCCGGGGCTGACTTTGGCCGAAATACCTCAACCAACAGCGGATGACAGGCGGCCGTGTCTGACGAATGTTCGGCAGAACAATCGCCGCCCGGACAGGCCGACAGCCCACCAAGCAAATCGATTTCGGCGAAGAACTCGATGAAATCGCCTGGGCGCACGGGCGAGGCTTTCATGAAATACTGCCCTGTATCTCGAGTGAAGCCCGTGCACATGAAGACATTCAGCACATCATGCACATGCAGCTCTGCCGCATGGGGTGGCAAACCCGTGCGGTCGGCCAAGGCGCGTGTCAGGTTGGAATGGCAGCAGTGGTGATACTGCCCGCCATGGGACAGAAGGTTGTGGGTATAAGGATCGCAGCGGGTGCCGATCACGTCATGCACCGCGCCGCCAAAGCTGTCGAACTGATACCAGTCAAGCGTGTCTTCGGTGATGGTTGCCATGGCGCGCAGATGGGGCAGGCACGACCACATCCGGTCACCGGCGCTAAGGTGTGTGCCATGCAGCGCGCGCGTCTTGCCGGAAAAGAACCGCTCGCCCAGATCGTGGGCGTTCCACAGGTTCAGATCGCCGACCTGCGGGCCTTCAACACTGGTGATACGAAAGAAATGCCCAGCAGGCACATCAAAGCAGCGCGCATCGCGGGCGGGAACCAAAACCTCGCTCAGTTTCTGCCAACCGTTGCGGGCAGCTTGATAGGGCGCAAGATCGGGCGCGGGCAGGCCCTCGACCGGATAGCAGATCACGGGCTGAATGGATTTGCGCGCGGCACCGTCTGTGGGCATGGCGTGTGCGGGAAGATCGGGTTTCATGGGGCCTCCTGCATGAAAGCTGGCCGAAAGAAATGCCGGGGTCAATCCTGTCGCAGGCAGTACCGGGGTTGCGTCCCTTTGGGCAGATCACAGACCGCACCGCAACTGGCGCAGCGATAGCTGTTTGCGCCAGCGCTGCGGTCCAGCCGCCAGCGGCAATTCCGCGTCAGCGTGGAATTGCGGCGGCTGATCCACGCAAAGACAAACACCGCGGCAGCCAGCAAGATCACCAAGATGGGCATGTTTTTCTTTCGTCGCTATTCAACAGCACTGCCAAACACCGCCATTGCAACGGCCAATGCCGCAAGGCACAGCCAAAGCCCGGCACGCAGCGGGGTTGCCCGGGCCTCATATCCGGCAATCAGCGCTTGCAGCGCATAGTAGGTGGCAAAAGCCCGCGAGGCGAAGGCGATGATGGCAAAGACATCCATCCCCCATGTCAGGGCAAGCCCCGCCCCAACCAGAGCCAGATACGATCCGCGTGGGCTTAGCCGACCACGGCTTTGTTCGGCCACCAGCCCCCCTGCCCCGGCGGGATCGGCCACGGCGGCGGAAAACTGCGCCGCGAGGGCTGCGGCAACCAAAAGCGCGGGCAGCACGGGGGCAATCTCGGCCATCATGCCGATGATCGCGGTTTCGCTGCTTTGTCCCATCCCCGGCGCAAAGCACAGCACCAAAAGCACAACATAAACCATGTAGATCACGGTCGAGACGGCCTGCGCCAACTGCATCGACCGGATGCGCATTTGCGCCGGATAGTCTGCGCCCAGATAGCGCGTGGTTTCAAAGCCTTGAACGGTGACGATCAGGCCGAAGGCCAAGGTCAACGCGGGCCAGCCCTCTCGCGCGCCCTGTCCCAGAACAAAGCCGCTGGTGCCGCGCCCGACCGCCGCCCAAACAAGGCCGAATAGCAGCCCAAGGATGATGGCCAGCTTCAGACTGACAGAAAAGACTTCCATCCGTTCAAGGGCGCGAAATCCTTTTGTCCAGCCCACCGCAAGGATGAGCAGATAGACGCCCGACGTGACGATGCGCGGCCATGGCCCCGCCGCAACGGGCAAAAGGCCCAAGGCAAAGGCCCCGAAAAGGTTCAGATAATAGGCAACAGAAACCACATAGGCAAAGGCCAGCGTCCAATCGGCCAGTTGTTCCAGCACGCGCCGCACAGGTGCAATCGACCCTACTTCAAGCGATGCGATATTGGCCCGCACCGCCGCCCCAAAACCCCAAGCTGCAAGACAAAGACCCGCCATGACAAAGGGCGCGTTGCGGCCATAGGAATCGTTCAAGACCGGGCCCAGAACCAGAAAGCCCGACCCGATGATGGAAGCAAGAGGCGTCACCATGGCGCGCCACAGTGGCCAGCCGCGCAGACCGGGCGACAGGAACAGCGTCAGCCCGGCCAGAGTGACCAGAACGATCATGACATTCTCTAACACCGGCGCGACCTTTGCGGTCCGGGGCTGCCGGCCGGGATTACACCACCCGGTCGACCATCATCTTCTTGATCTCGGAAATTGCCTTGGCCGGGTTCAGGCCCTTGGGGCAGGTCTTGGCGCAGTTCATGATGGTGTGGCAACGATACAGCTTGAACGGGTCTTCCAGACCATCCAGGCGTTCGCCCGTGGCTTCATCACGGCTGTCGATGATCCAGCGATAGGCGTGCAGAAGGGCTGCCGGGCCAAGGTATTTGTCGCCGTTCCACCAGTAAGACGGGCAAGAGGTGCTGCAAGACGCGCACATCACACATTCATAAAGACCATCCAGTTTCTTTCGATCTTCGATCGACTGACGCCATTCCTTGGCCGGGCGATTGGTCTTGGTTTCAAGCCAGGGCATGATGCTGGCATGCTGGGCATAGAAATGCGTAAGATCGGGGATCAGGTCCTTTATCACCGGCATGTGGGGCAAAGGGTAGATCTTCACATCGCCCTTCACCTCATCCAGACCGTAAATACAGGCCAAGGTGTTGATGCCGTCGATGTTCATCGCACAAGAGCCGCAGATGCCTTCGCGGCAGGACCGCCGGAAGGTCAGCGTCGGGTCGATCTCGTTCTTGATCTTGATAAGTGCGTCCAGAACCATCGGGCCGCATTTGTCCATATCGACGAAATAGGTGTCGACCGACGGGTTTTTGCCATCATCGGGGTTCCAGCGATAAATCTGGAACTTGCGCACGTTCTTGCCATCCGGCTTTGGCCAGGTCTTGCCGGTGACGACTTTCGAGTTCTTGGGAAGGGTGAACTGGACCATGGGCTTTCCTTCGTCAGATCGCAGCCGGGCCAAGGCCGCGGGGCAGAATGGCTGTTGTGGCAAGGCGGGACAAGTCAGCCCACCCAGTCGGGTTGATCATCAAGCATGCGGATCGGGAACTTCCCCGACCGCGCCTTGACGCAGGTTTCAAACACCTGGGCCGGATCACGGCCAAGGATGAAATCGGAAGATATGGTCACATCAAGCGCACCGACCGGCCGCGCCCCAGACCCGGCGCCTAGCGCGATGCGCCCGCGTGGGCGGCTTGCCAGATTGGCCTGTTCGACACACAGCTTCTCGGCCTGGTCCACCGGCATCGGCCCACAAGCCGCAAGCGGCGGAAGGGCGGCCAAGCTGGGGAGAGCGGGGCGAAACATGCCCTTAGCCCCCCAAGCCGCTGATGCCAGCCGCCGCAAGGCAGGCCGCAGGGCCGGGTTGCCCGGCAATGCGCAAGACATTTGCCACCGTGCGGCTGCCCGCGCCCACGCCAACATCCAGCGCAAGCGCTTTGACATCTTCTGCGTTGGCATTGTCAACGATGCAGCGGGTGGCGGTTTCGGCCTGCCCACCCGGAACATAGTCGGCAACGATGGGCCGCACCACCGTATCGGCAGTCCGGCGGCCAATCTTGTCGGCCACCTGCGACGGATCGCAGGCGGCAAGGGCCATCACAAGAAGGATGAAGCCCGCGCGGCGCATCAGAACTTGCGCTCTGCTGGTGCGATTTTCTTCAGGCTGATGCCGCCCTCGGCTTCGGTCGTCAGGGGGGCGGTTTTCACCGGACGATAGTCCAGCGTTACCTTTGCCCCATCAACCCATGCCAGCGAATGCTTGCGCCAGGTCTTGTCGTCGCGGTTTGGATGGTCTTCGTGGGCATGCGCGCCGCGGCTTTCGGTGCGGGCATGGGCCCCGTAGATCGTCGCCAAAGCGTTCGGCATCAGGTTGGTCAGTTCCAGCGTTTCCATAAGGTCGCTGTTCCATACCAAGGACCGGTCGGTCACCTTCAGGTCTGCCATCTTGCCGGCAATCGCCGTCATCTTCCGCTCGCCCGCTGCCAGCGTTTCCTCGGCCCGGAAGACCGCCGCATCAGACTGCATGGTCCGCTGCATTTCCAGCCGCAGATCGGCGGTTGGAATGGCGCCTGTTGCATGGCGCAGATCATCAAACCGGCCAAGGGCGCGGTCTACTTCGGCCGTGTTGGTCGCAGGCATGGATGCGGCGCGGTCAACCACCTGGCCGGCACGAATGGCGGCAGCACGGCCAAACACGACAAGGTCGATCAACGAGTTCGATCCAAGCCGGTTCGCACCATGAACGCTTGCACAGCCCGCCTCGCCCACAGCCATAAGGCCGGGGAACACCGCGTCAGGGTTCGCCGCGGTGGGGTTCAGCACCTCGCCATAATAGTTGGTCGGAATGCCGCCCATGTTATAGTGAACGGTCGGCAGAACCGGGATCGGTTCCTTGGTCAGATCAACGCCGGCAAAAATGCGCGCCGATTCCGAAATGCCGGGAAGCCGCAGGTCCAGCGTTTCTTTCGGCAGGTGGTTCAGGTGCAAATGGATGTGGTCGCCATGGTCGCCCACGCCGCGGCCTTCGCGAATTTCCAGCGTCATGCAGCGCGAGACATAGTCACGCGGGGCAAGGTCTTTGTAATGGGGGGCATAGCGCTCCATGAACCGCTCGCCATTGGCGTTGGTCAGATAGCCGCCCTCGCCGCGCGCGCCTTCGGTGATAAGGCACCCCGAGCCGTAAATGCCGGTCGGGTGGAACTGAACGAATTCCATATCCTGCAGCGGCAGACCAGCGCGCGCCACCATGCCGCCACCGTCACCGGTGCAGGTATGCGCCGAAGTTGCGCTGAAATAGGCGCGACCATAGCCGCCCGTCGCCAGAACCGTCATCTTGGCGTTGAAGACATGGATCGTGCCGTCATCCAGTTTCCAGCAGACGACACCCGTGCAACGGCCATCTGTGATGATAAGATCCAGCGCGAAGTATTCGATAAAGAACTCGGCGTTGTTCTTCAGGCTTTGGCCATAAAGGGTGTGCAAGATGGCGTGGCCGGTGCGGTCAGCCGCAGCACAGGTGCGCTGCACTGGCGGGCCTTCGCCAAACTCGGTCGTGTGGCCGCCAAACGGGCGCTGATAGATCTTGCCCTCTTCGGTGCGGCTGAAAGGCACGCCGTAGTGGTCAAGCTCGTACACGGCCTTGGGGGCTTCGCGCGCGAGGTATTCCATCGCGTCGGTATCACCCAACCAGTCCGAGCCCTTCACAGTGTCATACATGTGCCACTGCCAGCTGTCGGGGCCCATGTTGCCAAGCGAGGCGGCAATGCCGCCCTGCGCGGCCACGGTATGCGAACGGGTCGGGAAAACCTTGGTCACGCAAGCAGTGCGCAGCCCTTGTTCGGCCATGCCCAGCGTGGCACGCAAACCGGCACCGCCAGCGCCGACAACGACGACGTCGTAATCATGGGTTTCGTAGGAATAGGCTTGGGTCATTTCAGAAACCTCAGAGCGCGATTTTCAAAAGGGCGAAAAGCCCCGTCGCAGTGATCACGGCAGACAGTGAATAGGCGGTGATGATGCCCAGCTTGCGCGATGTGCCGCGGGCATAGTCTTCGATCATCATGGTCGCGCCCATGGCAAAATGGCGCATGCCAACGATCAGCACCAGCGCGGTCAGGATGGCAGGGAACGGGCGGGCAAAGCTGGCGACCACCTCGTCCCGCGTGCCACCCAAGGCCGAGCCAAAGATGTAGACCCATGTCGGCACCATGAACGCCAAAGCGACAGAGCTGAGCGTCATGTGCCAATGGTGATGGGTCCCGGTGTGCGAGGCGCCTTTGCCCTCGGCGCGTTTGCGGGCGGTCAGATAACGCATGATTTGCCCCTCACTGGACCAGAAGAATGGTAATGACGGTCAGCACGACCGACCCGATGACGACCGCCCAGCCAAGTTTCTCGGCCGTGGGAATGTCCAGCCCCTTGCCCGCATCGAAGTAAAGATGCCGCAGGCCGGCAAGATAGTGATACCAAACGGCCCAGGCAGAGCCGGTAAAGACCAGATCGCCAAACCAGCTGGTCGCGACGGCATTCGCCGTGGCGAAATATTCATCCGAAGTCGCGGCTGCCAAAAGCCACCACACCGCCAGCATCACCCCGAAGATCAACGCGTTGCCGGTGATCCGCGTCAGGATCGAGGTGATCGCCGTCAGTTGCGGGCGATAAATCTGCAGGTGGGGGGAAAGGGGCCGTTCAACCCGTTTGACGTCTGCCATGTCATGTCCCTTGTTCGCTGGCGGAAAGGGATCCCCTTTCCAAGCTTTCTTTGTTACTCAATAGCGTGATTTTTCGCGCTGTCACCTGAAACGGTACGCAAAGAGCGGGTTGTTGCCGCGATAATCGGGAAAATCTGACATTTGTGATCACACGGAAAATTTGCGTGATCACAATTTTTCGCACTCCCATAAGGAAAAGGGTGCGCCAAAGCGTGGCGGCGGGATTCCCTTAGGTCACTCTTTACGTGCCGGCTGTTGTTAAAAGGGCGGCATGCCCTTGCCGGAAATCAGTATTCCAGCTGCGTCAAAGCGGCATCAGCGCCCAATAGTCGAGGTCCAGCAGAACCTCTGGCGCATATTTGCCATCGGCCCCCTTCAGGGCAAATGGTGCTGCACCCTGCTTGACCGCAACCAGACGCAGACGGATCGCGCCAACCCCGGGGGCGGCGGTTTCGGCCTTGTCCAAGACTTCGGACCAGGCTTTTACCGTATCGCCGGAAAAACAGGGGTTGGCATGGGCGCCGCTGTTCAAGGCCACGATCATCTGCGCGTTTGCCAAACCGTTGAACGACAGCGCGCGGGCCATCGAGATCACATGTCCGCCATAGATCAACCGCCGCCCGTCTTCACGGAACGTGGCGTCGAAATGCACTTTGGCGGTGTTTTGCCAAAGCCGGGTGGCAATCATATGCTCGGCCTCTTCGATGGTCACGCCATCAACATGGTCGATCTTTTCGCCAATCTCATAGTCGCCCCAGCGATGCAGCTCTCCAGCCAAAGTGAAATCATAGTTGGAGAAATCCAACCCAGCAGGCACCACAAGATCAGCCACCGACAAGGATTTTTTCAGTTCTGGAACAACAGCCTGGGGCGTTGGGGCATCCAGCCGGTTCTTGCGCACCATAACCCAGCGGACATAGTCCAGCACACACGCCCCGTGCTGATTGATACCTTGCGTGCGCACATAAACATTGCCCGACTTGCCGTTCGAGTTTTCTTTCAGCCCGATCACGGTGCTTTGCGACCGCAGGGTATCGCCGGGGTAAACCGCTGCCAGCCAGCGGCCTTCGGCATAGCCAAGGTTGGCCAAGGCATTCAGGCTGATGTCAGGCACAGTCTTGCCGAAAACCACGTGAAAGGCGATCAGATCATCGACGGGTGCGGTCTGCAGACCAGAGGCGCGGGCAAAGGCGTCAGACGAATAAAGCGCCCCGCGAGCGGGATAAAGCGCATGATAAAGCGCCCGTTCGCCCCCCGAAATCGTGCGCGGGACGGCATGGACGATGGTCTCGCCAATGCGATAATCCTCGAAAAAACGGCCAGGATTGGTCTTCATCTCTGTCTCCGTGGGCTGGGCAGGCTGCCCACCTTGATTATTGGGCGCCCAGTTTCACATCAGGCGTGTAGTTCCCGGGCACCTCTTTCACCACCGCTTGTCCGCAGCGCATCACGCCGCGCGCGGCGTCAAAGGCATAGGTCGGGCCGCCATGCAGTTCCCAGCCCTTGTTCAACGCCGCAGTCACCCGGTGGCAGAAGTCGGACGTGTCGTCATCGCTGAGAAATCTGTAAAGTTTCATGGTATTACCCGAAAGTTGGATACCCGAGTGCTGCGTGAACGGCAGCGATGCCGCCATAGACCAGCACCGTACCGGCCAGCGCCATGGCTTCGAATTTCGCGGGCTTTGCAGCGGGCGGCACGAAAGGCCCCGCACGATTGATAAGCGCCATCGACACAAGCGCCCAAACCGCAATGCCCCCGAACAAGACGAAGGAAGGCGTATCGCCATTGACCAGAAGATGCGCGACCGCCCAAAGCACCGCGCCCCAAAGCATTGGGTGACGCATTTTACGCGCAATGGCGGTTTTCATGCCCGCAGCAGCAAGAAGATAAACCGATGCCAACATCAAAAGGTTGTTGATCCCCACCATCGGCGGCGTGCGGCCCCAAAAGATGGCGCCCTCGGCGGATCGGTAGCCGATCACCATCAGGACAATCCCTGCCAGCATGGCCAGCGCCAAAGCCCCCTTGGCCTTTTCACCCCAAGCTGCCCGCGCATCGGGGGCAAGTCGTTTTACAAGATGCGGGACAATCCAAAGGGCAAGGCCAAGAAAAAGCAACGTCATCTGCAGGCTCCTGAAAAGGGAAGATGTTTCACAGTTACATCATTCGGCCATGGCCGCAATCGCGTCAGCCTTGGCGATCAGTGCCGCGGCCGTCACGATGTGAAGGTTTTCAACGATCTTGCCATCGACAACGGCAACACCCTGCCCCCCGGCCTTGGCCGCGGTGAAGGCCTCGATCTGGCGGCGCGCAAGGGCCAGTTCGGGTTCGGATGGGGCGAAGGCCCGGTTGGCGATATCAAGCTGCGCGGGATGAATCAGTGTCTTGCCGTCAAAGCCCATATCGCGGCCCTGCTCGCATTCGGCTTTCAGACCGACCTCATCCTTGAAGGCGTTGAAGACCCCGTCGATGATAATCTTGCCATGGGCGCGGGCTGCCAGCAGACACATGCCAAGCCCGGCTTGCAAGGGCAGACGATCGGCGCGGAAACGACTGCCAAGTTCCTTGGCCAGATCGTTGGTGCCCATGACCATGCCCTTGAGGCGCGGATGGGCGGCGATCTCGGCCGCGTTCAGCATGCCGCTCGCGGTTTCCATCATTGCCCAAAGATCTGCACCCGGCACGGCGGCCGCGACGGCATCCAGATCGGCCGCGCGATTCACCTTGGGGACCAGAATCGCATCAATTTTCGCGCCCCGGGCAATCGCCTCGTCCATGGCACGCGCATCCGCAAAGCCCCACTCACTGTCAAAGCCGTTGATCCGCACGATCCGCGCCCGATTGCCAAAATCCCAGTCGGTCAAGACCCGGGCGAGCAATGCACGCGCGGCGGGCTTTTCGTCAGGGGTAACGGCATCTTCCAGATCGAAGATGATCGCATCTGCAGCAAGACCCATCGCTTTTTCCAAAGCCCGCTCTCTCGAGCCGGGAATGTAAAGCACCGAACGAAAGGGGCGTGCGGACATGATTCTCTCCCAAGCAACAATCTTGCGCAGAAAGGCACAAGCCGGGCATTTTCGGCAACCCCTGTTTTGCCGCAACGCAGAAAAACCGGCGCGGCACGTTAACCCTCCGCTTACCCACGGGGCGCAGCATCAAGGCAGGCAACCTTGGGGGTTTTCAAATGGACAAGACAATTTTCGCACTTTCATTGGGTTTCGCGGGCCTTATTCTGGCCACCCATGCGGCCGAAGCCACGCAATGTGCGCCCCGTGATGAGGTGGTCGCAGGGCTTGCAACCGGCTTTGACGAAACGCGCCATGCAGCCGGACTGACCGGCGGAACCAGTGGATCGGCGCAGGTGGTAGAGGTGTTCGCGTCAAAATCAGGAAGCTGGACCATCATCGTGACGCTGCCCGATGGGATAAGCTGCCTTGTCGCCTCGGGCGAGGCGTGGCAGCAGTTTGGCAAAGACTTGCCCGCAAAAGGCGCGCCGGCCTAATTTGCCAGACCGCTCCAGATCAGTTTTATCGAAATGGCCAGAAGCGCCCAGGTTATCAGTTGAAAAAACTGCCGCTCTGGCACGATATTGACCAGCTTCACCCCGGCAAAGACCGATGCGCCAGCAACCGGCATCAGCAGTGCCGCGATCTTCAGATTGTTTGGCGTGAACTGGCCAAGCGCCCAATAGGGCACCAGCTTGATCCCGTTCAAATATGCGAAAAGAATGGTGCTTGTTCCGGCATAGACCATCTTTTGAAGGCCAAGAGGCAGGACATAAACCTGAAACGGCGGTGCGCCGGAATGGCTGACAAAGCTGGTGAAGCCGGTGACAGCGCCCCAGAATAGTCCTGGTGCGACTTTTGGGGCTTGGGGCGCAACCGCACCGCGACGCATCAAAAGCCGCAGCGAAAAGATCGCCCCGATCAGACCGACAATCGTGGTGACCAGCCACTCGGGCGTGATACTTGCCGCAGCCCAGGCCAGCCCGACCCCAACGGTTACGCCAACCATCAAGATCGCCAACACCCGCCGGTCAAAGACCCGGCGATAGGCATAAAGCGCGAACATATCCGACAACACATAGACCGGCAGCAAAAGCCCCGCCGCCGTCACGGGCGAAATGGCCAGCGCCAGCACAGGCACACCCAACATGCCCACCACAGGCATGCCCCCCTTGCCCATGCCAACCAGCGATGAGGCTGCAATTGCGCATACCCAGAAAAGAACGCCATCCATGCCTCTTCCCCCTGCCGCGCGAATCCCCCATGATGCCGCGCATTGCCGAACCGGCGCGGCCAATGCCTGCCCAAGACCCTGCACCGCCCCGTTAGCGCAATCGCGCCAAAGGGGCCAGCCCCGGGCCTTGCCGCAGTGCAGCGGACTTGCTTTTCTGCGCGCACGGGTTTAGCATACCATAGTATACAATTATCGAAGCCACGCACTCGGAGACCGAACCCATGGCACGACCCAAGATCGCCCTTATCGGCGCAGGCCAGATTGGCGGCACCCTTGCCCACCTCGCCGCTCTCAAGGAACTGGGGGACATCATCCTCTTCGACATTGCGGAAGGTACTCCGCAGGGCAAAGCGCTGGACATTGCGCAATCGGGCCCGGTCGAAGGCTTTGACGCTGACCTGAAGGGCGCCAACTCTTACGAAGACATCGCAGGCGCGGATGTCTGCATCGTCACCGCCGGCGTGCCGCGCAAGCCGGGGATGAGCCGCGATGACCTGCTGGGCATCAACCTCAAGGTCATGAAATCGGTCGGCGAAGGCATCAAGGCCCACGCCCCGAACGCCTTTGTGATCTGCATCACCAATCCGCTGGATGCCATGGTTTGGGCATTGCAGCAGTTTTCGGGCCTGCCGGCGAACAAGGTGGTCGGCATGGCCGGTGTCCTGGATGCGGGCCGTTTCCGCCATTTCCTGAGCGTGGAATTCAACGTCTCGATGAAAGACGTCACCGCCTTTGTTCTGGGTGGCCACGGCGACACCATGGTGCCCTTGACCCGCTATTCGACCGTTGCAGGCATCCCGCTGCCTGACCTGGTGTCGATGGGCTGGACCACGCAGGAAAAGTTGGACGCCATCGTTCAGCGCACCCGTGATGGAGGCGCGGAAATCGTCGGTCTTCTGAAAACCGGCTCGGCATTTTACGCCCCTGCGGCGTCGGCCATCGAAATGGCTGAAGCCTATCTCAAGGACCAAAAGCGCCTGTTGCCCTGCGCTGCCTATGTTGACGGCGCTTATGGGTTGAACGGCATGTATGTCGGTGTGCCAACCATCCTCGGTGCCGGCGGCGTAGAGCGCGTGGTGGACATCAAGCTGAATGCCGACGAACAGGCGATGATGACCAAGTCGATCGATGCTGTGAAAGGTCTTGTCGCGGCTTGCAAGGCTATCGACCCGTCTTTGGTCTGACCCTTCGGGCCCAAAGAACCGATGGG
>JAIOXV010000044.1 GCA_021741465.1 Paracoccaceae bacterium
CGGGGGCCTATTTCTCGGCCAAACTCTTTGCTAATCCTATGGTCAAGCGGGTTGTGCGCTGGGTGCAGCGATTGGTTCCCTAAGCGCCACCCTTTGGCCTCGATCCCCGAGGATAGTTTTGCAGGAAGGATGGAACCGGTTTTGGCAATCAGGAGGGGCAGGTTTCTCAACACCCTCTCGGGGCGATTCCTGATTTTGACGGTGGCCTTTGTCATGTTGGCCGAGGTGCTGATATTTGTGCCGTCGATTGCGCGTTTTCGGGCCGACTTCATGACCATGCGGCTTGAAAAGGCGCAGATCGCGTCTTTGGCACAGCTTGCAGCCGCCGATATGGTAACACCCGAGCTGGAGGCCGAACTTCTGGCCAATGCCGAGGTTTACAACGTGGTTCTGCGCCGTGATGAGGTGCGGCAACTTGTGCTGTCTTCGCCCCTGCCTGCCCCAATCTCGGCCACCTATGATCTGCGAAATGCGGGCCCTTGGGATTTGATTCGCGATGCGCTGGTCTGTCTTGTCGACCCCAAGGATGACATCATCCGCGTCATCGGCAACCCGGTTCAGGCGGCAGGGCTCTTGATCGAGATCACCATGGACGCCGTGCCGATGCGCGCTGCAATGCTGGACTACGGCTTGCGCATCCTGATGCTGTCGGCGCTCATTTCTGTGGTGACGGCGTTCTTGCTGTTTTTGGCCGTGCAAAGACTGATTGTTTTGCCAATCCGCCGGGTGGCCCTGCATATGGCCTCTTATGCCGAGGCCCCCGAAGATGCCCGCCGTGTGATTGCCCCGACAGCCCAGGTCGAGGAACTGCGCGCCGCCGAAGAGGCCATGCAGGCCATGCAGCAACAACTTACCGGCAGCCTGAAGCAAAAGGAGCGGCTGGCCCAACTGGGCGGTGCCGTGGCCAAGATCAGCCACGACCTGCGCAATATCCTGACTTCGGCCCAGCTTTTCGCTGACCGGCTTGAAGGCAGCGCCGATCCGATGGTTGCGCGTTCGGCCCCCAAATTGGTGGGGTCGATCAGCCGGGCAGTTGCGCTGTGCGAATCCACCCTGAAATTCGGCAAGGCCGAAGAAGCCGCCCCTGTGATCCGTCCGGTCGGTCTGGCAGCGCTTGTGGCAGATGTGGCCGAAGCCGAGGGCTTGGGCGACGGCAGTCCTGTGACCTGCCTTATCGAGGTTCCCGAAGGCTTTAGCTTCATGGCCGATCCCGAACAGATGTACCGCGTGTTGTCCAACCTTGTGCGCAACGCGCGCCAGGCGATCGAGGCAAAGGGCGAGGGCGGCACCATAGAAATCTCGGCGGATGAAACCGCGCAGTCTTGGCGCATCAGGGTGGGCGATACCGGCCCTGGCCTGCCGGAAAAGGCGCGCGAACACCTCTTTGAAGCGTTTCAGGGCGGTGCGCGCAAAGGCGGCACAGGCCTTGGTCTTGCGATCGCGGCTGAACTGGTGCGGGGGCATGGCGGGCGGTTGGAACTTGCCCGCTCCGATGCCGAAGGCACCGAATTTCTGATCTACCTGCCAAAATCCGCCACCTCTGCCTGACGGAACGGCAATCAAGGATTTGCGCGGAACTTCTGCCAAATAGCCCTTGCAATGCCCGGCACGCGCGGCTAAACGCTGCCCCAAGATGGACCCGTAGCTCAGCTGGATAGAGCATCAGACTACGAATCTGAGGGTCGGGCGTTCGAATCGCTCCGGGTTCACCATGAAATTCAAGGGCTTGGCCGGCAACGGCTGAGCCCTTTGTTTTTGCGGGTTCCCGCCGTGCTCAGACGGCTGCCGTGATGCCTTCGACACAACATTGTTAGGTATTGGCCGCACCCCATTCATTGCAGCCTCACAAAGATGGGGTCCTGCAGCCAGGGCATCGAACAGGCGGCGTCAATCCGCGAAAGCTTCGGTTTGGATCGACAGATAGCTGGCCACACGTTTTCTAAAAAGCGCTGGATCGATGCAGATGCTGTTCTTGTGGAAATATTGATTGAGATCCAAAGACAGGTTTTCGATAGGACAGAACGCCATGTTTTCGCGCGTTTCTTCCTTCGTAAATTGGCAGAAATAGGATCGGTCGATGGGGATCGATAGATGGCGCTTTATCAAACTGCGCGCAGTCTGATCGGTCACCATCAGCTTCTGCGATATGTCGCGGGCGACCAGGGGTTCGCCACAATGGTCACGATAAACAATAAGCTGCAGGATAAGATTGGGCTTCAGCTTTGATCCGTGAAGGATCGTTCCGGATCGCGAGTTGAACGCGTATTGGCAATCCTGGCATTTTAACAATTCACTGACGATGTTCGAATTAATCTCTTTCACGAAGCCCGACCCGCATTTCGGACAGGATGGATTGGTGTCCCATCTTACTTCACGGATCAGGTCGTATGCCGCCCTAGTATCAATGATTGGGGCTTAGCTTATAACCCAGCACTCGGCCGATCTTTCTGCCATTTTGTGCGCAGTGTCGGTTATAGCGGCCAAGAAGAAGCACCCCAATATTGCCAAAAATTATGGCAAAAAAAGCATAGAGTGCGCGCCTATGCAACCCATCATTCGGTGCCGGATTCCATCGGAATAAATATCGAAGGATATAAGCGGCATTCCTCCGAGGCCTTTCTATATTTCTGATATGATGACATAAATTATCACATCATTGTAAGATATATATCAGCATGATATAAAAAATAAATTACGCTTGACCTCAAGCCTCAGGTTTGGAATTAACCAAAACCCGCTTTTGGTGGGTGCCCATAACCTTCGGCGGTAACCCCGCCGAAGGTTTTCTCATAAAAATCTGGGCTTATGGGCCGTTTTAGGAACCTTGCGATGGCAACTTTGTCTGACCTCGAACGCCGCAATCGGCTTGCCCCTCTTGGTGATGCCTATCGGCTTTATCGGCGGACCTTTGTGCCCGTGGTGGTGTTGTCTTTTGCCGCGAACCTTTTGCTCTTCGCTTCTCCGATTTACATGCTGCAGGTCTATGACCGGGTGTTGTCCACACGCTCGCTGTCTACCTTGGTTGTGGTGTCGATGTTTGGCTTTGGCGCCATTGCGCTTCTTGGCATTCTTGAATTCCTGCGTTCGCGCATTCTGTCGCGGGTGTCGGTGGCTTTTGGCCAAGAGCTGAGCCCGAAAGTCCTGTCGCGCATGTTGTCGGCGGGGCCCGGTGTGATCGAGGGCAACAAATCGGTCATGCGCGATATGGATACGATGCGGGATTTCTTGGCCGGATCGGCGTTGATATCGGCAATGGATGCGCCTTGGACACCGCTTTTCATTCTTGTGCTTTACATGATTGATCCATGGTATGGGACCTTGGCTGTTGTAGGCGCGGTGCTGTTGTTCGGCCTTGCAGTGGCAAGTGAATGGACCACCCGCAAAGGCATGAAAGAGGCGCAGTATGCGCTTGTCTCGGCCCATGACCAGATCGCGACCATTGCCCGCAATGCTGATTTGGTCGTTTCCATGGGCATGCAAGGCCCCGCGACGCGTCTTTGGCGGCAACGCTTTGACGCAGCACTTGGCTGGCAATCCGAAGCGAGTGAACGCGCCGGAACCATCCAGAACCTGACCCGTTTCATCCGGGTTGCGCTGCAATCTGCAGTGATTGGGCTTGGTGCTATTCTGGTGATCGAAGGACGGATTACAGCCGGTATGATCATTGCGGGCAGCACGCTGCTTGGCCGTTCGCTTACGCCGGTTGAACAGATGATCGGTCAATGGCGCGCCTTCATTTCATTTCGCGCGGCGGATGAAAGGGTGCGTGCGCTTTTGGCCGCAATCCCGGCTGAAACGCCAGGATTTGAACTGCCCACCCCCAAGGGCACGTTGGATGTTCACCAACTCGTGGTGGCCGCGCCCGGTGGCAAGGTTGCGCTGCTAAAGGGTGTCAGTTTTCATATCGAAGCCGGCCAGTCACTTGGCGTTGTCGGCCGAAGCGGATCTGGAAAATCAACGCTTTTGCGCGCACTTGTCGGGGTTTGGTCACCTGCATCTGGCCATGTTCGGATTGATGGAGCCGATGTCGGTCAATTCCCGCCGCGACAGAAGGGGCAACTTTTCGGCTATCTTCCCCAAGATGTTGAACTGTTTTCAGGGACTGTTGCAGAAAACATCTCTCGACTTGATCCCGACGATGACCAGGACGTCGTTGATGCGGCCGTCGCGGCCGGGGTTCATGATCTGGTCCTGAGCCTTCCCGAAGGCTATGAGACCAAGATCGGAGCCGGTGGACATGGGCTGTCTGGCGGGCAAAAGCAGCGCGTTGCCTTGGCCCGCGCGCTCTATCGTTGGCCGAGTGTCATTGTCTTGGATGAGCCGAACTCCAACCTTGATGCCCAAGGCGAGGAAGCTCTTGCCAATACGCTGCGCGCCTTGCGCAGCAATGGGCGTACGGTTGTGGTTTCAACCCACAAACTCAATCTCTTGGGGCAGGTGGACAAGATCCTTGTTCTTGATGAGGGGCAGGTTAAACTTTTCGGGTCACGTGACGAAATTCTCCCGCAATTGCTCGGCCCTAAATCTGTGCCTGCTCAGGTGCGGCCTGTTGTCGGAACTCTTGCACCTGGGGGGACTGCACAATGAGCGATATTTCTGCGGCAAAATCGACCTTTTCATACCCCTTGGCAAAGGCAGATGGCCGCCGGCATATTGCCGCCGCCTATTTTGCCATAGCGACAGGTATTGGTCTTTTCGGCCTTTGGGCCGCGACGCAAAAAATTGAAACAGCGGTCTTTGCCAACGGTGCAGTGTCGATAGAAACCGGCATAAAGCGGATCAACCATGACGAAGGTGGGGTTCTGAAAAGCGTTTCTGTAAAAGAAGCACAATTTGTTAAAAAGGGTGATCTGCTCGTCTCGCTTGATCCAATGAAAGCAGAGGCCGGCGGCGCAAGTTTAAGCCACCGACTGGACACGCTGCGGTGTGTTCAGGCAAGGCTTGAATCCGAAATGGCAGGCAATGAAAAAATTGAGTTTCCCGCGGATATTCTTGCCCGATCTGAAGAACCCGTAATCGCGAAAGCGATTGCGGACAACGAGAAGGCATTCTTCGCAACAAGAGAGTTGTTCGCGACAAGAGAACTCAGCGCATCCAATCGCACAGCAGCGATTCAAAAGCAGGTCAATGCGCTTAATGCGCGTATTTCATCTCTCGCAGAACAGCGTGACTCTCTGAGTGCAGAGCAAGTGGCAAAGCTCAGCCTTGTAGAGCGGGGCGTCGAAGCTCGCCAAAATACCAACGTATATGAGCGCGCAATCTCAAACGCCAACGCCGAGATTTCGTCAACACAAGCAACCGTCGCCAGCCTTGAGGGAGAGATTGAAGCCACGCAAAGTCAATTGGCCGCGGCGGCAGCGGATCGAGATGCATCAGTCTCAGAGAAAATAATCTCAACCAGCTTGGAAATAGCCGATCTTGAAGAGCGTCTTAATGTGGCGCGGGCGCAAATCGCGCGGACAGAATTGCGCGCGCCGATGGATGGGGTGATCCAGAAAATCAATTTCAATACTGTTGGGCAATCTATTGGGGCGGGTCAGGAAATCCTGACAATCGTTCCGACGTTCGAAACGGTGGAATTTGAAATTGAGATTTCCCCAGACAATATCGATGCTGTGTCGGTTGGAGATCCTGTTGAAATCCGCTTCATCACATTTTCCGATCCGATGCGTGAGAGCTACGATACCACGCTGATCCGTGTGTCAGAAACCACAGAGGTTGATTCCCAACATAACCGCACGTTCTATCGTGGGGCCGCCGCACTCGATTTCGCCTCGCTTCCAGATGCGGTTGCTGCCCGCATTCAGACCGGGATGCCGGTGCAGGCTGTCGTGAAAACGGGCGAGAAGACGATGCTCGACACCATTGTCGGACCTTTCTTCGAGATCGTTTATCAAGGCTTGCGCACAGAGTAGTCGGTTCGCCACGTCAGCTCTTCCAACGCCGCTCGACAAATATCCACGGGTATGGCCTTTCGTCCACGATGCCGCGCGCTGAAATTGAATATCGGCGCGGTGCATTTTATGGCGCCACGTTGCCGCGGACGGCTGCGGCGGGGGCCTAGCCCTCGTCCCTTAGCAGCAGCAAGAGCGCCAGCATCGTCAGACCGACCCCGCCCAGCACCAGCGCCGGGGGGGGGGTGCGGCCAAGGGCCATTTCCCACAAGATCACCCATGATGGCACAAGATAGGTATAGGCCATGACCTTTGCCGAAGGCAGGCGCAGCGTGGCGTATTGCAAAAGCACAAAGGTCATCGAACTGGCGGCAACCGAAACATAAATCAGGCAGATCCAGACAATGCCCGGCAGCGCGGCCCAGTCGGTCGCCAGAACATCGCGCCAACCCCAAAGAACCAAAAGGAAAAATCCAGCGACCATCATGCCGAAGGTGAACACCACCGCAGGTTCGCCCCGGTTCAGCTTGCGCACCATGGGGGCATAGATCGCATGGGCCACGCAGCCCCAGAAATAGACGATCTCGCCACTGCCGATCTGGAACTGCAAAGCTGCGCCAAGGTCTGCGCGGAAGATGACCCACAACGCGCCAATGGCCCCTACCGTCAGCGCAAGGGCCATGCGCGGGGTTGTGATCTGGCGCAAAAGCAGCCAGCCGAACCCCGCCGCCATCACCGGAGTTAGGGTAAAGACCGCCGCGGTTGATATCGCCTCGGCGGTTTGCAAGCCCTTGAACATCAAAACGAAATAGGCTGCCAGCAGGCTTCCCAAAACCAGATAGCGCCACGGCGCTTTCCAGGCGCTGCGGGGAATTCCAGTTGTCGCCATGGCCGCGACCCCGACCAGCGTCCCGGCAAGCGCAAAGCGCAGCACGGTAAGTGCGGCGGGTGACACGAAGGGTGCGGCCATCGCGCCAAGGCTGAACGAGCCTGCCACAAGCGCCGAAAACGTCAGCATGGCAAGGTGCCCGCGCTGGGGTTCTGTCAATTGCATGATACCGCCCATTCCGCCGCCGCGCGTTTGAGGTGGGCAAGAAAGCTTTGGACCTTCAAGGTGCGGTGCAGATCCACATGGGTCACAATCCACAAAGGGGCCGCCCATTCGGGCCGGGCGGGCATGACCTCGACAAGATCATGATTTTGCTTGGCGAAGTGGGTGTTGCAAAAGCCAAGGCCCAAGCCCGCCTGAAGTGCGGCAAGGTTCGCGGCCGGTTCGGTGATGCGGAAGGTTATCGCCTCGGCCGGTACCTTCTCTTGCAGCCAGCGATAGAAGGGGGCGCGGCTTCCGGCTGTTTCGGGGCCGATGAACTGGTGCTTGGCAAGATCGGCGTCGGAGAGTGGTAGCCCGTGTTTTTCAACATAGCTGCGCGCGGCATAAAGACCGTATTGCATGGTCATCAAAGGCTGCACGACATTGTCAGGTTCTTGCGGGGCAGAGCCGGCGCGGATGGCGACATGGGCCTCGCCGTAGTCCAGCCGGAACACCCGCATATCGGTTAAAAACTTAATTTTAACAGTGGGATAGTCGGCCACATAGGCGGCAAAGACTGGGGCCATCAGATCGGCGATGCCGGTGATGGCGGTCACCACCAACTCGCCCGTTACCGTTTCGCCCTGACCCTTGATGCGGCTGGCAAGCTGGCCGAACTGCTCTTCGGTGGTTTGGGCGACCGACAGCAGATCACGGCCCGCCTCGGTGGGGGTGTAGCCCCGCGCATGTCTTTGAAAAAGCTTGGTTCCTAGCCGTTTTTCCAAAGCATCAACATGGCGGATGACTGTGGCGTGATGCACGCCCAACACATCCGCCGCGCCCGATACGGTGCCAAGGCGGGCAACCTGAAATGCGGTGCGAATTTCGTCCCAGTTTTCCATGACACCCGGTGTTCCTGTGCGCGGTCGCACAGAAAGAACCCGGTTGCGGGGCCGGATGCAAGGGGGAATGCGCGTCTGGCCCCCGTATGGCAGGCGTATGGCCCGCGTATGGCCCCCGTCCCGACAGGGCGCGCGCTGGGCCAAGGGCGCGTAAACCTGTGGCGGGCACAATTGCCAGCGCCCACCCCGCCATGAGAGCCGCCATGCCCACGAAAAAACAGACCGACTTTGCCTTTCACCAACTTGGCCAAGTGCTGCGCGATCTGGAGACGGACCTGCGCTGGAAACTGGACGGGTCCGTGCGCATCCCGGCCGCGTGGCACGCCATTGCCCAAGAGCGCCAACAGCCCGCCAAAGAGAAGGTCACCCTGCGGCTGGACGCAGACGTGCTGCGGTTCTTCCGCGCCATGGGGCAGGGCCACCTGACGCGGATGAACGCGGTGCTGCGCGCCTTTATGCTGGCCCGTCTGGCCGAGGTGGTGAAGGCCGAGGCCCGCTATGAGATGACGCCGAAAGAGGTGGAACACCGCGTGCGGGATGAGATCTTTGCGGTGATCCGCGCGCAGGAGGCAGCCAAGGAAGCCGCCGAGGCGCGGCTGGCGGGCAAGGCGGTGGAGACGGCGCGGCTGAAGGCGATCAAGGCGACTTGGGAGGGGAAGGTGGGGTGAGGGGAAAAATTGTGCTTGAAGTCCATGGCGCAACTTGCCACGATACTTGAAGTTTGTTCGAGTGCACAAATGAGCATTGATTTATTTATTGATGAACTGCGTTCAGTTGAAACTGATGAACAGTTGGTTGACTTTGTTCGTAAGCATTTAATTCATGGCACGCCACACGTGTTTCAGGGGCGAGAGGATGATTTCTATAACTTCAAGCGTCGCATGTGCGACTATTTGAGGGTCCAACATACTGAGATATTTATTGTTGGTTCTGCAAAGCTCGGCTTCAGCCCACACAAGAGAACAAGTTTTTCACTGGATTCCGATATAGACTTAGCCATTGTATCTGAAAGGCTTTTCGCAGAAGCTTCGAGTTTTGCTGCAAATGTGGAATATAAACTCCGATCAAGTTCTGTGTTTCTCCGGCAAAATCAATTTGAGAAATACCACATGTTCTTGCGATACCTTTTGATCGGTTGGATGCGACCTGACTTTTTGCCTCACGTTGAGCCTTGCCGCGACTTTAGGACAAGTTGGTTTGATTTCTTTGAAAGTATTTCAAATGCTAAATCCGAGGTTGGAAACTATAAGGTATCTGCGGGCGTCTTTAGGTCACATGATGATCTAGAACGCTACTCTATGGAGTCTGTCGCAAAAGTTAAGAAATCTCTAATCGTGGGAGAAGTGAAATGAGCGTTCAGATTCGTCCGTCTGTTACAAATCCTACATTGGCAAGCCTCTACAAGGAGATTTCAGATGGGCTTTTAGTGCTAGCTCCGGATTTTCAGCGGCGATTTGTTTGGACCCAATCACACCAAGAAGAGTTCTTGGATACGATCATACTCGGTCTTCCATTTCCTGAGATATATGTTTCCACTGGCCAAGTTGATATTGAGAGAATGAGAACTACGCGGAACGTCATTGACGGACAACAACGACTAACTACGATCAGAAACTATATTGATGGTACGGCTAGAACCTACAGTAAGCTTCCGGCCTATAAGGACCTAACACCGGAAACAAAAGGTGCGTTTTTGAGTTATGAGGTTGTTGTACGAGACTTGGGTAAAATCCCCGATGAAACTGTTCGTGAGATTTTTCGTCGCATCAATCTGACTAAATTTAAGCTTGATTCAGTTGAAATTCACAATGCGGTATATGATGGTGCATTTATATCGACTGCGAAAAGAGTAGTGGACGAAGTTGATTTGGAAATTTTTGGAGTCTTTAGGGAGTCTGAATTCTCAAGAATGTCGGATCTACATTTTGTTTTGAATGTCATGGCTACATTGGAGTCTGGAGGATATTTTTTGCAGGATGCGCCAGTCGAGAAATTCATTGAACAGTACAATGATGAATACTCTAACGCCGACCGCATGTTTGTCTTATTGACTCAAACATTTGAAGTTGTTCGTGACTTGAATTTACCTCCGGATTCTATGTGGTATAGAAAGGCGAATTTTTTCACTTTGATTGTCGAAGTTACAAAGGGCACTGGTGCCTTGCCGCTTGATCTTAAGGATAAGCTTCTGGATTTGGAAGCGAGAGTAATGGAAAATAAGTTGAAGCCAGACAACAAGTTTGGAAAGTATTACTCATATATGTATCAGAACACGACGGGCAGGATTGCACGGGTGACTCGGGGGGATCTTTTTCGAGAGTTTGTGTTGACTAGGCATCCCGAGTGATTGGTTTAACTTGATCTGTTGGGTTTTGATTACTAGCCGTAAAGAGTGCGGGGGGTTTGCGCCCCTTGACTCTCTCCCCCAACCGGCATATCCGCGCCGTTGAATTCCCCGGAGGCCCATGCTTCCGGTCCTTGGCCCTGTGCAAAGGATCGCCACCTGTCAGCGCGTTGCGCCCACAGGTGCCGCTTTGCTTTGGGCTTGGGGAAACCTGTCCGCCGCCCCATATCGGGGCAAAACCGCCAAAAGGGTGCGCTGATGTTTGAGAGCCTTTCCGAACGCCTTGGGTCCGTCTTTGACCGTTTGACCAAGGCGGGCGCGCTGTCTGAGGCGGATGTGGATGCCGCTCTGCGCGAGGTGCGGACCGCGCTGTTGGAGGCCGATGTTTCGCTGGCCGTCGCGCGCGATTTCATCAAGGCGGTGAAGGTCAAGGCCACCGGGCAGGCGGTGACAAAGTCGGTCACGCCGGGCCAGCAGGTGGTGAAGATCGTTCACGACGAGTTGGTGCATGTGCTGGCGGGGGACGGCGCTCCGGATGCGTTGAAGATCGACAACCCGCCGAGTGCGATTCTGATGGTGGGTTTGCAGGGGTCGGGGAAAACCACGACGACGGCGAAGCTCGCCAAGCGGTTGAAGGAAAAGAACGGCAAGAAGGTGCTCTTGGCGTCGTTGGACACCAACCGTCCGGCGGCGATGGAGCAGCTTGCCATTCTGGCAACCCAGATCGGCGTGGACAGTCTGCCCATCGTCAAGGGCGAAACCGCGGTGCAGATCGCCAAGCGGGCGAAGACGCAGGCCACCTTGGGTGGTTATGATGTGGTTTTCCTGGATACCGCGGGCCGTTTGCACATCGACGAGGTGCTGATGGACGAGGTTCAGGCGGTGCGCGATATCGCCCAGCCGCGCGAAACCTTGTTGGTGGTCGATGGTCTGACCGGTCAGGATGCGGTCAATGTGGCGGGCGAGTTTGACGGCAAGGTCGGGATTTCCGGCGTTGTCCTGACGCGGATGGACGGTGACGGTCGCGGTGGTGCTGCGCTGTCGATGCGGGCGGTAACGGGCAAGCCTATCCGCTTTGTCGGTCTGGGCGAAAAGATGGACGCCATCGAGACCTTCGAGGCCGAGCGTGTGGCGGGCCGAATTCTGGGGATGGGCGATATCGTCGCCCTGGTGGAAAAGGCGCGCGAGACCTTCGAGGCCGAGCAGGCCGAGCGGATGGCTCGGCGCTTTTCCAAGGGTCTGTTCAATATGAACGACATGCGCAGCCAGTTGGACCAGATGCTGAAAATGGGCGGAATGCAGGGCCTTATGGGCATGTTGCCGGGCATGGGCGGCATGGCCAAGAAGGCCGAAGAGGCGGGCTTCAACGACAAGATGCTGAAGCACCAGATCGCGCTTATCAACTCGATGACCAAGAAGGAACGCGCCAACCCTGATCTTCTGGCCGCCAGCCGCAAAAAGCGGATTGCCGCAGGTGCGGGGCTGGATGTTTCGGATCTGAACAAGCTGCTCAAGCAGCACAAGCAGATGGCCGAGATGATGAAGAAGATGGGCAAGGGTGGCATGATGAAGCAGGCCATCAAGCAGATGATGGGCTCGGGCGGCCTGCCTGACCCATCGAAGATGTCGCCCGACGAGTTGGCCGCGGCGGCCAAGGGCATGAAAGAGGGCATGGGCATGGGCGGCGGCTTTCCCGGCATGCCACGGGGCCTGACCCTGCCGCAGGGCCTGTCGGGGATGATGAAGAAGAAATGATCGCCCCCACCCTTCATACCGACCGCTTGACGCTGCGGATGCCGGTGCTGGCCGATTTCGGCCCGCGCGCGGCATTCTATGCGTCGGACCGGTCGGTCTGGGAGGGCGGCCCCCTGTCGCGCAACGCTGCGTGGCGGATCTGGGCCTCTGAGGTTGGGCAATGGCCGCTGCTGGGCTATGGTCCCTTCTCGGTTCTTGAGGCGGGTGCCTATGTTGGCGAGGTGGGCGTTTATCACCCCGCCGAATACCCCGAACCTGAATTGGGCTGGTTCGTGGTGCCTGCGGCCGAAGGGCGGGGCATTGCCGCCGAAGCCGCCCGCGCCGTGATGGCTTGGGTGCGCAAGACCTTTGGCTGGGATGAAATCATCAACATCATTGATCCGGCCAACGCGCGGTCTATCGCGCTGGGCTTGGCGGTGGGCGGGCGTATTGACGCCAGCCGCCCCGGCGTGGACGCGGGCGATGTGGTGATCGTGCATGATCTGCGGAGGGCCGCATGATCGTGCTGACGGGCATTCCGGTGATCGAAACCGAACGGCTGCGCTTGCGCGGCCCCAAGGCCAGTGATTTTGAAAGCTTTGCCGCCTTCCTGCAATCGGATCGCGCGGCGTTCGTCGGCGGCAAGGTGCCGCGCGTGCAGGCTTGGCGGGCCTTTGGCCATTTGACCGGCCATTGGGTCTTGCGCGGCTATTCGATGTTCATTCTGGCCGACAAGGCAACCGATGCGCCATTAGGCATGTCTGGCCCTTGGTTTCCCGAAGGCTGGCCCGAACGCGAAATCGGCTGGTCGATCTGGAACGCGCAAGCCGAGGGCAAAGGTCTGGCCTTTGAGGCCGCAATGGCTGCCCGAGATTGGGCTTACCGCATTCTTGGTTGGACCACAGCGATCAGCCTGATCGTTGCCGGCAATGCAAAGTCTGAGGCTTTGGCCCGCCGTATGGGCTGTGTTTACGAGGGTGAGTTCACCCATGAAGTTTACGGCCAAAGCCGGATTTTCCGCCACCCCGCAGCGAGGGACGCATGACCGACGCCACGATACGCGCCGCTGAGATCTTGAAGGAGCATCGCCAGTCTATCGACCGGCTGGATGCGATTTTGGTTTACACGCTTGCCGAGCGGTTCAAGCACACGCAGGGCGTGGGCAAGCTTAAGGCCGAGCATGACCTTCCCCCGTCTGACCCCGCGCGTGAGGCGCGCCAGATCGAACGGTTGGAGAAGTTGGCCGAAGAGGCCGACCTTGACCCCGAATTTGCCAAGAAATTCCTGACCTTCATCATCGGTGAAGTCATCAGGCATCATGAGAAACTGCAGAAATAACCAACCCCGAATACCAACCCCGGTGGGGACACCCCACCTTGCGATATCCAAAGGAGACTACCCAATGTCGTTGAAAATCCGTCTGGCCCGTGGTGGCAGCAAAAAGCGTCCGCACTATTCGATCGTTGCCACCGACAGCCGCATGCCGCGCGATGGCCGCTTTTTGGAAAAGCTGGGCGTCTATGACCCGATGCTGGCCAAGGACGACGAAAAGCGCGTCGTGATGAACCTGGACCGCGTCAAAGCGCTGCTGGCCACCGGCGCCCAGCCGACCGACCGCGTTGCCCGCTTCTTGGAAGCTGCTGGCGTTCTGGCCAAGAAAACCCGTTCGAACCCGAAAACCGGCACCCCCGGCAAAGCCATGGCCGAGCGCGCTGCCAAGAAAGCCGCCCGCGCCGCCGAACCGGCAGCCGAGTAATCGCATTGCAGGCCCCCGGCATTCGGGGGCCTGCCGCATTTTTCCGGGGGAACCATGCAGGCAAATGACCGTATCTGTGTCGGGGCCATTGCAGGCTCTTTCGGGGTTCAGGGCGAAGTGCGCCTGAAATCCTTTTGCGCCGAAGCCGCGGCAATTGCCGATTACGGCCCGCTTTACACCAAGGACGGCGCGCGCAATTTCACCATCAAGTTGACGCGTCCGGTTTCGGGCGGGCTGGGCGCGCGGCTTTCCGGCATTCAGACCAAGGAAGAGGCCGATGCCCTGCGCGGCACCGAGCTTTATGTTGACAGGGACCGGCTGCCGAAGCTGCCCGATGACGAATTTTACCACTCTGACCTGATCGGGCTTGAGGTGCTGGACACTGGCGGCGCCGTTCTGGGCCGGGTGATCGCGGTGCACAACCACGGGGCCGGGGACATTCTGGAAATCAATGGCGCGGGCCGCAAGACGGTGCTGATGCTGCCCTTTACCATGGCGGCGGTGCCGACGGTTGATCTTGGCGCGGGCCGCGTTATCGCCGATTTGCCGGAAGGGCTGGACTAACGCCGTCCCCCGCGCTTTGATGGCGGCAATAGCGTGCAAGGCGCAAGGAACGGGGCGCGGGTTATGAGTTTTCGGCTGCGGTTGTTGAAAGGTGCCACGGCGCTTTTGTATTTCGGGCCGCTTTTGGCCGGGCTTGGCGGCTTTGGCTGGGGCGTGGTTGCGGTCTTTGTCGCGATCTTCCTGCTTTGGCTGTTCATTCTGCGGCCACAGCAATGGCCACGCAGCGCCGCCGACTGGGCCCGCCCCGAGGCGCTGGTGACCCTTTTGACCCAAGCCGTGACGCAGGCGCTTTTGGTGTCGGTAAGCTTCGGGATCGGCCGTGGAATTGGCGGCGTGATGGGGGCTTTGCCCGCCTTTCCGCTGATGCTGCCGGTAGCGATTTCCTTTCTGTCCATTCCTTTGGCCCGCATGATCTGGGATCCTTGGCAGCCCGATATGCCTGAGGGAATGCTGGATGCGGCCATGGAAAAGCTGGACGGGGGCACGGTGGATGAGGCGGGCACCCGGCAGGCGCGGCTTGCCCTTGCCAGCCGGATGGTGGCCGAGCTTTCGCGTTTGCCCGAAGAGACCCCGGCCGAAGTTCTGGCCGATCATCTGGCCGCGATGGCCGCGCATGTTGGCCCTGACATGTTGCAGGTGGCCTTGATGGACCCGATCTATGACGGCACGGCCAGCATGGCCCATCGGCGCGCGGCGGTGCTGCATGCCACCGATGGCCGCGTGGCCGATGCGCTGGCTGCCAGCAGCTATGCCATGGCGCTGTTTCGCCAGCTGAGCGACGCCGATCTTTTGGCGCTGTTTGCCGAGCGTTGCAGGGCGATGCTGGCCGAAAATCCGGCCCGCCATGCCGATTGCCCCGACCCCGAGGCGGTTTTGGCTGCGGCGGCGCTGCACCCCAAAGCCGCCGCCCCGCTGCGCGCGCTGGCCGAGGTGCTGGTCACGGCGCGGCGCGGCTAAGATGCGGATCGTTCTGCACGCGGGGTTTCACAAGACAGGTACGACCAGCCTTCAGGCCGCACTGGCAGAACACCGCGACGCACTGGCCGATTTCGCCCATATCGAGACGCTGAAACTGACGCCCGGCCTGTCGGCCGCCACCGGTGCCGCGCGGGCGTTTTCGCGCGATCAGAAGCTGGATGCCCTGCAGGCGGGCATGAAAGCCTGGGCCGATGGGTTGGATGATGATCTGGCGGGCAAGGTCCTGGTGGTTTCATCCGAAGATTTTGCGGGCCATATGCCCGGCCGTTTTGGCCTGACCGATTATCGCGCCGCAACAGCCACGCTGCCCGCCGCTGTGTCGGCTTTGGAGGCGCGTTTTGCCGCAATAAAGGGAGGGTTGGACATCACGCTGCTGTTCACGCTGCGCGCGCCCGAGGCTTGGCTGAAATCCTTGCATTGGCAGGTGGCGCTGCACCCTGACCTGACGCTGAAGCAAAAGCAGTTCTGCCTGCGCTATGCGGGGGCTGCCGATTTTGCTGCGGTGCTGGGGCCTTTGGAGATGGCGCTGGGGTCGCGTGCACGGGTGGCCGTGGCCCATCTGGAAGATCTTGGCCAGCGCCGCCTTGGCCCGGTTGAGGCGATCTATGATCTGGTGGCGGTGCCCGCGGATCGGCGCGCCAGCCTGCCCGCCCTTGCCCTGCACAATCGCCAATCGGTTGACGGGTTGGCCGACCAGTTCGTGCGGTTGAACCGCGCAGGTCTGCCCCATGACGAGTTGCGCCGCGCAAAATCTTCGATGGTGCGGGTGATGCGCGCCTTGGACAGTGAAGACGACTGACCCCTTTCCCAGCGCAGGAAGGGCCGCTATGAACCGGCCAAAGGGCGCGATCTGCCCGAAACCGCAAAGGTGCGCGCATGTCCGATCCTTCAGAGCCTGACCTGCCGCCGCGCAAGTCCCATGGGCGGCTGCAAATCTCGGCCAGCGCGAAGCCTCGGGTGTTGATGGAGGAACCCTTGCTGCTGAAGGGCGCGTGGGTGGCCAGAATCATCACGCTTTTCCCAGATGCCTTTCCCGGCACACTGGGCCTTTCGTTGACCGGCAAGGCGCTGGACCTTGGCACATGGCGGCTGGAGCCGATTGACCTGCGGCCTTTCGGGCTGGGCAAGCACAGGAATGTCGATGACACCCCGGCGGGCGGTGGCGCGGGAATGGTGTTGCGGGCCGATGTGGTGGACGCCGCGCTGAAGCAGGCTGCGGATGGCACGCCGCGCGACCGGGCGCGCTGGCCGGTGATTTATCTGTCGCCGCGCGGCAAGCCATTCGATCAGGCCACCGCGCGGGCTTGGGCGGCGGCGGACGGAATCACCCTTTTGTGCGGCCGGTTCGAAGGCGTGGATCAGCGGGTTCTGGACCATTGGCAGATTGAAGAAGTCAGCCTTGGCGACTTTGTGATGACCGGCGGCGAGATTGCGGCCCAAGCCATGCTGGATGCCACGGTGCGGCTGATTCCGGGCGTTTTGGGCAATGCCGAAAGCATCGAAGACGAAAGCCATTCGCACGGGCTTTTGGAGCATCCGCAATACACCCGGCCGCAAGACTGGGAGGGGATGGAGATCCCCCCGGTTCTGACCAGCGGCGACCATGGCAAGATTGCCAAATGGCGCCGCCAAGAGGCCGAGAAGATCACCGCCGAACGGCGCCCGGATTTATGGGCCAAGAAAGGGCGATAGGGCGCCGACCGCCGCCCCAGGCCCCCCTTGACCACCGCCCCCCCTTTGCCTATACGCCGCCTGTCCGGGGCTTTCGCCCTATGGACGCGATTCCCTTTGCCCGTTGCCGGATCCTTCCTCCGGTCAAGGACAGCGGGGTGGCACAAGACAAGCAGGCGGCATCTCTGGCGGGCACGCGAAAGTGTGGACCCGGTGAAGACCAGAAGCTCTGACGCGGCATCACCTCTGCGGAAAACACCGCAGGCACATGGAGACAGGCATGAACCTGATCGAACAACTTGAAGCCGAGCAGATTGCTGCGCTTGGCAAAAAGATCCCGGATTTCAAGGCCGGCGACACCATTCGTGTCGGCTACAAAGTGACCGAAGGCACGCGTTCGCGTGTTCAGAACTATGAAGGCGTCTGCATCGGCCGCAAGGGCGGCATGACCATTTCGGCCTCGTTCACGGTTCGCAAAATTTCGTTCGGTGAAGGCGTGGAGCGGGTGTTCCCGCTGTATTCGACCAACATCGACAGCATCGACGTGGTGCGTCGCGGCAAGGTGCGTCGCGCCAAGCTGTACTATCTGCGCGATCGTCGTGGCAAATCGGCCCGTATCGCCGAAGTCACGAACTACAAAGAAAAATCCGAGTAAGGAGTGCAACCATGAAACAAGGTATTCACCCCGACTATCACACGATCGACGTCAAAATGACCGATGGCACCGTGTTCCAGACCAAGACCACCTGGGGCAAAGAAGGCGACCAGATGGCGCTGGACATCGATCCGTTGTCACACCCGGCATGGACCGGCCAGACCGCCAAGCTGATGGACACCGGCGGCCGTGTGTCGAAGTTCAAGAACAAATACGCGGGCTTGGGTTTCTGATCCAATTCCACCGCAAGAACAAAGGCGCGTCTTCGGGCGCGCCTTTTTCTTTGCGACAAGAGGTTTTCTTGTTGCACAAATTGTTACTCTGCCCCTTTCGCAATCGGCTGGTTCTTGCCAAAAGGCAGCCTGCCGCGCAGGGTGGCGGTACTTAGGGGGGCGGGTTAACCATGGCGCATATCATCGTTGTCGGAAACGAAAAGGGTGGGTCGGGCAAATCGACCACCTCGATGCATGTGGCCACGGCCTTGGTGCGGATGGGGCATCGGGTGGGGGCACTGGACCTGGATCTGCGGCAGAAAAGCTTTGCCCGCTATGTCGAAAATCGCCAGGCTTTTCTGAAGCGCGCCGGGCTTGATCTGCCCAGCCCGCATTATATTGACCTGCCTGAAGTGGATGCGGCCAGCCTGCAGGCCGGCGAAAACCCCTTTGATGCCCGCCTGTCAGCGGCGGTGGCGGCCCTGGAGCCGAACAGCGATTTCATCATCATCGATTGCCCCGGCAGCCATACCCGTCTGTCGCAGGTTGCCCACAGCCTTGCCGATACGCTGGTCACGCCGTTGAACGACAGTTTCGTCGATTTTGACCTTTTGGCGCGGATTGACCCCGAGACGAGCAAGGTGAAAGGCCCGTCGATCTATTCGGAAATGGTGTGGAACGCACGCCAGCTGCGCGCGCAGGCCGGGTTGAAGCCGATTGACTGGATGATCCTGCGCAATCGTCTGGGGGCGCAGGCGATGCACAACAAAAAGAAGGTGGGTTCTGCGCTGGAAGATCTGTCACGCCGCATCGGGTTTCGTGTGGCGCCCGGCTTTGCCGAGCGGGTGATCTTCCGCGAGCTGTTTCCGCGCGGCCTGACGGTGCTGGATCTGCGCGACACCGGGGTGGATCAGTTGAACCTGTCCAACGTGGCGGCGCGCCAAGAGGTGCGCGAGCTTATGAAAGAGCTGCGCCTGCCGGGCGTGACAATTGATTTTTGAAGGCGAGATGTTTCTTGAAGGTGCCGCACTGACGGCGTGACCGCGCCTCGCGGGTGTTGATGCGGGTCAGGCGCAGATCAAAGGCCTCGGCGGGGTCTGTGGCGTTTGTCAAAAGCCCTAGTCGCGTCAGGAAGGGGATCAATCTGGCCATTGGGGGCGTCCTTTCGGGTATCGTCTTGGCTCTGTCTTCGCGGCGAAGCGCGGCAAGACCGTGGCCTGATCGCGGTGAATTGCGGCAAAACGCGATGGGGCACGAAACAATCGGTTTCCAAGGCGGCTTGAGACAGGCCCCGCTGCGTGGCAAAAGCCTTTAAGGATTGCGCAACAGGGGGCAGCCATGGCGAATGTGTTGTATTCGGGGCTTTTTCAGGCGCTTGCGACGCGGGATGGTGCCCTGATGCAGTTGGCGCAGGGGGCAGAGCTGTCAGCGCGCGCCTTTCACGACATGATCGGCCAGGCGGCAAATGCGCTGCGGGTGGCCGGGGTGCAGCCCGGTGACCGCGTGGCGGTTCAGGTGGCCAAATCGCCCCAAGCGCTGGCGGTTTATGCCGCCGCAGTGTCAATCGGTGCGGTCTTCCTGCCGCTGAACACCGCCTATACGGCGGA
>JAIOXV010000045.1 GCA_021741465.1 Paracoccaceae bacterium
CGGCCATCACCTCTTCGGACGAGGCGATCCCATCGCCCGGCACCATCTTTTCACTCACCGCCAAAGCCCGGTGGGTCGAAGTGATAAGGGTGGTGCGATCAGGCGTGACAAAGCCGCGGATGATTGACCGCCCCGCCTCCATCATTTCGGCGGTGATCATGATGTCCACATCCCCCGCCGCAGGCATCAACGAAAAGATCGGCGTGCCCGCCCCCTGAGGGGCCATTTCCACATAGTAAACCGTGGCGCCGGTGCGCTGCGCCACCCCCGCGACCGAAGTGGCTTGCGCGGCATAGCCATTGGCGCGGGCAAGATCCTCGATCCAGCTGGTCAAGACGCCGCCACCCTGCCCGCCGACGGCCAGAAGCGCCAGCTTGATGATGCCGCCCATCTTGGGGTCTTGGGGTCGGGGGTCCATTGACGCATGCAAGGTCATTCGGGCGCTCCTTCAAACGACAGGCGGCGGGCGTCACGACGGGCCTGCAGCCAGCCGATGATCCCGGCGCGCAGCCGCGCCAAGCGCTTTTCCCAAGCACCCGGGTTATGGACAACATCGGCACGGTAGAACGACGGGCAAAGCACCGCCGCATCGGCCACCTCGCCGCAATTGCCGCAGCCAACGCAAGATTGGTCAATGCTGGCCACCGGATCGTCGCGCAAGGGATCGTCCAGCTTTTTCAATGACAAGGACGGGCAGCCCGACAGGCGGATGCAGGCGTGATCGCCGGTGCAGACCGCCTCATCAATGCCGAACCGCGGCGCCTCGACCCGGCGACCTTCCTTGATGGCCTTCAGCGCCAAGGGCTTTTCGCGTCGCTGTTTGTTCAGCATGCATTCCGACGAGGCCACGATAACCTTGGGCCCTTTGGTCGGCGTGGTCAGCGCCTCGCGGATGGTGTCGCGCAGATGGGCCACGTCATAGGTGCGGTCAATCTGGCGCACCCAATCGATGCCAATGCCCTTCAAGGCCTTGGAAATGGGGTTCTTGGTCGCCTTGGTGGCATTATTGGCGCGCGAGGACATCACATCCTGCCCCCCCGTCGCGGCCGAGTAATAGTTGTCAACGATGATCGCCACACCATCAGATTTGTTGAAGGCCATATTGGTAAAGGACGAGTTCAGCCCATTGTGCCAAAAGCCACCATCGCCGATGAAGGCCACCGCCCTCTTTTCGCCACCCCCGTCAAAGGCACCGTTCGCCGCCGGGCCAAGCCCATAGCCCATGGTCGCCCCGCCAATTTCAAACGGCGGCAGGCTTGCAAACAAATGGCACCCGATATCGGCCGCGATCTGGTGCTTGCCCAGTTCCTTTTCCACCAGTTTCATCGCGGCAAAAATCGGCCGTTCCGGGCAGCCGGTGCAAAAGCCGGGCGGGCGGATCGGCACGGTCTTTGTCAGGTCTGGAATGGCCGGGCGGTCCATGTTTGGCGCACGCACAGCGGCGGGCAGCATATGGGGGGCTGCGGTGCGAATGAAGCTTTCCACCGCATCCAGCATGACAACGCCGGTATATTCCCCCGCCATCGGGAACACGCCTTTGCCATGCAGCTTCACGCCCGCACCGGCGCGATAGAGAAAGCTGCCAAGCTGGGTTTCGATAAATTCAGGCTGCCCTTCTTCGATGACAAGGACATGGTCCTTGCCGTCGCAGAATTGAAGAAACTGCGACGAGATCAGGGGATAGGTCACGTTCAGCACATACAGCGGCACCTCGGTGTTGCCATAGATATCGGCAAGACCAAGACGCTGAAGCGCGCGGATAAGCCCGTTATACATGCCCCCCTGCACCACAATGCCGAACTTGCCATCCTTGGGGCCGAAAAACTCGTTCAGGCCACGTTCCTGAATGAATTTTTCCGCCGCGGGCCAACGGTTTTTCACCTTGTCCTGCTCATGCGCATAAGACATCGGCGGCAGCACGACGCGGGCGAAATCGGACCGGGGGCTGGACAGAGCATCCTTCACCGTGAGTGTCGGGCGCTGGTTGTCACGGGTGGTGAAGCTGCCGGTCACATGGCAAGACCGGATGCGCACCATCAACATGACGGGGGTGTTGGAGGCCTCTGACAGATCAAACCCGTCCGACACCATCTTCACGATCGACGGAAGGTTCGGGCGCGGGTCCAAAAGCCACATCTGGGCCTTCATCGCGAAGGGGTGGCTGCGTTCCTGCATGATGGACGAGCCTTCGCCGTAGTCCTCGCCCACAATCACCATCGCCCCACCGGTCACGCCAGAGGACGACAGGTTGGCCAAGGCATCCGACGCCACATTGACACCAACCGGCCCCTTGAAGGTGACAGCACCCCGAATGGGATAATGCACGCTTGCCGCCAGCATGGCCGCCGCCGCCGCCTCGTTGGCGTTGGCCTCAAACCGCACGCCAAGTTCGCCAAGCAATTCCTCGGCATCAGCCAGAACATCCATCAGATGGCTGATCGGCGCGCCCTGATAGCCGCCGACATAGCCGACCCCGCTTTCCAAAAGCGCCTTGGTAATGGCAAGAATGCCTTCCCCGGTAAAGGTTTCACCCGCGCCCAGTCTCAGATGCTCGACCTCGGCTTTGAAGCTGCGTTCTGCCATGCTTGCCTCTTAAATTTCGTGCTTGCGGATGTTGACCAGCATCTTCTGCAAGGTCGCGACAAAGGCCCGGCGCTCGTCTTCAGGAATGCCGCGGAACATGCGGGCCTGGGCCTGCGCCATATGGGGCCAAAGTTCTTCGAAAGCGCTGCGCCCGGCTTCGGTGATGAAAACCCGCACAGCGCGGCTGTCGGATGCGTCGGTTTCGCGGCGGATCAGACCTTCGGTGTTCATCTGATCCAGCGCGCGGCTCAGCGTTGACTGTTCGACCACGGTAAAGACCGACAATTCGCGGATCAGCGGGCCGTCGACCACCGTCAACACAGCCAATGCGCGGGCTTTTGGCGTGGTCAGGCCCATTTCGGCCATTTCATCGCGGAACGACGCGTTATAGCGCCCCATAATGCGGTTCATCAGATAGGGCGCAAAGTTGGTCAGACCAACCTCGCCCAGCTTTGGCACCCGAGAAAGCTGATCGGTCATGCGCCCAGCCTCTTTGCCGCGTTAAAGCCGGACCCGCCGCCAAGGCCGGGGCCGGGATGGGCAGAGGCCCCGATGTGGATCAACCCCCGCACCGGGCCGGTGCCATTGGTGGAATGGGCAAAGGGCCGCCAGATGAAGAACTGGTCAATGCCGCAATGCCCGCCATAGGGATCGCCGCCGACAAGGTTCACGTTCATCGCCTCAAGGTCCTTGGGGCTATAGGCGCGCTGTGCAAGTTTGATGGCGGAAAAGTCCTTGATATGATTGGAAAGAATGGCCTCCAGCCGGTCGGCGAAAGCCTCTTTCACCGCGTCCCAGTCCTGGCCGGTGATCTCGCCCGCCGCATCACCTTTGATGACGCGCGGGGCATCGGGAATTTGCAGCCACAAAATCGCCTTGCCCTCGGGGCAGCGCGATGGGTCCAGCCGCTGCGGCTGGCCAACGCAGATCGTGGGGGTGGCGGGCAGCATGCCGCGCTCCGCCTCATTGGCCGATTTCGACACCGCGTCGATGCCGTCCGACAGATGCACCAATGCGACATCTTCCAGCCCCGGTGCCAGCCATTCCGGCGGGCGATCCAGCGCGAAATGCAGTTGGAAATTGCCACGCCCATGGCGGAACTTGCGGGCCCCTTCCCGGTCTTCGGGCAGGTTCACGGATTTGAGCAAGCGGCCGTAAAGCTGCCCCGGCGCAACCGAGGCAAGCACCGATTTCGCGGCGATATGTTCGCCCGAGGTCAGCCGGACACCCGTGACCCGGCCATTTTGCACCGTGATTTCTTCAACATCCGCGCCACAGCGCAGCATGCCGCCCTTTTCGGCGATCAGCCCCTGAAAGGCCTGCACTGCCGCCCCTGATCCACCGCGCACAATCGGCGCGCCGGCGGCTTCCAGCGCAAAAGCAATCACCTTGCCCATCTGGGCCGAATAGGTCGCCTCGGGGGTCAGACCGGTGTGCAGAACCCAGGGCGCCCAAAGTGCCTGCACCAGCGGGCTTTGATACTGCGTCTCAAGCCAGCCCCGCGCCGGGGCAAGGGCCGCGCCCAGCCATGCTGCAAGCCCGCGTAGGCCGCGTTTGCGGATCTGCCCGAACATCAGCTTGGCCGTGCCCCAAGACCACAGATCGCCCCCCAATAGCGCAAACAGAAACGGCGCATCCGCCGCGATGCCACCCACGTCGGCCGCGTGGCTGTCCCCATCCCCCGCTGCCAAGGCATTGAAATTGGCGACATTCGCGGCCTGATCCATGGTCAGAACCAAAGAAGACCCGTCCGGCCGCACCACCGCTGTCGGCGTGGCGCTGTGGCAATAGTCAAAGCCATGGCGCGCCAGATGCGGGCCAAGGGTGGCCCCCGCGGGCGAAGTCATGAACAAAACGAACGTTGCCGCAATCACATCATGATGAAACCCCGGTAGGGTGATTTCCTCGGTCCGCATGCAGCCGCCAAACCGGTCCTCGCGTTCCAGAACCAGAACGCGATCGCCTTTCAGCGCCAACATGGACGCAGCCACAAGCCCGTTGATGCCCGAACCGATGATGATGTGATCAAAGCCCATGCTCATCCTATTTTAAGCAAAGGAAACCAAGGGGATGGGCTATTGCGCCCATCCCATCTTCACTGCCCATGGGCCAAGATCAGCCGCGCGGAACCAGCGCCAGCGCCCGGATCGGCGATCCGGTGCCCTGGTTGATCTTCAAAGGTGCCGCAATCAGGATCGCGCCCTTGGCGGGCAGCTTGTCAAGATTGGCAAGGCTGGCCAGACCGTAGCAGTTGTTCTTGTGCAAAAGATTGTGCGCTGGGAAGGGCGGCGTCATGCCACCGGCCTGCCCCGCATCGGTGCCGATACACTGGCTGCCCCAACCGACAATGCCTTTTGCCAGAAGGTATTCGATAACCTCGGCAGTTGGGCCTGGGGTGTGGGGGCCGGTTTCGTCGGCATTGAGGAACAGGTTTTCATCATGCGCGCGCTGGTCCCAATCAGACCGCAGCACCACCCATTCGCCGGCCTTGATCGCGCCATGCTTGGCCTCCCAGGCCTTCACATGGTCAATGGTCAGCAGAAAATCAGGGTTTGCACCGCATTCCGCGCTGAAATCCAGCACGTTCACCGGGGCGATCAGGCGCTGCACCGGAAGGGTGTCGGTATAGCCGTCGGCATAGTCCTTGCCAGTAATCCAATGGTGCGGCGCGTCAAAATGGGTGCCGGAATGTTCGCCCAGTTCAAGCCAGTTCCAAGCCCAGAACGGGCCGTCCTTGTCATATTCCGAAATGCGATGGATCTTGATCGGCGGGGTGTCTTTGGCGAAATCCGGCGGCAGTTTCAAAAGCGGTGTTTCGGGTCCAAGAACGCCCGTGCAATCCACCACCTCAACCCCGCCCGAAGCCAGCATTCCGGCAAGGCTGGCCAGCACATTTGCAGAAGTCATCTTCATCTCCCTGTTGGCTGGGGCGCATCTTCACCCCTCTCGATTCACCCTAGACAGATTTAAATGCATTTGCAAATATCTCTGCAACAACGGGGTGAAGATTCCATGCCGGATACTTTCGACGCTGTCTTTATTGGCGCGGGCCACAATGCGCTGGCCTGTGCGTTGCACTTGGCAAAAAAGGGATGGCGCGTCGGGCTGTTTGAACAGGCCCCGGTTGCGGGCGGCGCGGTGAAAACAGGGGAATATACGCTGCCGGGATTTCGCCACGACTGGGCGGCGATGAACCTGTCGCTTTTCGCCGGAAGCGGCTTTTTCAAGGAAAATGCGGCGGAACTGGCCGGCCATGGTGCCGATTTCGTGCCGGTGTCCAAGCCCTTTGCCAGCGCATTCCCGGATGGGAAATGGTGCGGTGTTTCCACCGACATGGCAGAGACCACAGCGCGGATCTCCGGGTTTTCGGCGCGCGATGCCGAAACATGGGGCCAGTTGATGCATGCCTTCGGCACCGAAGCGCCGCATATCTTCGGGCTTCTGGGCAGCCCGATGCAGTTTCGTGCGCTTGCATATTTCATGTTCAAAACACTCCGCGCCAAAGGGCTGGGCGGCACGTTGGACATGGGCCGTTTTCTGCTGCAATCGCCGCGACAATGGCTTGGCCAAACCTTTGAATCGCCGCAGGTTCAGGCGATGTTGGGCGCATGGGGCATGCATCTGGATTTCGCCCCTGACATCGCGGGGGGCGCGCTGTTCCCCTATCTTGAAGGCATGGCGGGCCAAGCCTTTGGCATGGCTTTGGGCAAGGGGGGCGCGGATACCATCATCACGGCCCTTGTCGCGGCAATCACCGCGCGGGGGGGGCATGTCGCATGCAATGCCCCTGTCAGCCGCATCCTGCATCGCGATGGCATTGCCACGGGGGTTGAACTGGCAGACGGGCGCAGCATAACGGCGCGCCGCGCGGTCATTGCCGGCGTTGCCCCGCGCGCCCTGCCCCGTTTGACCGGTGGCATGACACCGGCCTTTGACAAGGCGATGACAGATTTTACCCGTGCCCCCGGCACGATGATGATTCATCTGGCGCTGGATGGCCTGCCCGATTGGGCGGCAGGTGCGGCGCTGAAAAGCTTTGCCTATGTGCATCTTGCCCCCAGCCTTGACCAAATGGCGCGAACCTATGCCCAAGCGCAGGCCGGGCTTTTGCCGGATGAGCCGATCTTGGTCGTGGGCCAACCCACGGGCCAAGACCCCTCGCGGGCGCCCGAGGGCAAGCATGTCTTGTGGCTGCAGGTGCGCATGACCCCCGGCACGATCAAAGGCGATGCCAAGGGAGAGATCACCGCCACCGATTGGGCAGAGGCGGCCGAACCGATGGCCGAACGCGCGCTGGACATCTTGGAATCCTATGCCCCTGGCACCCGGGCGAAAATACTTGGCCGCCGGATTGTCACGCCCAAGGAATTGGAGGCCGAAAACCCCAACCTTGTCGGCGGCGATCAGGTGTGCGGCAGCCACCATATGGCGCAGCATTTCCTTTTCCGGCCTGCACGCGGCCATGCCGATGGCGCAACGCCGATCAAGAACCTGCACCTTACCGGTGCCGCTGTCTGGCCCGGCGCGGGCACAGGCGCGGGGCCGGGCTATCTTCTGGCCCGGAAACTGGCTGGAAAATAGCGCCTGAACTTCAGATAACAAAAAGAAACCCAGAAACTCAACCAACAGGAAACACCATGAAACTCTCACGCCGTTCGCTTCTGCAACTCTCGGCCGCCAGCATTGCTGCGGGGGCTTTCACGCTGCCCGCATTTGCCCAAGCCATTGATGAGTTGGTCATCGCCTCAAACGTCAATCTGCCCGCATGGGACCCGACGGTTGGCCCAAGCGCTGTGAACCCCACCCTTCAGGGCCTGTATCAGTCGGTCTTCGACCAATACATCCTGCAGCAACCCGATCTGCAACCTGCCCCCGGCCTGTTGACCGAATGGGGTTGGAACGATGACAAGACCCAGGTCTGGATGACGGTCCGCGAAGGGGTAACCTGGCATGACGGCAGCCCCTTCACGGCCGAAGACGTGGCGTGGAGCCTGGCGCGCGTGGCCAACCCCGAAACCGGCAGCCCGATCCAGTTCGTCTGGGGCACGCTTGCCAACCACCGGGTCGATGGCAACAAGGTGATCGCCGATGTCGTGCAATTCGACCCGACGATCTTCAAGTGGATGTATTTCCTGACCGGCTATGTCCTGCCCAAGGCCTATTACGAAAAAGTCGGGGCCGAAGGCTTTGAAGCCGCCCCGATCGGGACCGGCCCCTATATGGTCGAAAAGTTCGAGCGCAACGCCTTTGTCCGCCTGAAGGCGAATGAAAACTATTGGGGTGGCGCGCCCGAGTTCAAGACCGTGACCATCAAGTTCGTCACCGATGCCGCCGCCCGCGTGGCCGAGGTGGAATCGGGCAATGCCCATGTCACGCTGGAAGTGCCTTACGAGGAGTATGACCGCCTGAAGACCAGCCTGACCGGGGTGGCAGCCCCGATCTCGGACATCGGCATGATCTTCCTGAATGACATCGACGTCATGCTGGACCCGAACGTGCGCAAGGCCGCGGTGCATGCCATTGACAAGCAGGCCATCATTGACCGGCTTCTGGGCGGCTATGGCGTGAAGATCGATACGCTGGAAACCGCGCAATACGATGCCTATGACGCGTCGATCTCGGTGCCTTATGACGAGGCCAAGGCGATCGAGCTGCTGGCGGCATCGGGCTACAGCCCGGAAAATCCTGTCAAGTTCAAGATCCAGACCACCAAGGGCTTCAAGCCCAAGGATTACGAGATGATCCAGGCTATCGTCGGGCTGTGGCGCAAGGTGGGCATCGAGGCCGAGATCGAAATTTACGAGATCGCAAAGCACTATGAGCTGCGCGGGGCGGACCAACTGGCGCCTGCGGCCTTCTACAACTGGGGCAACTCGGTGGGCGATCCCACGACCTCGACCGGTTTCGCCATGTTCGGCCCAAGCCCGCATTCGGTTTGGGATGGCGAAGATCTCATCAACATGATCGGCCCTCTGTGGGGCGAAAAGGACGAGGCCAAGCGCATCGATGGCTGGAAAGCGGTCGACAGGTACATTGCGGAAAACGCGCTTGTCATCCCGCTGTTGCAATATGTCCAACCGATCTTGTCAGCACCGGGCGTTGTGGTGACGCCGCATGCTTCGGGCGCGCTTTTGCCGCATCTGATGAAGCGCGCCTAAGGGCCGCAACCGGTTGCGGGGGGCATTTGCTCCCCGCAACCACTTTCCCGAAAATCGCCGCATAAAACTGCAGACGATCCCAGTCTCCAGAACGGGCCGCCCGTTCTTGCCCCGCCCTTTTGCCAGCCCGGACACCCCCCTCGCAATGCAGCTTTTCCGCGCGTTTCTGTTGCGCCTTTTCACCACCGCCATCACCCTTTCCGGGGTGGCCGTGATCGTGTTTTTCGTGATCCGGGTCGTGCCCGGCAACCCGATCGCCATGATGCTGCCGCCAGGCGCCACCGAAGCCGACGTGGCCCGGCTGACCGCGCGCTATGGGTTTGACAAATCCATCCCCGAGCAATTCCTGATCTGGCTTCAAGGCGTGGTCCAAGGCGATTTCGGCACCTCGATCACCTCGAACCAGCCGGTGTTGGGGCTGGTGCTGGGGCGCCTTCCCGCCACGCTGGAACTTTCAATCATGGCGCTGGTCATTGCGGTTTTCATCGGCGGTTTCATCGCCTTGACCGGCACGCGCAACCGCGGCACATCGGTGGAAGCCGCGATTGACGTGGGCAATGGCATGGCCCTGTCGGTGCCGGATTTTCTGTGGGGCTTGGTCTTGATCCTGCTTTTTGGGGTGTTGTGGCCGGTCTTCCATATCTCGGGCCGGGTAACGCCCAGTCTGGACCTGCCCTTCACCACCAATTTCTATCTTTTCGAAAGTGTCTTGCGGCTGCGCTTTGATCTTTGGGCCGATATCGTCAGCCATATGTTCATGCCCGCCTTGGCGCTGGCCATTCCGCTTGCCGCCATCATCGGGCAGCTTTTGAAGCAAAGCCTGAAGGAAACCATGCATCTGGATTATGTGACCCTTGCCCGCACCAAGGGCTATGGCGAAAACCATGTCATCCTGCGCGAAGCCCTGCCAAACGCCATCTTGCCAACGCTGACACTGGTGGGGGTGCAGTTCACCTTTCTGATCGGCGGGACGGTCATCATCGAACGGCTGTTTTCCTATGAAGGGCTTGGCAATATGGCGATTGATGCGGTGATTAACCGCGATCTGCCCTTGATCCAGGGGATCGTCATTCTGTTTGCCGCCATTTTCACTGCCGTGAACCTGATTGTCGATCTTAGCTATGCTTTCTTGAACCCGAGGTTGCGTCATGGCTGATGGACGTTCACAGATACGCCGCCGTGTCGGGCTGAAGCTTTGGCTTTCGGGGGGGTGGATCGCGTTTTTGGTGATGGCCGCGCTTTGCGCGCCCTGGCTCGCCCCGCATGACCCTTTGGCACAAGACCTGTTTCTGGGCCGTTTGCCGCCCGCCTGGGTGCAAGGGGCCGAACCCGGCTTTTATCTTGGCACCGACAGTCTGGGCCGCGATGTGCTGAGCCGCATTCTTTACGGCGCGCGACTGGCGCTGATCGTGGCGCTGGTGGCGGGGTCGCTCACCTGCTTGATCGGGGCCACGCTGGGCCTCATGGCGGGGTTTCTGCGCGGCTGGGTCGATGTGGTTATTTCGCGCGCCATTGATATCTGGATGGCCTTTCCGCCGGTTCTGTTTTCGATCCTGCTGATCGCGGTGATGGGGCCGGGCCTGACCTCGATCATCCTTGCCATTGTGGTGATCGACTGGACGCGCTTTGCCCGCGTTGTCCGGGCCGAGGCCATGGCGCAAGGTGCGATGGACTATGTCGCATCGGCCCAAGTGGCGGGGCGGCGGCGGATTTCGACGATGTTCACCGAAATCCTGCCCAATGTGCTGCCAACCATCGTGGTGCTTTTGACGCTGGAGATGGGCATTGCCGTGATCGTCGAGGCGATCTTGTCCTTCGTCAACCTGTCCATCTCGACCGATGATCCAACCTGGGGCGGCATGATCGCCGAGGGCCGCACCTCGATCCATCAGGCGTGGTGGGTGCTGGTTTTCCCGCTGGTCACGCTGTTTTTGACCGTTTTGTCGTTTTCCCAACTTGGCGAAGGGTTGAAAGACCGCTTCGATCCGGTGCTGAGATGAGCTTTCTTGCCATAAAGGGCCTTTCTGCCCGCCTGCGGGACACCTCTTTTCCCATTTTGCGCGATGTGTTCTTATCGGTCGAGGCGGGCGAAGTGCATGGGTTGGTCGGCGAAAGCGGTGCCGGAAAATCCATGATCGGAAAGGCGCTTTTGGGTATTTTGCCCACGTCGATCGAAATCACCCATGGCACGATCGAACTGGATGGGGTTGATCTTTTGCGCCTGCCCCCGGCTGAACGGCGCCGCCGCATCGGCGCAACCGCAGCGCTGATCCCCCAAGACCCGCTGACGGCGTTGAACCCCTCGCGCCGGATCGGTCCGCAAATCACCGACCGGCTGGTCGATATCCTTGGCTGGGCACGCAGCACGGCCGAGGCGCGCGCGCGCGAATTGTTGGACGAGGTGCATATCCCCGATCCGGTTCGGGTGATGCGCAGCTATCCTCACGAACTTTCGGGCGGCATGCGTCAGCGCATTCTGATAGCCAGCGCCTTTGCCGCCGAACCAAAGCTGATCGTGGCGGATGAGCCGACCACGGCGCTGGATGTCACGGTGCAAAAGCAGATCCTGAAGCTGATCGCCGAAATGCAGGCCCGCCACGGCACCGCCCTTTTGTTCGTGACCCATGATCTGGGCGTGGTGTCCAAGGTCTGCCAGTCGCTTTCGGTGCTTTACGGGGGCATGGTGGTCGAACGGACAACGGTGCGCGACTTTTTCCGCGAACCGGCGCATTCCTATTCCCGCGCCTTGTTGGCCGCGACACCGAAATACACCGATCCTTTGGCCAGCCTGACACCTGTGCCCGAAACCGTGATCGCCGCAGTTCAGGCCGAAGTTGCCGCCCATGACCGGAGCCAGCGCAATGGCTGATCTTTTCACCATCGAAGACCTGCGCCTGTCGCTGCCCGACATGACGAAAAAGCCGCTTTTGGGGCAGGCACCCCGGATTGATATTCTCAAAGGCCTCAGCTTCACCCTGCCCAAGGGTGAGATTCTGGGCATTGTCGGCGGCTCGGGGTCGGGCAAATCGACGCTGGGTCGCGCCATGGTGCGGCTTTTGGAACCGACGGGCGGGCGCATCTTGTTTGATGGCCAAGACATCACCCATCTGGATGAAGACGGCCTGCGCCCCCTGAGACGGCGCTTTCAGATGATCTTTCAAGACCCGATGAGCAGCCTGAACCCCCGCCACCGTGTTGGCCAGATCATCGCAGCCCCGCTGTCGTTGCATGGCTTTGCAGATGTGCCGGCGCGGGTGATGGACGCGCTGGACCATGTCGGATTGTCCCGCGGCTTTGCCAACCGCTACCCGCACGAACTGTCAGGCGGGCAGCGCCAGCGTGTCGGCATCGCCCGCGCCATCGCGCTGCGGCCTGAATTCATTCTGGCCGATGAAATCGTGTCGGGGCTGGATGTGTCGTCACAAGCGCAGGTGCTGAACCTGCTGGAAGGGCTGGTTCAGGAATTGGGGCTGACGCTGGCCTTCATCAGCCATGACCTTTCGGTGATCCGCCGCCTTTGCAGCCGGGTCTTGGTGCTTTATCAGGGCGAGATCGTGGAAAACGCCGCCACGGCCGAGGTGTTTGACGCGCCCAAGGCGGCCTATACGCGCGAATTGCTTGACGCGATCCCCCTGCCTGACCCGGATCAGGTCTGGACCTGAACGGCGCTTCTTGACCAGATGGTCCGATTTCGCGCAGCCTGCCCGAAACGCAGGAGGCAGGCATGCTGAAGGGAATCGATCACCGGCTGAACGCCGATCTGCTGCACGCGCTGCGCGCGATGGGGCATGGCGACATGCTGATGCTGACGGATGTGAACTTTCCCGGCGCCTCGCTGGCCCGCCACACCGTCAGCGGCCGGCTTTTGACGATGGAAAACCTGACATCAGCCGAAGCCGCCCGCGCCATTTTGTCGGTGCTGCCTTTGGACAATTTCGTGCCCGAGTTCGCAGCCCGCATGGAAGTGGTCGGCGACCCCACCGCCCTGCCCCCGGTACAATCAGAAGTGCAGGCCGAAGTTGACCACGCCGAGGGCCGCGCCCGCCCCCTTCCCGGAATTGACCGCTTTGCCTATTACGACATGGCCAAACAGGCCTTCGCCATCGTCCAAACCGGAGAGCGCCGCCTTTACGGCTGCTTCATGTTCCGCAAGGGCGTCATAATGCCAGAAAGCTAACCCAATGAAACCTATTGTAAATCTTGGCATCTTCGTGGCCGACGCCGCCTTTCGCGCCGCCCGGATGCCGCGTATGGGCGAAACCATTCTGGGCAGTGGCTTTGCTCTTGGGCCCGGCGGGAAAGGGTCGAACCAATCGGTTGCTTCGGCGATGGCCGGGGGCAAGGCGCATTTCATCACCCGGCTGGGCAATGATGACTTTGCCGCCATGGCCCGCAGCATCTGGGACAAGGCCGGCGTCACCCCCGAAGTGACCATCGACGCCGAAAGCTTTACCGGTGCCGCGATGATCTTTCTGGACGAAGCCACCGGCAATAACGCCATCATCGTGACACCGGGGGCGGCCAACCGCATTTCTGTGGCCGATGTCGAAAACCGCGCCGCCCTGATCGAAGGCGCCGCCATCTTCATCACCCAGTTGGAACAACCAATCCCCGCCGCCCAGCGCGGGCTTGAGATCGCCCGTGCCGCAGGCGTCACCACCATCCTGAACCCTGCCCCGGCTGCCAGCCTGACAGACGCCATGCTTGGCTTGTGCGACTATCTCACCCCCAACGAATCCGAAGCCGAGGCGTTGACAGGCCTGCCCGTGACCGACCCCACCAGCGCCGAGACCGCCGCAAGGGCGCTTTTGGCGCGCGGGGTGGGGGCGGTGGTTGTCACCCTTGGCGGTCAAGGCGCGCTCTACTGCGATGGGGCCACGACGCTGCATTGCCCGGCGATGCGCCTTGGCAAAGTCGTCGATACCACCGGGGCGGGCGATGCTTTCAACGGCGGCTTTGCCGTGGCGCTGTCCGAAGGCATGCCCATTGAAGCTGCCTTGCGCTTTGCCTCGGCCACCGCAGGCATTTCCGTCACCCGCCCGGGCACGGCCGCCGCCATGCCCAGCCGCGCAGAGATTGACGCGCTTTTGGGTTAGGGGTGGCAGATCAGACAAGGGGGCGCATGCGCCAAAGCGCGGCATTTCGGGGCCTTAAGTTTTAGGGGCTTAAGTTTCAGGGCCGTAAGTTTCGGGGCACAAACTAAGCGCGCTTGCTTCTCATTGCGGTAAGCTTCTTGACCTTGTCGTTGTGCCACAGATCCGCAAACTCAGGCCCCTTTGGCGACAGCAGGGCAACGCACCCGTCCGAGTTTGAATGCACAGCCCAGCCATGGGTTTTCGTGAGTGGAGAGGCGCGAAAGCAAGGCTGCCCTTTGGAAAAATACTGCGTCCGAAAGCTGGCGAAATCCTTGTCGTCGATACCTTGTCTTTGAGCGGCAACTTTGGACAGGACATCATCCGAAGTCATGCCATAGGGGTTTGCCGCCAGCAGCTCATATTGCAGCAAGGCGATAGAACCCGCCTTGACTGGCACCGCGGCCACGGACAGACAATCTTCCGCAGGACAGATCAACGTATCGAGGTAATTGGTTGAATGCATGGGGCCGCCACCAACGTTCTACAGATGTTCCAATCATACGGGCCGGTGCCGGTTAAGTCAAAGCTGACCTTCCCCACCAGCCTTGACCGATGCGGGGGCGTCCCCAAAGCCCCCGCTCGGGGCCAAAACCGGTATGGGGTCTAGCCCGAAATCACGCCCGAAAGCTCGGCCACTTTCAGCGCCACCAGCCCGGCATCGCCGCCGCGGTCGGCACGGGCCTCGACGTTCAGGCGCAACAGGGGTTCGGTGTTTGACGATCGCAGATTGAACCGCCAGGCTCCCATGTCAAAGCTGTGGCCATCCAGATTGTCGACATCTTCGGCCTGCGCGCCATAGGTATAGGCGATCTTGGCAACGATCTTCTTGGCATCGGCCACCCGGAAATTCACCTCGCCCGAAGAGGGGAACGACGCCCTTCGCCCGGCCAAAAGCTGCGACAGGCTTTTGCGACTGCGCCCGATCAGTTCGGCCACCAAAAGCCACGGGATCATGCCGCTGTCACAACACATGAAATCGCGGAAATAATGGTGCGCCGACATCTCGCCGCCATAGACCGCCCCATGCGTCCGCATTGCGGCTTTCAGAAAGGCGTGCCCGGTCGGCGACATCACCGCCCGGCCCCCGGCGCGGCCGACGATGTCTTGGGTGTTCCACACCACGCGGGGGTCATGGACAATCGTTGCCCCCGGCTCTTTGGCAAGAAACGCCTCGGCCAAAAGCCCCACCACATATTCGCCCGCCACAAAAGCTCCGGTTTCATCAAAGAAAAAACAACGGTCGAAATCGCCGTCCCAAGCAACGCCCAGATCGGCCCCTGCCTCTACCACCGCCCGCGCTGTTGGCGGTTGGTTTTCCGGCAACAAGGGGTTGGGAATGCCATTGGGAAACCGACCATCCGGCTGATGGTGCATGCGCTCAAAGGCCAAGGGCGCGCCGGCATCTTCAAGACGGCGCGCCAACGCATCAAAGCTGGGCCCAGCCGCGCCATTGCCGGCATTCACCACGATCTTCAAAGGCCGAAGTGCGCCCAGATCCACAAATGACATCAGCCGCGTGACAAACGCCTCGCGCGGATCAACCGCGCTTTGGCCGGCCCGTTTAGCCGGACCGAAATCCCCCGCCTCGGCCCGTGCCTTTACCGCCGCGAAAACCTGGGGCGACAGGGGGCGCGCGCCTGCCCCCACCAGCTTCATGCCGTTGTAATCCATGGGATTATGGCTTGCCGTCACCTCGATCCCGCCATCGGCACCAAGATGATCCACCGCGAAATACATCTCTTCGGTGCCACACAGGCCCAGCACAAGCACCTCTGCGCCCGCGTCGCGCAGCCCTTCGGCCACCGCAGCCGACAGCTCTGCCGATGAGGCGCGCGGATCATGGCCAAGCACCACCCGCGTCGCGCCGATTTCCTCGCCAAAGGCCCGCGCGATGGTGCGGGCAATGCTTGGGTTCAACTCTTCCCCCAGCCGCCCGCGAATGTCATAGGCCTTGAAACACTGCATCGCGCACCCGCTTTTTCGTCTGTCGGGCGCCATCTAGTCGCGGGATCAAAGGCTTTGCAAGCCCGGCCGCGCAGCCTATAAGGCGGGCAAGCCCAAAGGGAGACACCCATGCGCAAGGCCGAAATCACCCGCAAGACCAACGAGACCGCCATCGACGTGTCGGTCAACCTTGATGGCACCGGGGTATCCGATTGCCAGACCGGCGTTGGCTTTTTCGACCATATGCTGGACCAATTGGCGCGCCATTCGCTGATCGACATTCGCCTGAAGGCCAAGGGCGATCTGCATATCGACGATCACCACACAGTGGAAGATTGCGGAATTGCGTTGGGTCAGGCGCTGACCAAGGCGCTTGGCGACAAGAAGGGCATCCGCCGCTATGGCCATTTCCGGCTGGCGATGGACGACACGCAGGTTGCCTGCGCGCTTGACCTTTCGGCGCGGCCCTTTCTGGTTTGGAACCTGACAATGCCCAGCGCAAAGATCGGCAGTTTCGACACCGAACTGGTGCGCGAGTTCTTTCAGGCGCTGGCCACCCATGGCGGCATCACGCTGCATGTCGATCTGATCCACGGGTTCAACAGCCACCACATCGCCGAGGCCGCCTTCAAATCGGTGGCCCGCGCCTTGCGCGACGCGGTCGAGCCTGATCCCCGCATGGCAGGCGCCCTGCCCTCGACCAAGGGCGCGCTCTGACCCTTGCCATGATCGACATCCCCGCCCTTGACGCCGCCCTGGATGCCCTGCCCAAACGCTTTGCAGGCCCGGGTGGGGTTGCGGGGGTCATGCACAACGGCCAGATCATCGCGGCGCGGGCCTGGGGGTTTGCCAATCTGGACACCGCCCAGTCGATGACCATCGACACCCGCCTGCCGATCTGTTCGATTTCCAAGCAATTCACCTGTCAGGTTTTGTTGGCCACCATCGGTGATCCGGCGCGGCTGGATGCGCGGGTAGCGGAATTCCTGCCAAGTTTTACCACCCCCCTGCCCAGCCTGCGCCAGCTTTGCGACAACCAATCGGGCTTGCGCGATTACTGGGCGCTGACGGTGTTGCAAGGCGCTTTCGCCGAACAGACCTTCCGCCGGGAAGATGCGCTGCCGCTGATTGCCCGGATGAAAACCGGGCATTTCCCGCCGGGCACCCAGTATTCCTACAGCAACGGCAACTTCCGGGTGATTTCGGAGCTGATCGAAAGCGAAACCGGCACCGGCCTGGAAACCCTGTATCGCCGGCACATCTGGGGCCCTGCGGGCATGAAAACCGCCACCCTGACCGCAGACACCCGCCAGCCTGAAGATGGGGTTGTGGGATATGAAGGCTGCGATGCCACGGGCCATTTCCCTGCCCAGAACGCCATCTATTGGGTCGGTGACGCGGGCATTTCAGCCTCGCTCGCCGATATGCTGGCCTATGAGCGCTGGATCGACGCCACCCGCGACGATCCGACCAGCCTGTACCGCCAGATCGCGGTGCCACCGGTTTTTGCGGATGGCACGCCTGCGCACTATGGCTTTGGCTTGGGCCAGGACACCATCGCCGGGCTGCCGGTGACCCGTCACGGCGGCGCCTTGCGCGGCTTTCGCTGCGAACGGATGAACAGTCGCGACGCGCGGCTTTCGGTTGTGGTGATGTTCAACCACGAGGCCAGCGCCTATGGCGCGGCCGAAAGCCTGATGCATGCCGCTCTTGGCCATAAACCTGCTTTGCCCTCGCCGCTGCCCGAAGGCTGGGCGGGCCAGTGGATTGACCCTGACGGCCTGCTGGTGCGCCTGACTGCGGAACGGATGTCAGCAACACTGCACCACGCGACCACGGCCGAAACCCTGACCGTCGACGCCAAGGGCCACTTGACCAGCGCAGGCGTCATCCTGTCACGCGTGCAAGGCGGCCTGTGCATCGCGCGCAGCAAGACCAATACCACCGCCAAGCTTACCCCTTTGCCGATGATCGACGCCGCCAATGCCGATGAGATTGCCGGCAGTTACGGGTCGGACGAGCTGGAGGCGACGCTGGACATCGTGGCACGGGATGGCGGTGTGTCCGCGCGGTTCTGCGGCATGCTGGGCACTGGCCGGATGGAGCGTATGGCCCCTGTCGGGCCAGATGTCTGGATCATCGCCACCCGCCGGTCAATGGATGCCCCCGCGCCGGGCGACTGGACCGTCATCATCCGGCGCGACGATATGGGCGCTGTTGCCGGGCTGACCCTTGGCTGCGCGCTGGCACGGGGGATTTCCTATACCCGGCTTTGACGCCGCAGGCTTGGCGTGCATCGCAGACCATCGCCCTGTCTTTCAGTCAGGCCACTTGCAATTCCAGCCCAACCCTGTGCAATCGGCAGGCAGGGTCTTGCAAGGCGCAGCAAAGGGCCAGAATTTTTTCATGTAAAACCATTGCAAAACAATGTAATGCGCAGATCGAACCCCAGACCCGCCGAAGGCAACTCTCGGCCAAAAACCGCAGCAAGGCCCCGGAATGCTTACTGTCCTTGTCGATTATGATAGCGGCAATCTTCACTCGGCCGAAAAGGCCTTCCAACGCATGGCCGTCGAAACCGGCGCGGGCGAGGTGCTTGTGTCATCGCGGCCAGAAGATGTGGCGCGCGCCGACCGCATCGTTTTGCCCGGCGATGGGGCCTTTCCGGCCTGCCGCAAGGCGCTTGGCACCTATGGCGGGCTTTTCGAGGCGATAGAAGAGGCGGTGACCACCCGCGCCCGCCCGTTTCTGGGCATTTGCGTCGGCATGCAGATGATGGCGACATGGGGCCGGGAATACCAAGACACCGCAGGTTTTGATTGGGTCCCAGGCGAGGTGGTGAAGATCACCCCCGCCGACGCCAGCCTGAAAGTGCCGCATATGGGTTGGAATGATCTGGTGATCGACCATCCCCACCCGGTTCTGGCGGGGGTTGAAACCGGCGATCATGCCTATTTCGTGCATTCCTATCATTTCCGCGTGACAAACCCCGCCCATCGTTTGGCCCATTGCGATTATGCCGGTGACATCACCGCGATCATCGGACAGGGCACGATGGTGGGGATGCAGTTTCACCCCGAGAAATCACAAGCCCTCGGCCTGCGGCTGATCGGAAATTTTCTGACATGGGCCCCTTAAGCGCCCCTTACGCACCCCGTAAGCGCGCGCTTATACTGCGGCTGTTATAACTTGGTTCAATTGTCGGTCGCCCCCGCGTCGGGCAAAACTGGCGTGCAATGCCGCAGTGCGGCTTTAGCACCCCGAATTGAGGATAATGCCTTGTCCATAATTTCCGCACCACGGCTTTGGCTTTTGACTGCAGCCCTTTGCACGGCCAGCCTCGGTGTGGCGCCGCGCGAGGCGATGGCACAAGACCCCAGCCAGGAAAACCGCATCGCAACAGCGGTGCAGATCGCCTTGCCGCTGCTGGCGGGCTATTGCGCGGTCAAACAGGGCCGGGCAAAGGATTTCGTGGCCGGCTTTGCGGTCGAGACGGTCGCGGTTCAGGGGCTGAAATACGGGT
>JAIOXV010000046.1 GCA_021741465.1 Paracoccaceae bacterium
GCCGAAACCATGGCACGCTCTTACCGAAAACTTGCGATATAACGGCTATCAGGCATTCCCACGCCCCCGATTTTGGCATATTCTTACCGCAAAACAAGAACGTGAGGGGCAGATGAGCAGAACTCTCCGTGCGGCGATCCTGTTGATTCTGTTGGCCTCTTGCGGGGGCGGCAACTTCAAGGCACCGCGCAATCTCGACAATGCCTGCGCAATTTTGGCGCAGCGCCCCAGCTATTGGAAGGCGCTGAAGCGCACCGAGCGTAAATGGGGCGTGCCGGCCTCGGTTCAGATGGCGGCGATCTATCAGGAGTCGAAATTCATCGGCAACGCGCGCACCCCGCACAGATATGTGCTTGGGGTCATTCCGATGGGGCGGCAATCGTCAGCCTATGGCTATAGCCAGGCGCTGGATGGCACATGGGAAGAATACCAAAAAGAAGAAGGTGGTCGCGGCACCAAACGTGACCGGATCGAAGATGCGACCGACTTCATGGGTTGGTACATGCACAATTCGACCGAACGCTTGGGCATTTCGAAATCAGATGCCCGCGCGCAGTACCTGGCCTACCACGAAGGCCGCACCGGCTATGCCAACCAGTCTTATCAGGGCAAACCTTGGCTGGTTGAGGTCGCAGGTGCAGTCGAGGCGCGGGCCGTGATGTACGAAAGCCAGCTTTCAGGCTGCCGCTAGCGCCCGTCAGTTCCGTATGTTGCGACGGCTTTTCTCTTCAACGATGTTGAACAGAGACGCCTTCAGATTACCTGCAGGGGTCAATTCGCCAAGGATCACGGTGGTTTGCTGACCAAGATCGTCGGTTATGACCCATTGGCGCAGCGCGATGGGATCGGCGGTGAACACCAGTTCGATCGTGCCATATTCCGGGTGCTCGGGGTCTTGGGCGACGACGCGGGTCGAATTTTCCACCTCTTTGTGGCCCACGACCATCTTGGCGCGGCCAAGATCAATCTTGGGTGCCAAGATCAGGTTCAAAGGCGTGCGTTTCAGCGGATATTCTTCTGGCGGCTGGTTTGACTTTGCATCGAAGATCGCAACGGTTTCGGCCGAGGCAAGAACAAGGCTTTTGTCCGGAGGGGCATATTCGAACCGCACCCTGCCGGGCCGCTTGATGAAGATGCGGCCAAGCGAAACGGTGCCGTCCGCGTTGACTTGGGTGAAGTCAGACTGAACGGTGGTCAGCTTGTTCAAATAGGCCGAAAGGTCCCCAAGCGCGATCTTGTCCGCAAAAGCGGGGGCTGAAAGGGCCAAAAGGGCAAGCGGGGCGAAGAGGGCGCGAAGCGGTTTCATGAGGGGTATATAGGATATCCGCCCGCGCCGTGCATCCCCCCGCCCGATCAACTGGCGGAGAGGTGCCGAGGTGCGGCGGGCAGCATTCTCAATCAACGCCGCCCCGCCTCTTACCGTTCTGGCACCAGAATTTCGCGTTTGCCCACATGGTTCGCGGGTGTCACCACGCCTTGTTCTTCCATCTGTTCTACCAGACGGGCGGCCTTGTTATAGCCGATGCCCAGTTTGCGCTGGATATAAGAGGTCGAACATTTGCGGTCTTTGGCCACAATCGCCACGGCCTGATCGTACAACGCATCGTCAGAACTGTCGCCGCTGCCCAGACCCAGAACCATATCAATATCGGATGCTGCGTCATCCTCGGGGCCTTCAACGACGCCAGACATATAGCTGGGCGGGCCAAAGCTTTTCAGGTGGTTGACCACCTCTTCAACTTCTTCATCCGAAACAAACGGCCCGTGGATCCGCGAAATCCGTCCGCCGCCCGCCATGTAAAGCATGTCACCCATGCCCAAAAGCTGTTCGGCCCCTTGTTCGCCAAGGATGGTGCGGCTGTCGATCTTCGATGTCACCTGGAAGGAAATCCGGGTGGGGAAGTTGGCTTTGATGGTGCCGGTAATCACGTCAACCGATGGGCGCTGCGTGGCCATGATAAGGTGAATGCCCGAGGCGCGGGCCATCTGGGCCAGACGCTGGATGCAGGCTTCAATCTCTTTGCCCGCGACCATCATCAGGTCGGCCATTTCGTCAACGATCACAACGATATAGGGCAAGGAAACCGGTGCGAATTCTTCGGTTTCAAATACCGGATCGCCGGTTTCTTCATCGAATCCTGTCTGGATGGTGCGCTTGAACATCTCGCCCTTGGACAGCGCCTCGCGCACCCGGCCATTATAGCCTTCGATGTTGCGAACGCCCATCTTGGACATCTTGCGATAGCGTTCCTCCATCTCGCCCACGACCCATTTCAGAGCGACGACCGCCTTCTTGGGGTCGGTCACAACGGGCGACAAAAGGTGCGGAATGCCGTCGTAAACCGACAATTCCAGCATCTTGGGGTCAATCATGATCAGGCGGCATTCTTCGGGCGTCAGCTTGTAAAGCAGGCTCAGGATCATGGTGTTGATCGCCACCGATTTGCCCGAACCCGTGGTCCCGGCAATCAGCAGGTGGGGCATCTTGGCAAGGTTTGCCACGATCGGGTCGCCGCCGATATCCTTGCCCAAGGCAAGCGGCAGGCGCAGGTTGCTGTCGCCAAAATCACGCGCAGCCAGAATCTCGCGCAAGACCACCTTTTCGCGGTGGACGTTCGGCAATTCGATGCCGATGACCGTGCGGCCTGGAACGGTGGACACGCGGGCTGACAGCGCCGACATCGAACGCGCGATGTCATCGGCCAGACCGATGACGCGGCTTGCTTTCAGGCCCGGTGCCGGTTCCAATTCATACATGGTCACAACCGGACCAGGGCGAACCGAAACGATCTCGCCCTTCACGCCATAGTCATCCAGCACGGTTTCCAGCATGCGGGCGTTTTCTTCCAGAGATTCATCTGAAAGCGCGTGGCGCTGAACGGTTGTGGGGTTGGTCAACAGCGACAAGGGCGGCAGTTCGTAAGCCGGGGCCGGATCGTCAAATCGCAAGCGGGGCTGCGCCTCGGCCACGGCGCGGCTTGACGGGGTCAGCGGCTTTTTGATGGCATGTTGCACGACCGGGCGGCGATCCAGCGACAACGGTGTGACGCGTGGCGGGGCAACGGCGTCGGCATAGGGATCCGGCTCCCATTCGGGGTTGGATTCAAGCGCGGCATAATCCTCGGGGTAGGTTTCGGTCTCTGCGATGTCGTCGTCGGCGGCAAATGCATTCGCTGCGGGCATGTCAGACGAATGCGATGTGCGCGTGATCGAGGTGATCGACAGCCCGCCCGTGACAGGCGGTTCGCTGCGTGCGCCAAGATCGCCAAAGGTCGAACCGGTGTCGACGATCAGCGGCTGCGGCCCGCGCGGACGCGTCAGGCTGGGTTCGCGGCGCTGAATTGCGGCCGAGATGGGCGAGAGCTGATCTTCGGGTGCGCGGGTGCGCGCCCGAACCGCGCTGGAGATGCGCGCTTTGATGCGGTCGTCATCCGGCAGGTCTTCAAACAAAGCATCATCTGCAAGAGCAGGCTCTACCAGTTCAGGCTGCACGGTCCGGCGCAAAAGGGCCGGCATCCGCGCCAAAAGGCCTAGTTTTTCGCGCGGCGGCGCATAGTGCGGCGCTTCGGCGAGCGGTTCTGCATAGCGGCTATCGGCACGCAAGGCCGAAGAGCGGTCCAAAGGCGGTGGCACCAAAGTGTCGCCCTGTGCCATGCCAGTGGGTGCCTTGCGCCGCACCATCTGCGGCGCAGGTTCGGCCGCTGCCGGCGCAGTTGCCGACATGCGACGCCGATCTTGCAGGGCTGTGGCTGCGCGGGCGCTGCCTGCCGCACTCTTGCCGGCAAAGGCAAGCAAGGCCGCATAGCTGAGCACTAGGCTGGTCATCAAAAAGACCGCAAGTGCGCGCAACTCGGACAGGTTGAACCCCATGACGAATGACGTCAAAAGGACCAGCATCGCGCCAGTGGTCAGCGACAAAAGCTTCAGCCCAAAGCCCGCGCCCACCGGAATAAGGCCAAGTGCCGCGCCGACTACCGTGTCACCAAACAACCCGCCCAGACCGAAGGAATGGGTCCATTCCGCGCCCGGCACCAAGGTTGCGCCATAGACAGAGGCCAGCGCCAGCGAAATCACCGCAAAGACCATGCGGCTCAACACCCGCTCAGCACCGCGATGGGCAACGAAACGCCCGCCCCAGACAATCAAGATCAGCGGCAGGGTCCAGGCCCCTTTGCCAATGATGATAACCAAGGTCGAGGTGATGGCCGCACCAAAGGCACCAAGCGCGTTTGAAACCGGCTTGTCCGAGGCAACCATCCAGCCGGGATCTTCGGGGGAATATGTCCAAAGCATCGCTACAAACAGCAACCCAAGGCCAATCAACGCCAGACCGAACAATTCGCGCGAGCGACGCTCCAGCATTGCCTGCGTGCCTTGGTCCAAAAGCGGGTCCCGCTGTCGAATTTGATAGGATGCCATATCTTGCGCCTTACCCATATAGACAGTCGCGAAGCTGGATCAGCCCGCGCTGCATTTCTTCTTTTGGGGCCACCAATGCGACCCGGAGATAATTCTTGCCAGGGTTTTGCCCCCCGGCATCGCGCGACAGGTAAGCGCCGGGCAAAGCCCGCACCCCGGTTTCGCGCCAAAGCTTCAACGCCGCCGCCTCGCCATCTTCGACGGGCAGCCACAGAAAAAAGCCGCCTTCGGGGCCGGAAAACCCCTGCAGACCTTTGAAGATTTCGTCCGCCGCGCGGAACTTTTCCTGATAAAGCCCGCGGTTTTCGGTGACATGGGTTTCGTCAGCCCAAGCCGCTTCGGAAACGCGCTGGATCGGCAAGGGCAAGGGCGCACCGGCAAAACTGCGCAGCTTGCGCATCCTTGCAATCCCCTCGCGCCCGCCCGCCACGAACCCAGACCGCAATCCCGGAAGGTTCGAGCGTTTGGAAAGCGAGTGGAAGGTGAACACGCGTTCAGCGTCTGCGCCGATCTCAGCCGCCATTTCCAACGCACCCGGTGGCGGGGCGCTGCGCCAGATCTCGGAATAGCATTCGTCAGCGAAGATCAGGAAATCGTGCTTTTCGGCCAAACCAAGCAGGGTTTTCCAATAGTCACGGCTTGCCACAGCCCCTTGGGGGTTCGAGGGCGAGCAGATATAGGCCACCGCCACACGGTTCAGCACCTCTGCCGGAAGGCTGGCATAATCGGGCAGAAACCCGGTCGAGGCTGTGGCGGGCACATAAACCGGCTCTGCGCCCACCGTCAGTGCGGCGACCGCATAGACCTGGTAAAAGGGGTTTGGCATCAAGACGACGGGCCGCGCGCCGTTTTTTGTCTCGGGGCAGGTGGCGATCAGGGCGTTGTAAAGCCCCTCGCGCGTGCCGTTCAGCACCATCACCTGATCTTCGGCCAAGCTGGCGGTATAGCGCTGCTTTATCCAAGCAGTGATTGCCGACAAAAGTTCCGGCGTGCCGTCATTTGGCGGATAAACGCCAAAGCCCGAAAGGTTCGCCGCCAAGATGGGGCCAACGAAATCGGGCATTGGGTGACGCGGCTCGCCAATGGTCATGGCAATGGGTTCGCCGCCGGGGGCGTGCGCATCCAGAAGCTTCCGCAACCGCGGAAACGCATAATCTGGCAGGTTCGAGAACCGCTCAGGAAACGCCATGTCTTGCCTCATATCCGGGGTCGTATCGCCCCGTTTTGGGAAAGATTAGCGGCCCTTGCGGCGCGGGTCCAGAAAAACCCTTGGCCTGAACAGGGTTGCAGGCGCAAGCTGTTGCTTTTTCGTCCCATTTCCGGTGCGATGTCGCAGATGCCCTGTCAGGCCAGCGCGCGTTCTGCAGCGATGCCAAGCCGCAAAAGGCGGTCTTCCATCATTGGTGCTGCCATCAGGCTTATCCCGCATGAGGGTTGGGCGGTTGGCAGCGTCAAGGCGCAAAGACCCAGCAAATTGCCGATACGGGTGTTGCGCAACGACAAAAGGTTCTCACTGACGTAGTAGGCATGGTCGGTCATCAGCCGGTTCGCCTCTGGTGGCAAGATGGGAGAGGTGGGCAGCAAAACCGCATCATACCCTGCCATGGCCTGCGCCCAAGCCGCACGAATGACATGCAGACGGCGCCAAGCTGCGACGTAATCGGCGGCCTTGAACGCGGCACCCGCCCGGAAACGGTCCAGAATGCGGGGAAACATCTTTTCAGGTGCGGTTTCTATGGTTGGCCCCCAAATGCCATAGGCTTCGGCGGTGAACAGGATACCGGTCAGGTCCAGGGCCTCTGGCAGGTCGGGAAAACGGCCGTGTTCGATCTTTGCGCCGGCTTTGGAAAGGCGCTGCAGGGCATCGTCAAAGCCGCGTGCCGGGCGGTCGCGAACATCTTCAAGTGCGACCGTTTCCAGTACCAGAAGACGCGCGCCTGACAGGTTTGTTCCTTCCAGATCCGGGGCGCGGCGGTTCTCCATCGCGGCCAGCAAATGGGCGCAATCTTCGACCGAATGGGCCAGCGGGCCGATGGTGTCGAAGGTTTCGCAAAGCGGCACGACCCCCGTCAGCGAAAGCCGCCCCGCGGTGGTTTTCAGCCCGACAAGATCGTTCCACGCGGCCGGAATTCGAACCGATCCACCGGTGTCTGAACCGATTGCGGCGGGCGCAAGCCCAAAGGCCACCGATGCGGCCGCCCCCGAAGAAGACCCGCCGGGAACAGCGTTTTCATCATTGATACAAGGGCTTGTCGCCGTGACCGGGTTCAGCCCCAGCCCCGAAAAAGCCAATTCTGACATATGGGTCTTTCCAAGGCAGATCAGCCCATCACCCGTGGCCGCCGTCAGAACGGCGGCATCGGTTAGCGGCACCCGCCCGGCAAGCAGGGCCGACCCCGCCTCGGTCTCGACACCTGCCGTATCAAACAGGTCTTTCCAGCTTATGGGCACCCCATCAAGCAAGCCCTTTCGGTGCCCCGTCTTGGCGCGGCTGGCAGCCCCCATCGCCTCGCCCCGGGCGCGGGGGGCCGTGGTGCGGGCATAGATGCGTGGCGACAGGGGGTGGCTTGCGATCGTGTCCAGAAAGAACTCGGTCAATTCTACCGGGTTGATGGTGCCTTTGCCGATGGCGCGGCCCAAGTCCGAGGCCGTCATATTGGTCCAGGTTTTCGACATTCGCACCCCTCCATTTGAGGGGAAGGCTAGCGGCAAGGCAGCGCATGGACAATCCCGCACAGAGGGCCATATTTGCAGGATGGAACATGATGCCGATATTCTGATCGTGGGTGGCGGGTTGAACGGCCCGGCCTTGGGGCTTGCGCTGGCGCGAGGGGGCTTGCGCGTGGCGGTGATCGACGCGCGGCCTGCGCAGGCGCGGGGCGAGGCCGGGTTTGACGGGCGCGCCTATGCGTTGGCGATAGCTTCAAAGCGGCTTTTGTCCGCGATTGGCGTCTGGGACGGGCTGGAAGCCAAAGTGCAGCCCATCCTGAAGATCAAGGCCAGTGACGGGCGCCCCGGTGAAGGGCCGGCTCCGTTTTTCCTGACCTTTGACCATGCCGAGTTGGAAGAAGGCCCGATGGGCTTTATGGCCGAAGATCGCCATCTTTACGCCGCCTGCCTTTCCGCCATGGAAACCGCGCCGGGGCTAGAGCTGATTTCGGGGCAAAGCGTTGTTTCACAACAGATTGATGCGCAGGGTGTCTCTGTCGCGCTGGCCTCGGGCCGGGTGCTGCGGGGGCGGGTTCTGGTGGGTTGCGATGGCCGGACTTCGGGCGTTGCCCAGCGGGCGGGCATCCGGCGGCAGGGCTGGGGCTATGGCCAGACCGCGCTGGTGACCGCGGTCCATCATGACCGCAACCACGAAGGCACGGCGCATCAGTATTTCATGCCCTCGGGGCCGCTGGCCATTTTGCCGCTGCCGGGGGGGCATCATTCCTCGATCGTCTGGAGCGAGGCTGAAAAGACCGCGCAGGCCGTTCAAGCGCTGGATGACGCTGGTTATCTTGCCGCTTTGCGGCCCCGCTTTGGGGATTTTCTGGGCGAGATTTCGCTTGCAGGTGCACGGTTTACCTATCCGCTTAATCTGACTCTTGCCGAGAGTTTCGTGCGCCCCCGCGTTGCGCTGGTGGGTGATGCCGCCCATGGGGTGCACCCGATCGCGGGCCAAGGGCTGAACCTTGGGTTCCGAGATGTTGGGGCCCTGGCCGAAGTGCTGATTTTGGCGGCACGGCGGGGTGAAGACATCGGCGCTGTGGACGTGCTGGAACGGTATGAACGCTGGCGGCGTTTTGACAGCACCGCCTTGGCTTTGGGGATGGATGGCGTCAACAAGCTGTTTTCAAATGATAATCCGATCTTGCGCGCGGGGCGTGATTTGGGCTTGGGGCTTGTGAACGCTGTGCCAGGGCTGCGCCGGGGCTTCATGCGGCAGGCGGCAGGCTTGCAAGGAGAATTGCCAAAGCTTTTGGCGGGCCTGCCGATCTGAAACCCGCAGAAAGGCGGCAGCGCACCCTGCATCCGGTCAGTCGATCTTGCGGGCCTCGGATACCAGCATGATCGGGATGCCATCACGGATCGGAAAGGCCAGATGCGCGGCTTTGGACAGCAATTCCTGCCGCTCGCCATCATAGGTCAGCACGGCATGGGTCACAGGGCAGGTCAAGGCCTCGAGCATGCGGCGATCGGTGCCAGTGGCGTTTTCGGTCATTGCAAGACCTCATCCCCATCACCGGCGCGCAGGGCGAATTCCAGCAAGGTTATCAGGGTTTCGCGCCGTGTTACCAGCGATGGTGCTTCAAGCAGGGCCTGTTTGTCGGCAGGCGGCAAGGGCAGCATCATGGACAGGGCATTCACCAGCAATTCTGGTTCTGCTTCTTTCAGGCTGTCCCAATCGGTCCCAAGGCGCTGGTTAGAGAAATATCGCGCCAGCTGCTCCAGAAAGGCAGGCCTGTTAAAGCTGGGGTCATCTTCGACAGGGCCGGTGTCACGGGTAAAGGCAGTCCATTCCACCGCCGCGCGGCGATAGGGGGTGAAGCCTTGAACCTCTTCGCGCAGCCGGAACCTGCTTATCCCGGCAAGCGTTATCATATAGCGTCCGTCTTCGGTTTCGGAAAACGCGGTCACGCGCCCGGCGCAGCCAATGGCAGAAAGGCGTTTTTCGCCATCCGGGCCTTCGCGGGGCTGGATCATACCGATAAGACGCCCCGGGGTTTTCAGGCAATCTTCCAGCATGGCCAAATAGCGCGGCTCAAAGATATGCAGCGGCAACCTCGCCCGCGGCAGCAACAGCGCGCCGGGCAAAGGAAACAGCGGGATGATATCGGGCAAATCCATGGTTTTTGTCATACCACGAACATAGCGCGCTTTTTGGTTAGGCAAATATGATCGAAGACAAACGACGCCGCCCGGCAAGAACAATCGGATCCTGGGGCTTTAGCGCATCGAAAATCGTGAAAAGCTGGGTCTTGGCGGCGCCCTCGTTCCACTCTTGGTCCAGCTTGAACAGATCAAGCAGCGTGGTCACCGCGCCCTCGACATCGCCCGAAGCATGCTGGGCTGTGGCCAGATCGAACATCGCCTGCCGGTTGGAGGGATCTTTGGCAAGCACGGCGCGCAATTCATCCACCGGGCCGGCCTTTGCCGCCTGACGGGCCAGTTCAATCTGGGCGCGGGCGACCTCGACCTCTTTTGATTTCGCCAAGCTCGCAGGGGCGTTGTTGGCCAGCAATTCGGCCTGATCCAGATCGCCCATCGCCAGATGGGCCCGGATCAACCCGCCATATGCGGCCGCGCTTTCGGGCTCTTCTTCCAAGATCGCAGCGAATGTCTCGGCCGCGTCGGCGGCAGCGCCTTCGGTCAGCATGTCTTCGGCGGCGAGCAAGGCATCCGCCAGGCCGCCATCGGCGCTTCCACCAGCCTGTTTCACCAGGTTTTCAATGAAAGTCTTGATTTCAGAGCCCGGTATCGCGCCTTGAAACCCATCAATCGGCTGGCCGTTGAAAAAAGCGTAAACCGTCGGGATCGACTGAATGCGCAGTTGGCCGGCCAGCATCTGGTTTTGATCGACATTTATCTTGACCATCCGCACGGCACCCTTGGCCGCGGTCACCGCCGCTTCCAAGGCAGGGCCAAGCGTTTTGCAAGGGCCGCACCACGGCGCCCAGAAATCCACGATGACGGGAACCGTCTTTGACGGCTCGATCACGTCTTGCAGGAAAGTCTGTTCGGTGCCGTCCTTGATAAGATCGGTGGGGGCGGGGGTGTCTGTTGTGCCGAACATATGGACCTCATCGGGGAATGCTTGGCTCCTTTATGCGCCGAGCCGGAACGAATTTGAAGAGGCCAGACGGGATTTACCCCGTCACTGGTGGCAGATAGCTTGGGCGGCAAATGGAGGCTGGCATGACAGTGATCTTGTGTTTTGGCGACAGCAACACCCACGGCACCCCCCCGATGACAGTCGCTGGCGAATATGCCCGGTTTGATTCGGCCACGCGCTGGCCCACCCGCATGGCGGCGGCGCTGGGATGGGAACTGGTTGAAGAGGGGCTTCCGGGGCGCACTGCGCAATGGGGCGACGCTGTGATGGGCCCGATCATGAACGGTATTGATGGGCTGAAAATCGCGCTGCAAAGCCATGGGCCGATAGACTGGCTTGTCATCATGCTGGGCACGAATGACGCGAAGGCAAGGTTCGGTGCCAGCGCCGAAGCGATTACGGGCGGGATCGCAGCACTTCTTGATATCGCGCAATCCCCCGAAATGCAGACACGACATGGCAAATTTCGGGTTCTGCTGATCTGCCCGCCCCCTGCCATGGAAGGCGTGGGCCCGATCGCCGACCAGTTTTACGGCGCGCATCACCGCGGTCTGGAACTGCCGGGCCTGTACAAGCGCTTGGCGCAAGCGCGCGGGGTGGCTTTTCTGGATGCGGGCCAAGTGATTGCGGTCAGCCCGCAAGATGGCGTGCATTTCGACGCCCCGTCCCATGCCGCGCTGGCAAAAGCGGTTGCCGATGCGCTACGGGCCGAGGTTTGACCACCCGCAACGGGCGGCAAGGTTTTCAACCGGATGGTCGGTTCCAACTGCCATGCCCTCACGGACTTCGGCCGAGCGCCGGTTCTGCCACCGGTCGCGCAGAAGATGCAGGCCCGATTTGCTGATCTTGGTGATCGGCGTTCGGATCGGCAGGCTTTGTGGCCATTTGCGCTGGATGAAGCGGTAGGCGGCCGCGAAATCAGGGCCAAGCACGCCGTGATAGCCGTCATTGTGAATGCAAGGCAGTGCACCGGCATAAGCACCCCGGCCCGCTGCGCGCGCGATTTGCGCGATATCGGTTCCGTACATGTGCCAGCCGGGAAGGGTTTCATCAAACACAAGACCAGCGTCGCGGCGCAGGACGATCAACATCTCGTCATAGGATTGCACCGGCACGGGGTACATGGGGGCCCGCCCGACAATCATGCCCAGCGAAGATGACCAGACCGGCCCGATATGCGCCCCATCGAGACCGATGCCAAAGGCGCCAAACACGGCCCAATCGGCGGGCAACTCCGCCAAACGCAGGGCAAGAAGTTTGTCCCAGCCATTTGGCAGATAGACATCGTGATGGGCGAAAACCATGATGGGCGCGGTGGTGGCCCCTAGCGCGCGATTATAGGCAATTGTGGCCGTTGGTGCATTCCTTTCGACATGCAATTGCACATGCGACAGCAAGGGCGAGCGGGCCAGATTGGCCGAAAGGATCGCCTCTGAATGGCTTGCGCAGGCAATGGCGATGTCATGGATCATGCGCCGGCCTCTTGAAAATGGTTGGCCAGGGCGCTGGCCAGATGGTCGATATCGTGGCGTTCTTGCACCCGCGCACGTGCAGCCCGTCCCATTTCGGCCAGCCGTTCCGGGGCCATTTGGGACAGGGCGTGAATGGCAGTGGCCAGCGCCATTGCATCCCCGGCGGGCACGATCCAGCCGGCATCGCGGTTGACCAGTTCCGGCACACCGGCAATCGCGGTGGCGATGACCGGGCGGCCGTTGGCCATGGCCTCCATCAAGACCATCGGCAGGCCCTCTGCAAAAGAGGGCAAGATCAGGGCTTGCGCGGCATCCAGCGCCTTTCTGACGCCAGCCTCGTCCTGCCAGCCCGTCAAGGTGATGCGCGGACCCAGCCCGAACTTTTCGATCAAACCCTTGATTTGCTTGCGCAACTCCCCATCGCCCACCAGCGTCAGCCGTAAATCTGGCAAGCTTGGGGCCGCGATGGCCATCGCTTCGATCAACAGGGCAAAGCCTTTTTGTGCCGAAAAGCGGCCCACTGCCACCAAATGAGGCCCGCCTTCGGGCAAGGGAACTGGTTCGGGGAAGCGATCGGGTTCGATGCCGCAATGCACTGTCTTGATCTTGGCCCAATGGTTGGGGCCAACCCAGCGGCAAAGTTGGCTGCGCCCAAAAGACGAAATCGCCACGACAAAAGCGGCGTCTTCAATCTTTTGTGGCAGCGAGAGCGATTGCGGCGCATCAAATTCCTCTGGGCCGTGGACCGTAAAGCTGTATTGCGGCCCGCCAAGCTTGCGGGCCAACAGTGCAACAGTTGCCGAGTTGGTGCCGAAATGGGCGTGAAGATGACCGATGCCCATGTCGCGGCAGCGCCGGGCGATATAGGCGGCTTCAATCAGATAGATCATATGGCGCAAGCGGCCGCCGGTACCCTTTGGCCCATTCGCCCCGCGCGCCCCGCAGGCCCATGCCCGGCCAAGAGCCACGACTGTTTGCGCCGGATGCAGCAGCATCCAGCCAAGCGCCGTGCCGATCAGGCGCATAAACCCCATCTCAAGCACATGTTCGGTGCGATAATCTTCGGCAATGTCGCCTGCATCTACCAACGCGTCACGGTCAGAGCGCATGGCAAAGCGTTGAACCGGAATCGCGATGCGTTCCAGCGCCTGAATTTCGCGCCGGATAAACGTGTGCGAAGCGCGCGGATAGGTGTTAACCAGGTAAGCAAGTTTCACGGGACACCACGAGTTACAGCGCCCCAAATAGACGCATCTTGCGGCAAGACTATGGCCAACCCCCTAACAAGTTCTCATCGCGATGGCAAAAGCTGAAAAAATTTCGACCCGCATGATGTGATGGGGAAGATATGCATCGGTTTCCCGCTTCCGTTTATTAAGAAAGGCGCGATAGGGTGCGCCGAGATGACGAGTAAACCTGTTCCTCTATCGCAAAACCTGTTTCAGCGCGCGCTTTCCGGCTCGGTGCTGACAGCGGGGTCATATGCCGTGACCCAAGGCCTTCGTCTGGTTTCCAATCTGATCCTGACGCGGCTTTTATTCCCCGAAGCCTTCGGTCTTATGGCGTTGGTTTCGGTGGTGTTGGTGGGGCTGGCGATGTTTTCCGATATGGGCATCGGCCCAGCAATCAGCCAGCACCCAAAGGGGGATGACCCCGCATTTCTTGACACGGCCTTTACCTTGGATGTGCTGCGCGGGGGTGGGCTTTGGCTTTTGACCTGCGCTTTGGCCTGGCCCATGGCCCGGCTTTACGATGCACCGGAACTTCTGCAGCTTTTGCCCGCGGCTGGCCTTACCTTGTTGATCGCGGGCTTCAACCCCACGCGGATTGACACAGCGAACCGGCATCTGTTGCTGGGAAGGGTCACGGCACTGGATCTTGCAGCGCAGGTTGTTGGCATTGCGTCGATGATTGGCCTTGCGCTGGTCTTGCAGTCGGTTTGGGCGCTTGTGATCGGGGCCATTATCGGATCGTTCGCAAAATTGGCGCTGATGACACTTTGGCTTCCGGGGCGATCGAACCGTTTTCACTGGCAGCCCGAGGCCGGGCGGGATCTCATTCACTTTGGCAAGTGGATCTTTCTGTCAACCGCTTGCGGATTTCTGTTGTCCCAGGGCGACAAGGCGATTTTCGGGGCCTATCTGACCAAAAGCGAACTTGGCATCTACAACATTGGTTGGTTTCTGGCATCGTTTCCGGTGCTGTTGGCGGGGGCGGTGACGGGGCGCATTCTGATCCCGCTTTACCGCGACCACCATCCCGCCCTTGGTGCTGAGAATGCCCGCAAGATGCGGCGGTTGCGTTATGTGGTTTCTGCCGGGGCGCTGGGCCTGCTGGCGGTTCTGGGGCTGGTCGGGGTGCCCTTGGTCGGGGTTATGTATGACCCGCGCTATCAGGTTGCAGGTACGGTGGTTGTGGTCATGGCGGTTGTGCAGATGCCCGCTGTCATCGGAATGACCTATGACCAATCGGCGCTGGCGGCCGGGGATTCCCGCACCTATTTCCTGCTTATGGCGCTGAAAGCCACGGTTCAGACGCTTGCCTTTCTGATCGGGATGGAGATGGCGGGGCTGTGGGGCGCGCTGGCCGGGCAGGGCTTGGCTTTGACCGCTTTGCACCCGGCAATCGCCGGGCTTGCCGCCAAGCACAAGGCTTGGGACCTGCGCCATGATGTGATCTTTTTTTCCCTAGCGCTGGTGCTTGGGGGGCTGGTCATGTGGGTCAACCGCGCAACGCTGGGTTTGTGAAACCGGCCAAAACCCAAATGCGGCCTGTCTTGGGCCATAGTCTTGCGATAATCTGACGTCAAAGAGACCCCAAGAAGAGGGCCCGAAAAGAGGGATTGCCGAGGCATGCAGATCGAAAAAACCGCCCTGCCGGGTGTTGCCATCCTGACCCCGGCGCGTTTTGGCGATGACCGGGGTTGGTTTTCAGAGACGTGGAACGCCACGCGGATGGCGGCTGCCGGGCTTGAAATGGCCTTTGTGCAAGACAACCATTCCATGTCGGCGGCTGTGGGCACGCTTCGGGGGCTGCACTATCAACGGCCCCCGCATGCACAAGACAAGTTGGTGCGCTGCACCCGCGGGGCGATCCTTGATGTCGCGGTCGATATTCGCAAGGGCAGCGCGACCTACGGCAAATGGGTTGGGGTAGAGTTGACAGCCGCCAATGGCAAACAACTTTTGGTTCCCAAGGGATTTTTGCATGGCTTTGTCACCCGTCTGCCGGACACCGAGGTGCAGTACAAATGCACAGACCTTTACGCGCCCGACTGTGATGGCGCCGTCCGCTGGGACGATCCGATGATTGGCATCGATTGGGGGCTTGATGCCGCGCCGGTGCTTTCGGCCAAGGATCAGGCCGCGCCCCTTTTGGCCGCGTTTGACAGCCCGTTTGTCTGGGAGGGCGGCGCGTGAAGCTTCTTGTAACTGGCGGTGCCGGCTTTATCGGTTCGGCGGTGGTGCGGCTGGCGGTGGCGCGCGGGCATCAGGTGGTGAACCTTGACGCGCTGACCTATGCCGCTTGTCTTGAAAACGTGGCCTTGGTTTCCGGCTCGCCGCTTTACGCGTTTGAACAGGCCGATATTCGCGACCGCTCAGCGCTGGACCGGATCTTTGCGGAACACAGCCCCGATGCGGTGATGCATCTCGCGGCTGAAAGCCATGTTGATCGCAGCATCGACGGGCCGGGCGATTTCATCCTTACCAATGTAAACGGCACCTATAACATGCTGGAGGCCGCCCGGGCCTATTGGCTGGCACGAGACAGGCCCGATGGGTTCCGCTTTCACCACATTTCAACGGATGAGGTTTTTGGCTCACTCGGCCTGACGGGTAAGTTCACCGAAGATACGGCCTATGACCCGCGCAGCCCCTATTCGGCATCAAAGGCTGCAAGCGATCATCTGGTGCGGGCTTGGGGGGAAACCTATGGCCTGCCGGTGGTGCTGACCAACTGCTCCAACAACTACGGTCCCTTTCACTTCCCCGAAAAGCTTATCCCGGTCGTCATACTGAACGCGCTGCAGGGAAAGCCAATTCCGGTTTATGGCGCGGGCGAAAATGTGCGCGACTGGCTTTATGTCGAAGACCATGCCGACGCGCTTTTGCTTGTGCTTGCACAGGGCAGGCTTGGCCGCAGCTACAACATCGGCGGCGAGAATGAACGCCGCAACATCGACCTTGTGCGCACGATCTGCGCCATTCTGGACCGCAAACGCCCCAAAGCTGGCAGCTACAGTGACCAGATCACCTTTGTAACCGATCGGCCCGGGCATGATGCGCGCTATGCCATCGACCCCAGCCGGATCCGCGATGAACTGGGCTGGCGTCCCAGCGTAACCGTTGAAGAAGGGCTGGAGCGGACAGTCCAGTGGTATCTTGACAATGAGACATGGTGGAAGCCCCTTCAGGCGCGCCAAGGCGTGGGCGTGCGGCTTGGAGTGACGGCATGAGGCTTTTGGTCTTTGGTCAAACCGGGCAGGTCGCGCGTGAATTGGCGCGGCGCATGCCTGCGGGTGTGACCGCGCGCTTTCTTGGGCGGGATGCGGCAGATCTTGCCAACCCTGCCGCCTGCGCTGCGGTGATTGGCAATTGCGATGCGGTCCTCAATGCCGCGGCCTGGACGGCCGTTGACAAGGCCGAAACCGATGAACGGGCCGCGACCGTTGTCAACGCCGCCGCACCGGCACAGATGGCGCAGGCCTGTGCCGCCAAGGGCCTGCCATTCCTGCATATTTCAACCGACTATGTCTTTGACGGTGCAGGCGTGGCACCGTTCAAGCCGGATCACCTGACTGCACCCTTGGGGGCCTATGGCCGATCAAAGCTTGCTGGCGAAAACGGGGTGCGGGCGGCAGGGGGCAGGGCCTTGATCTTGCGTACAAGCTGGGTGGTGTCCGCCCATGGTACGAATTTCGTGAAAACCATGCTTCGGCTTGGGAATGAACGGGAAAGTCTGAACGTGGTGGCTGACCAGATCGGAGGACCGACGCCCGCCGCCGCGATTGCCGACGCCCTTTTTCGGGCGGCCAAGGCCATGGTCGAAGGCGCGCCCGGCGGCACGCACCATTTTGCGGGGGCGCCCGACACCTCTTGGGCGGTGTTTGCACGCGAAATCATGCAGCGCTCAGGCCTTGGATGCCAGATCAAGGACATTCCGTCCTCATCCTATCCAACGCCTGCGCCGCGGCCGCTGAATTCGCGGCTGGATTGTGCGGGTTTTGAGGCGGCCTTCGGTGTTCCCCGCCCAGATTGGCGGGCGGGCCTGAACGAGATTTTGCAGGAGTTGGGATATGCAGCGTAAGGGTATCATTCTGGCGGGCGGTTCGGGCACCCGGCTTTGGCCAATCACTATGGGCGTGTCAAAACAGCTTTTGCCCATTTATGACAAGCCGATGGTCTATTACCCACTGTCCGTGCTGATGCTGGCAGGTATCCGCGAGATCGCGATCATCACCACGCCCGAAGATCAGGTGCAGTTTCAGCGTCTGATGGGCGATGGCAGCCAATGGGGCCTTAGCCTGACATGGATCGTGCAGCCCTCGCCCGATGGCTTGGCGCAGGCATACCTGCTGGCGCGGGATTTCCTGAACGGCGCGCCCTCTGCCATGGTTTTGGGTGACAACATCTTCTTTGGACATGGCCTGCCAGAAGCACTGGCCAGCGCGGCCGGGCGCAAGAGTGGTGGCACGGTCTTTGGCTATCGGGTGGCAGACCCCGAACGCTATGGCGTGGTCGACTTTGACAGCGATGGCACGGTGAAGGCGATTGTTGAAAAGCCAGCTGCGCCACCGTCAAATTTTGCGGTGACCGGACTTTATTTTCTAGATGGGCGTGCGCCGGATCTTGCGGCACGGGTCAAACCCTCGCCGCGGGGCGAATTGGAAATCGTCGATCTGCTGGAGTTCTATCGCGCCGAGGGGATGCTGCAGGTTGAAAAGATGGGCCGTGGCTTTGCCTGGCTGGATACGGGCACCCATGCAAGCCTTCTCGATGCCGGGAACTTTGTGCGCACCTTGACTGACAGGCAAGGCCAGCAGGTTGGTTGCCCTGATGAAATCGCCTTTCGTCTGGGATGGATAAGCCGCGAAGACTTGGCCGCCCGCGCCGAGATCTTCCGCAAGAATGATTATGGTCGGTATTTGATGGCGCTTCTTGACGAATAGCGCGGCGGCGTCTTTTTGCAGTTTTCCTTGAATTGTTGCTATTTTTTGCTGGTATTGTTTCCAGATCATGCAAAGATCACCGGGCAAAACGCGGGGGCGATGATGCTGGCGGGAACTGTGCTTTCAGCAGTGATGGGCGGAATGGCAGGGCTTGCCTTTGCGATGACGCGCGATCACGGGATTGTCCAATCGGTGTTGGCCTATCAGGTTGGCGGGCTAAGTGCGGTTCTGGCCTTCGTCACAATCGCATGGCCCCAAGCGGCAAGATCCGAATCCGCACCTCAAGATTGAACCTCTTGCCAGATTGATACCCGGTTGTAGACAATCAGGCGGGGCAGATTTCTGATGCTTTGCCCGGTGTTTTGCGTCTTCAAAATCGAATCGCAATTGAGCGAATTGGCAAGGATTTGCAACCTTGGGTTGCCAACGGTCGAAATGTGGCAAGAACACGGCGCTGGTGAGTTCAAATTCAGGGTAAATTCAAAGCAAATGTGGCCGAACTAAGAAGTCTTCTCTCGCCAAGGACCCGCAACTCCCTGTAAAATAGGCAATTGGGGGCGTACTTGTAGAGTGCGGTTATGTGCTGTGTATTTACCATTGAAGAACCCGGATTCCGGGCAAAGGCAGCGTTTTGCCCTGTCAAACAGTGGTGCGTTCGCGGGTCCGCACGCTGCATTGTTGTCGGGTGACAGACAATGACGATGACCTTTCCCGAGTTCAACGCGGGCCTCAGCCTGCCTGCGGATGCCAATGTACAGGCCGCCCGTGCCCTTCCACACCGGCCTGGCGTGTACCGCAACCTTTTCAAACGGGTCTTCGACGTTGCTGTCATCGTTATGGCGGCCCCGGTCGTTGTGCCGCTGGTTGCCGTACTTGCGGTGGCCGTGGCGCGGGATGGTGGACGGCCCTTCTATTCGCAGATGCGGGTTGGCAAGGGTGGCAAAAGGTTTCGCATGTGGAAATTGCGCAGCATGGTCTGCGACGCCGATGAACGGATGGATGAGTATCTCGCTGCCCATCCCGAGGCCCGCTTGGAATGGGACCTGACGCAGAAACTGAAGAATGATCCGCGCATCACCCGGATTGGCAAGGCACTGCGCCAAAGCTCATTGGATGAACTGCCGCAGCTGTGGAACGTGTTGATGGGTGAGATGAGCCTTGTCGGTCCGCGCCCGATCATGCTGAGCCAGCAGATGATCTATCCCGGCGTTGCCTATTATCTGCTGCGGCCAGGCTGCACCGGGTTTTGGCAAACCGCAGGCCGCAACCGCACGACGTTCGAGGCGCGGGCTGACTACGATACGGCTTATGAGGTGGACCTGTCGCTGGCGACTGATCTGAAGATCTTGGTCAGCACCGTTGGAGTTATGGCAAAGGGAACTGGCTGCTAAGCCAAATCCTGCGCCAAACAAAAACGCCCGCCTGACATTC
>JAIOXV010000047.1 GCA_021741465.1 Paracoccaceae bacterium
TGCGGGCCCAGATGCCATTGATCGCCACCCCTTTCATGGGGCTTCCCGGCATTGCCGTGACCACCGGAAAACACGGCAGCGTCCCGCTTGGGGTGCAGCTGGTGGCCGATCAGTTCCGCGAAGACCTGCTTTTGGGTGCCGCCGAGGTTTTGGCCCCCTTTCCCATCCCCGCCCTTTGACGTCGGAATCAGGACAGCGCCTTGCGTTTGATTGCCGCCTACTGGCGGTATTCAGGGGGCCGGCATGACATATGGTAAAGGTGTAGCATTGGTCTTGGGCGCAGGGATCCTGTGGTCGACGATCGGCCTTGCCGTGCGCCAGATCGATGAAGCGGGGGCTGCCTCGGTGATGTTCTGGCGCTCGGCGGGGCTGTTGCCGGTGCTGTGGGCGTTTTTGCACTGGCGCTCGGGCGGCAGGGTGATTGCGGGGCTGCGGTCGGTCGGGATGCCTGGCTTTGTCGGCGCGCTGGGGTTGGTCGCGGCCTATGCGGGCGCGATCTATGCGCTGCAGGCGACCACAGTCGCAAATGCGGTCTTTCTCTATTCCGCCGCCCCGTTCTTTGCCGCCTTTCTGGGCTGGCTGGCCTTGGGCGAAAAGGTTGCGCCTGCGACCTGGGCGGCGATGGCGCTGGCGGGGGTGGGCATTTTCACCATGATCGGCGGCAGTGTTGGCGGCGGACGGATGGATGGCAACCTTGCTGCGCTGATTTCAGCCTTTGGCTTTTCGGTCTTTTCGGTGTCTTTGCGCTGGGGCCATGTCGAAGACAGCCTGCCGACCGTGCTTTTGGGCGGCTTTCTGTCAATGATTGCGGCCTTCGGCCTTGCTGCGGCAATGGGCCAAAGCGTTGCGGCAAACGGCCATGACATTGCCATTGCCATGGCCCTGGGCGCGGTGGTTCTGACCGGCGGCATGGCGCTTTACACCCTTGGGTCCAAAGCCTTGCCGACAGCGGAATTGACGCTGATTTCTTCAATCGAGAATATTCTCGCGCCGATCTGGGTTTGGCTGTTGCTGGGCGAAACCGCGAATTCGTCCACGCTTTTGGGCGGGGCGATGGTGCTGGCGGCGGTCATGGGCAATGCCGTGGCCGGGGCGCGTCGGCAGGCCTTGGCCTGACCGCGCCGAACAAGGCTTAGCGATAGCGGCGGAAAAGTCTGGTTCGGGTGTAAAGATCTTCCAGCCGTTTCATCCGCGTCTCGGTAACCGCCCATGAAAGCCCCTGCACCGCGGTCAACAGCGCCTCGACCAGCACCATCAGCGCCACGTTGCTGTCCCATGCGGAAGGCGCGTCGATGTGGCAGGGCAGAACATGGCTGGCATGCACCGCGGCGGGCGAAACCCAACGGTCGGTCACCAACACAATCTCGGCCCCCTGTTCGCGGGCGACCTCGGCCACCTGCACCACCGCGTTTTCATAGCGGCGGATGTCGAAGACCACCAAGACATCGCCGCGCTTCATGTCCAAAAGCGCCGGCGCCCAGGCGTTCGACATATCGGACATCAGCAGCACCTCTGGCCGGATCACCTTCATCAAAGTGACGAAATAATCGGCAACCGCATGGGTGATGCGCCCCCCCATTGCAAAAATCTGCCGCGACGGGTCAGCCAAAAGCGCGGCCGCGGCATCAAACTCTGCAGGGTCGATCTGCGCCGCCGTCGCCTGAAGGTTCTCCATCACAGCGCCGACAAACCGGCTGAGCACATGGCCCTCGGCCGCGCCGACGGCGCGGGCCTGCTTGACCAAAGGCGAGACAAGCATGGCTTCGACCTGCCCCCGCAAGGCGCGCTGAAAGTCGGGATATCCCTTATATCCAAGCTTTTGCACCAAGCGCACCACCGTGGGCGATGAGACCCCCCCTTCGCGCGCCAAGGCGGTGATGGAGCCAAGCGCCGCCACCGGATAGTTGGACAGGATATGGCTGGCCAATTGCCGTTCAGCCCGTGTCAGATCGGGCAAGGCAAGGCGCAATTCTTCATCCATCGGCACGGTCAGCGGCATCGGATCCCCCGTTTTGAAAAGATCTTACCAGAAATCTTTCAAAAGAAACATTCTTGACAGATAGGGGCGGCCTGCGTGACGCTTTAGCCAAAAGAGGGAGATGACTCGCGCAATGCGGGCAGATGCAAATTCAGACGCGCCGGGCAACCATCCGCCCGTGATCGAGAATGAAACCGGGGCCAGCCCAGTGATTTTCGTTTGCGAACATGCCTCGAACGCGATGCCGGAACCTTGGGGCAATCTTGGCCTCACGCCCGAGCAAACCCGCGCCCATATTGCCTGGGACCCCGGCGCGCTTGGCTTGGCGCGCGGATTGGCGCAGCGGCTGGATGCCACGCTGATCCATGCCACCGTCAGCCGCCTGATCTATGATTGCAACCGGGCCCCCGACATGCCGGGCGCAATGCCCCTGCGGTCGGAAGTTCACGACATTCCCGGCAATGCCCAAATCGACGCAAACGCGCGTCTTGCCCGCACCCGGGCGGTTTATCTGCCTTGGGCCAATGCCCTGCACAATTTGATTGCGACCCGTATCGCCCAAGGCCGCCGCCCGACGATCATCACCATTCACTCTTTCACCCCGGTTTTTCATGGCAAACCGCGCAGCGTGGAGTTCGGCATCATCCATGATGCCGACCCGCAACTGGCCCAGGCCATCCTCACCGCAGCCCGGGCGCAAGGGAGGCTGAACGCCCAGTTGAACGAACCCTATTCAGCGGCCGATGACGTGACCCATACCCTGCGCCTGCACGCCACGCCCTATGGCCTGCCCAACGCAATGCTGGAGCTGCGCAATGACCTGATCGCGGATTCCGCAGCCGAGGCGGCCATGGCCGATAGCCTTGCCCCAGTGCTGGCCGCAGCGCTTGGCGCAAAGGATTTGGCCGCATGACCGCCGCCAGCTTTCCCCAACCCCTGATCGCCTTTGTCCGGCTGGTTGACCGGATGAACTATGGCGTCGGGCGGTTCGCGATGTATCTGCTTTTTGCCTTGATGGCTGTGTTGATGTGGTCATCCATTTCGAAAGCCTTTTTCCACCCATCGCTTTGGACGCTGGAAATGGCGCAATTCGTGATGGTTGCCTATTATGTGCTTGGTGGACCTTACGCGATGCAGATGGGGGCCCATGTGCGGATGGATCTGTTCTACGCCCGGCAATCGCCCAAGACCCGCGCCGTGTGGGATGGGTTTACGGTCTTTGCCGTCGCCTTTTATCTGGCTGTGCTGATCTGGGGGGCGGCGGAAAGCTTTGGCTATTCGATTGGCCTGACATGGGTCGATGGGCTGCCGCAGATCGGGCGGCTTGAACGCAGCCCTACGGCGTGGCGCCCCTATCTGTGGCCGATCAAACTGGTGATGCTGGTGGGCTTTGCCTTGATGCTGTTGCAAGCCCTTTCGGCCTTTGTGCGCGACCTTGCGACCATTCGCGGAGCGACCATCTGATGCCACAGGAAATGATCGCCATCCTGATGTTTTCGACCATGCTGTTGATGATGATGACGGGGCAAAGGGTCTTTGGCCTGATCGGCTTTGTCGCGGTGGTCGCCTCGATCGCGCTTTGGGGCACGGGCGGGCATACCATGGGCTTTTCAGCGGCGATGAAGCTGATGAAATGGTATCCATTGCTGTCGCTGCCGATGTTTGTCTTCATGGGCTATGTGATGAGCGAAAGCCGTCTGGCCGATGACCTTTACCGCATGTTCCATGTCTGGTTTGGCCGCGTGCCGGGGGGGCTTGCGATTGGCACGATCCTGTTGATGGTGCTGATTTCCGCAATGAACGGGCTTTCGGTGGCGGGCATGGCGATTGGCTCGACCATCGCGCTGCCCGAACTTCTGCGGCGCGGCTATGACAAGCAGATGGTGACCGGGGTCATTCAGGCCGGATCCTCGCTTGGAATTCTTATTCCGCCTTCGGTGGTGCTGGTGCTTTACGCCATGATCGCACGGGCGCCCGTCAGCGAATTGTGGCTGGCAGGCGTGGTTCCGGGCCTGCTGATGGCGGGCCTTTTCATCGCCTACATCGGCATTCGCGGCGCGCTGCAACCCAAACTCGCCCCGGCCCTTTCGGCCGAAGAACGCGCTGAAATCACTTGGGCCGAGAAGCTTTCCACCCTGCGCGCCGGTCTTTTGCCCTTTGCGATTTTCGCCGCCATGATGGTGCCATTCATCAACGGCTGGACCAGCCTTGTCGAAAGCTCGGTGATTGGGGTGGCCACCACGGTTCTGGCCGCTGTGATGAAGGGACGGCTTAACTGGAACGTGTTTGAAACCGCCACCCGCAACACCTTGGGCATTTCTTGCATGTTCATGTGGGTGATCCTGGCCGCGCTGGCCTTTGGTGCGGTGTTCGACGGGCTGGGGGCGGTAAAAGCAATCGACACGCTCTTCACCGAACGTCTGGGCTTTGGCCCCTGGACCATTCTGATCATGATGCAGCTCTCGTTTCTTGTGATGGGCATGTTTTTGGACGATACCGCCATGCTGGTGATCGTGGCACCGCTGTACGTGCCCTTGGTGGCGCGGCTTGATCTGGGGCTTCCGGCCCATGATGTGCTGATCTGGTATGGCGTGCTTTACACCATCACCTGCCAGATTGCCTATCTTACCCCGCCATTTGGCTATAATCTGTTCCTGATGCGGGCCTTTGCGCCCGAAGAGATCACCATGGGTGACATCTACAAATCCGTTACGCCATTTGTGCTTGTGATGGTGGCCACGCTTGCCCTTATCATGGCGGTGCCAGACTTGGCCTTATGGCTGCCGAACAGGCTTTACCCGAACTAATCAATCAGCCGGGAAAAACCCGGCGACCCAATCCAACCAAGGAGGTTACCCGATGACAACCAGACGTTCCTTCCTGACCAAAGGCGCTCTTGCAGGTGCCGCAGCCCTTGCCGCCCCCACCGTTGTGCGCGCGCAAGAGGTTATCAAATGGCGCATGCAGACCTATGCCGGTGCGGCATTGGGCGAACATGTGGTGAAACCCGCCGTTGAAATGTTCAACCGTCTTGCCGCTGGCCAGATGGAGATCGAACTTTCCTACGCCGACCAGTTGGTCCCAACGGGAGAGCTGTTTCAAGCAATGCAGGCCGGCACGATCGACTGTGTGCAGTCGGACGACGACTCGATGGCATCGCCCACCGAAGTGACGGTCTTTGGCGGCTATTTCCCGATGGCGTTGCGCTATTCGCTGGATGTGCCAGCCTTGTTCAACAAATACGGCCTGAAGCAGATCTGGGAAGAAGAATACGCCAAAGTCGGCGTCAAACACATCTCGGCAGGGTCCTGGGACCCGTGCAACTTCTCGACCAACAAGCCGATCAACAGCCTTGCGGACCTTCAGGGGCTGCGTGTCTTTACCTTCCCGACCGCTGGCCGCTTCCTGACGCAGTTCGGCGTGGTTCCGGTGACCCTGCCGTGGGAAGACGTTGAAGTGGCCATGCAGACGGGCGAGCTTGACGGTCTGGCCTGGTCCGGGATCACCGAGGTCTATACCGTCGGCTGGTCGAACGTGACCAAGTATTTCCTGACCAACAACATCTCGGGCGCATGGATTGGGCATTTCTTTGCCAATATGGACCGCTGGAACGCCCTGCCACCGAACCTGCAAGAACTTTTGACCGCCTGTTTCGAGACAAGCCACATGTACCGCCAGCACTGGTATTGGGCGGGCGAAGCGGATCTGCGCGTGACCGGCGGCAAGCTGGAACTGACCACCATTCCCGACGAAGAATGGGCCCAGGTTGAAACTGCTGCCGTTGCCTTCTGGGACGAAATCGCCGCAGAATCCAAGGTAAAGGCCAAGGTTGTGAGCATTATCAAGCAATATAACGACACCATGACCAAGGCAGGCCGCCCCTACCGCTATGGCTGATATCAACGGCCCCTTCCCCCCACGTTGCGTAGGGGGGAAGGGATTTCGGGCCCCGCCCACAGGAGAGACTGATGCTGAACGCCCGCGATTGCTGGCCCAGAAAACCCGAATTCGGAGGTGGGCGCGGCTAAGCCTGCGCCTTCCCCACCCCATGGGGCCCCGAAACCCGAATTTATGAGGCTGACATGCCCGGAACTCTGACACTTGATGCCCTGAAGACCCTTGTTTCCAAGGGAGAAATTGACACTGTCCTCGTGGCCTGCATCGACATGCAGGGCCGCTTGATGGGCAAGCGCTTTCACGCCGCCTTTTTTGTCAATGGCGGCCACAGCGAAACCCATTGCTGCAATTACCTTCTGGCCGTGGACATGGAAATGAACACCGTGCCCGGCTATAAATCCTCAAGCTGGGAAAAGGGCTATGGCGATTATGTCCTGCGCCCCGACATGGACACGCTGCGGCTGGTGCCATGGCTGCCCGGCACGGCTTTGGTTTTGGGGGATCTGCTGGATCACCACACCCATGAAGAGGTGGATGTCTCGCCCCGCGCGATCTTGAAGCGTCAGGTCGCCCGCGCCCGCGCATTGGGGTTCGAGCCGATGATGGCAACCGAACTGGAATTCTACATCTTTGAAAACGCGTATGAAAACCTGCGCGATGGCGGGCTGCGCGACCTGAAGCCGATCAGTGCCTATAACGAAGATTACCACCTTTTCCAGACCACCAAGGAAGAAGGCCTGATGCGCGCCGTGCGCAACGGACTTTACGGCGCAGGCATCCCGGTGGAAAACACCAAGGGCGAGGCGGATTCAGGCCAGCACGAAGTGAACTACAAATATTCCGACGCGCTGGACACCGCCGACAACCACGTGATCGTCAAACAAGCTGTCAAGGAAATCGCCCATGCCCAGGGCAAATCCGTGACCTTCATGGCCAAATATGATCACCGCAAAGCCGGGTCTTCCAGCCATATCCATCAATCCTTGTGGACCAAGGATGGCAAGCCCGCCTTTGCCGACAAGGACGATGCCCATGGCATGTCGGCGGTGATGAAACACTTCCTGGCCGGCCAGCTGGCCCATGCCCGCGACATCACGGCCTTCCTTGCGCCCTATGTCAACAGCTACAAGCGCTTCACCATCGGCATGTTTGCCCCGACCAAAGCGGTCTGGTCAGCCGACAACCGCACCGCAGGGTTCCGGGTATGTGGCGAGCATACCAAGGCAGTTCGGGTGGAATGCCGCATCCCCGGTTCGGATGTGAACCCCTATCTTGCCTGCGCGGCGCTTCTGGCGGCCGGGCTTGACGGGATTGAAAAGAAGATGGCGCTTGAACCGGAACTGACGGGCGACATGTATTCGGCTCAAGGCATCCGCGAAATTCCGCACAACCTGCGCGAGGCGGCCGATCTGCTGAACCGCTCCGCCATGCTGCGCGCGGCCTTTGGCGATGATGTTGTCGACCACTATCACCACGCCGCCCAATGGGAGATTTCCGAAACCGACCGTGTGGTTACCGACTTTGAACTCCAGCGCCTGCTAGAGCGCGCCTGAACCCATAGGGTGCGCAGTCCCTGCGCACCTTCCCCAAGACCGGTGCACACAGATTGCGCACCCCGCGAGGACTGCCATGAAGCCCATTCAACTTATCTCCCCCGTCGACGGCTCGGTCTATGCCGAACGCACTCCCCTTTCCCAAGACGCCGCCATTGCTGCGGCAAAGAGGGCCAAGGCCGCGCAAAAGGCCTGGGCGGCGCGTTCGCTGGAAGACCGCATCAGACTGGTCAAGGCCGGTGTCGCCAAACTGAACGATATGAAGGACCGCGTTGTCGAAGAACTCGCCTGGCAAATGGGCCGTCCTACCCGCTTTGGCGGCGAATTTGGCGGCGTGAATGCCCGTACCGACTATATGTCCGAGATCGCTGCCGAAGTGATGGCCCCCACGGTCGTTGAAGATTCCGGGGCGTTCCAGCGGTATATCGCCCGCGAAGCCCTTGGCGTGGTCTTTATCGTGGCGCCTTGGAACTATCCCTATCTGACCACCATCAACACCCTTGTCCCCGCCCTGATCGCCGGGAACACGGTGGTTTTGAAACATGCCAGCCAAACCATGCTGGTGGGGGAACGTCTGGCCGAAGCATTCCACGCCGCCGGCGTGCCGCAGGATGTGTTCCAGAACGTCGTTCTTGACCATGCCACCACCGAATATCTGATCGCCAACCGCCATTTCAACTTTGTGAACTTCACCGGTTCGGTCGGGGGCGGCCAGGCGATGGAACGCGCCGCGGCGGGCACCTTTACGCCTTTGGGCCTGGAACTGGGGGGCAAAGACCCCGGCTATGTTCGCGCAGACGCCAATCTGGACGCTGCGGTCGATACACTGATGGATGGTGCGCTTTTCAACGCGGGCCAATGCTGTTGCGGAATTGAACGGATCTATGTTCACGAATCCCTTTATGACGCTTTTGTCGAAAAGGCCGTGGCTTGGACGAATGCGCTGAAACTTGGCAACCCGTTTGATGCCGCCAGCACGCTTGGCCCGATGGCAAACAAGCGCTTTGCCCGCGTGGTGCGCGACCAGATCGCCGAAGCCATTGCCGCGGGCGCCAAACCGCTGATCGACCCTGCAAACTTTCCCGCCGATGACGGTGGCGCCTATCTTGCGCCGCAAGTGCTTGTGAATGTTGACCATTCCATGCGGGTGATGATGGAGGAATCCTTCGGACCCGTGGTCGGCATCATGAAGGTTTCGGGCGATGAAGAAGCCATCCGCCTGATGAACGACAGCCCCTATGGCCTGACCGCCAGCATCTGGACCCAAGACTATGAAACCGCCGCCGCAATTGGCGCGCAGATCGAAACTGGCACCATCTTCATGAACCGCGCCGACTACCTTGATCCGGCCTTGTGCTGGACCGGTTGCAAGGACACCGGTCGCGGCGGCAGCCTGTCTTACCTTGGGTTCCTCTCGGTAACCCGCCCGAAATCTTATCACCTCAAGAAAGTCTGATCTCATGACCCACTCGGTCCCAAACCGTAACTGGTCCTACCCCACCGCCATCAAATTCGGCGTCGGCCGTATCGCCGAATTGGCAGAACATTGCGCCGCTGCAGGCGTGAAAAAGCCGCTTTTCGTCACCGACAAGGCGCTGGCATCCTTGCCCATCACGGCAGAGGCGGTGGCCGTTTTGAAAGCCGCAGGCCTTGGCGCTGCAGTGTTTTCAGAGGTAGACCCAAACCCCAACGAAAAGAACATGGCAGATGGCATCGCCGTCTACCTTGCCGGTGGCCATGATGGTGTGATCTGCTTTGGCGGCGGATCGGCGCTTGATCTTGGCAAGATGATCGCTCTGATGGCGCATCAAAGAAAAGACCTGAGCGTCTGGGATCTGGAAGATGTCGACGATTGGTTCACCCGCGCAGATGGCGCGAAAATCGCCCCCATCATCGCTGTGCCCACCACCGCAGGCACTGGCAGCGAAGTTGGCCGCGCTGGGGTTCTGACCAATTCGGTCACGCATAAAAAGAAGATCATCTTCCACCCCAAGCTTTTGCCCGTGGTCACCATCTGCGACCCGGCGCTGACAGTCGGCATGCCGAAATTCATCGCCGCAGGCACCGGGATGGACGCGCTGGCCCATTGCCTTGAAGCTTATTCCAGCCCCTTCTACCACCCGATGAGCCAAGGCATCGCGCTGGAAGGCATGCGACTGGTGTTTGAAAACCTGCCCCGCGTCTATGCCAATCCGAACGATCTTGACGCCCGCGCCCATATGATGAGCGCGGCCGCAATGGGGGCTGTTGCCTTCCAAAAAGGTCTGGGTGCGATCCACTCGCTCAGCCACCCGATCGGCGCGGTTTACGGAACCCACCACGGCACCACCAATGCCGTCGTGATGCCGATGGTGCTGGACATGAACCGCGCCGCAATTGAAGAGCGCATCGAAAAGGCCGCCGCCTATCTGGGCATCAAGGGCGGGTTTGACGGTTTCCGTGCCGCGATCATGGATTTGCGCAAGACCCTGAACATCCCGGAAAATCTGACTGCCTTGGGCGTGACCAACCCCGATCTCGACATGTTGACCGACATGGCGCTGGAAGACCCGTCCTGCGGCGGCAACCCGGTGGCCATGACGCGGGAAAACACGCTGGCGCTGTTCAAGGCCTGCCTCTAAACACGGCCATATCCCCGCCGTTCCGAAGCCTCTGAAAAGCTTTGGAACGGCGACTTTTTTTCGCATTGGCGGGCCAAGAATGACGGAACATGTTTCCACCGAAATTGCGATCATTGGCGCAGGTGTCGTTGGCCTTTCGGTGGCCGAGGCGCTTTTGGCCCAAGGCCACGAGGTGACCCTTGTTGATCCCGGCACCCCCGGCATGGGCGCCAGCTATGGCAATGCCGGAACCATCGCCGATTATGCGGTGATGCCTGTGGGCAGCCCGGATGTGTTGAAGAACCTGCCATCGCTGCTGTTCGACAAGACCTCTCCTCTTGCCATTCGTCGTGCGGCCCTGCCCGCGCTGATGCCTTGGCTCCTGCGCTTTGCCCTGCAATCGCTGCCCGGGGCCACGGCCCGCAACGCCGCCAGTATCGCGGGGCTTCTGGCCGATGCGGCGCCTTTGTGGGAAGGGCTTGCTGCCCGCATTGGCGGCCAGACCATTCTGCAGCATCGCGGCTGCCTTTACATCTATGAAACCGCAAACGCCTATCGCGCGGCGGAAAAAGACATGGCGTATCGCCGCACCCACGGCATCTCGGTCGATCTGGTTGGCCCGGCCGAACTGGCCCGGATGGAGCCGGGCCTGCCTGCCGTTGACGGCGGGGGAGCTTACTTTCCAAAGGCGATATTTCTGTCAGATCCGGGGCAGATGGTGGCTCTTCTTGCTGCGCATGTGTTGAAAAAAGCCAATCTTCACCAAACCCGTGCCGAGAAGCTGACGCGGCAGATTGATGGGGTGATTGTGGAAGGCCCGGGCCTGCGGCTGCATGCCCGCAAGGTGGTGATCGCCGCGGGCGCCCATTCCCGCGCGCTTGCCCGCCAAGCAGGAGACAACGTGCCACTTGATACCGAACGCGGCTATCATGTTGAATGGGACATGCCCAAGCCCTTGCTAAGCCGCCCCGCCTGCCCCACATCCCGCGGGTTCTACCTTTGCCCGATGTCGGGCCGGTTGCGGGTTGCGGGCACGGTGGAACTTGGCGGGCTGACGGCCCCCCCTTCGCCCCACCGCATCGCAAAGCTGATCGAAGGGGCGCGGGCGATTTTCCCCGAACTGGGCGCGCCTTCACGCGACTGGATGGGCTTTCGCCCGTCCATTCCCGATTCCGTTCCGGCCATTGGTCCGTCACGCGGCGGAGTAGAGGTGATCCACGCCTATGGCCACGGCCATATCGGGCTGACGCTTGCGCCTGTCACTGCAGTGCTGGTGGCCGATCTGGTGGCAGGCCGTGTGCCGTCGCGCGACCTGACGCAATGCCTGCCGACCCGGTTCAACTGAGCACATCAAATTGCGAAGGGCCGCCCGAGGGCGGCCTTCTTTGCGTCAGGCCAGATAGGCCATGACCAGCGGCTGCACCTCGTTCCAGCCATGCCACATCATCTTCAACGCGACATAGACGATGATGGCCAGGCCAACGAAGGCAATCCAGCGGTAGCGGTGCAACAGTTTGGCGATGTAACTGGCCGCAAAGCCCATCATCGCAATCGACAGCACCAACCCGACGATCAGCACCGTCGGATGATCCTTTGCCGCGCCCGCCACGGCCAAGACATTGTCCAATGACATCGACACATCGGCGATGACAATCTGCAAGGCGGCCTGGGCAAAGGTTTTCTTCGGCGCGTCATCCGCAACGGCCCCGTCGGCATCAAGGTCTTCATTGGCCAATGCCTCGACGGCCTCGATGTCAAACTCATGGGCACCCGCGCGCAGTTCCTGCCACATCTTCCAGCAGACCCACAAAAGCAGGACGCCCCCGGCAAGCAACAAGCCAACGACCGCCAAAAGCTGGGCGGTAATCAGCGCAAAGCCAATTCGCATGACGGTGGCCGCGGCAATGCCCACCAAAATGGCTTTGGCGCGCTGCTCTTTCGGCAGGCCCGCAGCGGCAAGACCGATGACGATCGCATTGTCGCCAGCCAGCACAAGGTCGATCCCCATGACCTGCAAAAGGGCAATAAAGCCCTCGTAGGTGAAAATTTCCATGTGTCCCTCTGGTCCCCGCCTTTACGGCCTAGCGCGTCACTTAAGGAGTGCCACGCGCACAATCAAGCGCGCATGATTTGCCAGCATCCGCTGGCACGATCACGCCCTTAAAGCATGCTTGGCACAACCTGATCCGGCGGGCGGTGGCCGTCGGCGAAGGTCTTGATATTGATGATGACCTTTTCGCCCTGTTCGATCCGGCCCTCCATCGTGGCCGACCCCATATGGGGCAGCAGCACGACATTGGGCAAAGCCCGCAGGCGCGGCGAAACTTCGGTGCCATGTTCATAGACATCAAGCCCCGCGCCCGCCAGTTCCCCCGCCACAAGCATCCGCGTCAGGGCGTTTTCGTCGATGACTTCCCCGCGGGATGTGTTGATAACCACCGCCGACGGCTTCATCAGCTTCAGGCGGCGCGCGTTCATCAGGTGGAAGGTTGATGGCGTGTGCGGGCAGTTGATCGACAGGATGTCCATGCGGGCTGCCATCTGGTCAAGGCTTTCCCAATAGGTCGCATCCAGCTCTGCTTCTACATCGGGGCGCAGGCGTTTGCGGTTGTGGTAATGCACCTGCAGGCCAAACGCGCGGGCGCGGCGTGCGACCGCCTGGCCAATGCGGCCCATGCCCAGAATGCCCAGACGCCGCCCCCCCAGACGCCCACCCAAAAAGGCGGTCGGGGCCCAGCCCTGCCATCCGTCAGCCTGCATCACAGCCAGACCTTCGGGGATGCGGCGGGTTACTGACAGCATCAGCGCCATGGTCATATCGGCGGTGTCTTCCGTCACCACCCCCGGCGTGTTGGACACCAGAATGCCGCGACTGCGCGCAGTGGCGACGTCGATATGGTCAACACCTGCGCCAAAGCTGGCAATCAGCCGCAACCGCTCGCCCGCCTTGGCGATCAGGCCCGCGTCGATCTGGTCGGTGATCGTCGGGACCAGCACATCGGCGCGGCCCATGGCTGCGGCCAGTTCGTCGCGGCTCATTGGACTGTCGTCTTCGCGCAACTCTACATCGAACAGTTCCTTCAACCGCGTCTCCACGGGTTCGGGCAAGCGTCGCGTCACAACAACACTCAGACGTCCTGCGGGCATTCGAGCCTCCCTGCACTTCCAATTCGCCTTCTTGAATGGCAAAGTGCAGGGAAGCGGGGCGAGGCACAAGCCCCGGTGAGCGGTAACAGCGGCAGACATCCGGAGATTTGGCCGGGTTACGCCGCGAAAGGCACGGGCGATGGCGGCAATTCGGGTGATTACAGCGGCGATCCTGGCGCTTGGCATGGGCGCAGGGCTGGCCTCGGCACAGGTCAGCGGCGAGGGAACGGTTTCACTTTCGGCCCCTTCAGCAGTTGCAAGCCCCGAAGCCTCGCCCAGACCAAAGCCGCGGCCATTGGCTGCCCCATCGGCGACAGAGCCGGCCGAAACCGCGGTCGAGGCAGCACCGCAACCCGCACCCGCGCCTGTTCAAGAGACAGCGGCCCAACCCACGCCAGAGACCAATCCGCCCGCCAAGGTGGCAAAACCGGTGCGCGATCCGTCAAAGGGCGCTGTCACCAACCTGCCCATTCCCCGCTTTGTCAGCTTGAAGGGCAATGAGGGCAATGCCCGGCGCGGCCCCAGCCTGACGCATCGCATCGACTGGGTCTTCTCCAAATCCGGAATGCCGCTGCGCGTGACGGCCGAACATGAAAACTGGGGGCGGGCCGAAGACGCCGAAGGCATGGGCGGCTGGGTGCATTATGCGCTGTTGTCGGGTGTGCGCAGCGCCCTTGTTGCCGCCGAAATCGCCGATTTCCGAATGAAGCCGGACCCGGCCGCCGCAACCGTCTTTCAGGCCGAACGTGGGGTTTTCGGACGGCTTTTGGAATGTCAGCCAGACTGGTGCCGGCTGAACATTCAGGGCGAAAAGGGTTGGGTCGAGAAAACCGCGCTTTGGGGTGTTGATCCGGGCGAGGTGCTGCAATAGCGCACGGCTGACCTGCCAAAGCGCCAAGGCGGTTGGCGTAAACTGCATTCCGCTTGATCGAAGGCCCCTCGCGGGCTAAGGCGCTTACTCAGCAACCCGGCACGGGGGCCATATGTCCATTCCCTCATCCACCCGCCTTGCCTTGACTGCCGGCGCGGCTTCGGTCGGGATGGCAGCCCTTTTGGTTGTATTGAAGCTGTGGGCGCTGGGTCAGACCGGGGCGCTTTCGGTGGCGGCGTCCCTGGCCGACAGCGCGATGGATCTGATGATGTCGCTGGCCGCGATGGCGGCGTTGATCTATGCGGCAAAACCCGCCGATGAAGACCATGCCTTCGGCCATACCAGCGCCGAAGATCTTGCCGCCCTTGGGCAGGCGATCTTTATCCTGATTTCGGCCGCCGTGATTGCCTTTGCCGCAACCCAACGCCTTTTGGACCCGAACTCTGCCGCCTTGCAGGCGCAGGAACACGGCATTCTGGTGATGGGGCTTTCGGTGGTGCTGACACTGTGCCTGGTGGTTTGGCAAGGCTATGTGGCGCGCCGCACCGGGTCAAAGGTGGTGGCCGCGGACCGGCTGCATTATCTGGGTGACCTTTTGCCGAACATCGGGGCAATCTTTTCGCTTTGGGCCTCGGCAAGTTTCGGCATGGGCCAGATCGACAGCGTGGTGGCCATTGGTGCGGCGGTGATGCTGTCCTTGGGGGCCTTTCGCATTGGCAAAGGGGCTTTCGACGCCCTTATGGACCGGCGCGCCGATCCCGATGTGATTGCCGGCATTGCCGCAATTGCCGAAACTTGGCCCGGGGTGCATGGCTTTCACGATTTGAAAACCCGCACCGCTGGCAGTCGTATATTCGTCCACTTGCACATCGAACTTGAGGGCAGCCAAAGCCTGCGCGAGGCTCATGACATCGGCGCAGGCCTGCGCCGCGCCATCTTGAACGCCTATCCGCAGGCGGATGTCATCATCCACAAGGACGTGGCCGGAGAAACCTGAACGGCGCATAGGCCAAGGGAATGTGATGGCGTTTCATGTTCTTTGATTGAAATTTCAGGGGCGAGGTTGCAAAATTCCCTTGCAAGCCGGGCCGACCCTTTTCACATTGCTGCGAATTATTCAGGTGTATAACAGTCTGCCCATGCCCGCCGACCGACGCCCCTACAAACGAGAAAGCGAAGAGACACGCCGCGATGCGTTGATTGCGGCTGCGCTGGACCTTGTGGCGCTTGGCGGGCCGCAGGCGGCGACGGTGCGGGCGATTGCCCAGCGCGCCGGGGTGACGCCGGGGCTGATCCGCCACTACTTTTCTTCAAAGGAAGAGCTGACCCGCGCCGCTTATCGCCATCTGATGCAGCGTCTTACCCGTGACAGCGCGGGGGTGCTTTTGGCGGGCGACCTTGGGCCAACGGCGCGTCTGGCGGCCTTTGTCTCGGCCTCGTTGCGGCCCCCCGTCGTTGACCCGCTGCGCCTTGGGCTTTGGGCCGGTTTTCTGAATGCACTGCGGCTGGATCCAGAAATGCGCACGATCCACGAACAAGGCTATCGCGCTTATCGTGACATTCTGGAAAGCCTGATCGCCGCCCTGCCACGCAGCGCCAGCCCCGCGCAATGCAGGCGCGATGCCATCGCTTGCAACGCGGTGATTGACGGGCTTTGGCTGGAAGGCTCGGCCCTGCCCGACGGCTTTGCCGCCGGAGAGCTGGAATTCATCGGGCTTACCGCCGTTTTCGCCATCTTGAACCTTCCTTTGCCAGGTACTGCTGCATGAATTATTCCGCACTCACCCATCGCCTGCAGGACCTTGGCGGCGCCAAATGGGAAATCCACCGTCTGGCCCGGCAAATGAAGGCCACCGGCGCCGATGTGATCGAGCTGACCATCGGCCAGCCGGATGTTCCTTGCCCGCCCGAGTTGATCGTCCGCACCACAGCCGCGATGGAAAACGGCCGCACCGGCTATTCCAACGGGCGTGGCGAAGCGGACGCGCTTGCTGCATTGGCAGCCCATTATACCGCCCGCCGTGGCCATGCCTTTGGGCCGGAAAACTTTATCACCCTGCCGGGCACCCAAACCGCACTTTTCGCCGCGCTGAGCACCTTGGCAGGCCCGGGGGATGAGGTGATTGTCGCAGACCCGATGTACGCCACATATGAAGGCCTGATCGCGGCCACAGGGGCAAAGCTTGTGCCGGTGGCCCTAAGGCCTGAAACGGGCTTTCGCCTGCAAGCGACCGATGTGGCCGCCCATATCACTCCGAAAAGCCGAGTCTTGTTCCTGAACTCGCCCCACAATCCCACGGGCGCGGTGCTGCGGACCGATGAGATTGCCGCCTTGGGCGCGCTGGCCATTCAGCATGATCTGTGGATCCTGTCCGATGAGGTTTACGAAGACCTGGTCTTTGACGGCGTTCGCTTTGCCTCGCCGCTGGATCTGCCCGAGCTTTTGCCGCGCACGGTCGTCACCTCGTCCATCTCGAAATCGCATGCCGCGCCGGGTTTTCGTTCGGGCTGGTGCATCGGCTCGGCCGAATTTTGCACCATGATGCTGCCGCTGTCGGAAACCATGCTTTTTGGCAGCCAACCCTTCATCGCAGAGATGACAGCCCATGCAATCGCCGCAGGATCCCCCGTTGCGCGCGGCATGGCCGCACGCTTTGCCCGTCGCGCCGATCTGATCCATGGTCGGCTGCACGGCCATGCTGGCCTTGCCGTTCATCGCCCCGAGGCAGGCATGTTCGCGCTTTTGGACATTCGCTGCACCGGAATGAGCGGCGAAGCCTTCGCGCGCGCGCTTTTGGCGCAAAGCGCGGTTGCCACCATGCCCGGAGAAAGCTTTGGCAAGGGGCTTGCCGGCTGGCTGCGCTTGTCGCTTACTCAACCCGATGCGGCCATCGAAACTGCCTGTACCCGCATAAAGGCCTTCGTCAGCCAGAAACAAGGAACCGCTGCATGAACACCGTCGGCATGAGATTGGTCGAAGGGCTCAGCGCCCGGGGTGTCGAGGTGATGTTTGGCATACCCGGTGTGCATACCGTTGAAATGTATCGCGGTTTGTCCGGCAGCCCGGTGCGCCATGTCACCGCGCGCCACGAACAGGGCTGCGCCTTCATGGCCGACGGCTATGCCCGCGCCAGCGGCAAGCCGGGGGTGGCGCTGGTCATCACCGGGCCGGGGCTGACCAATGCGTTGACCGCCATGGCGCAGGCCCGCGAAGATTCCATTCCAATGCTGGTTATCTCTGGCGTCAACCGCCGCGGCAGCTTGGGCAAGGGCTGGGGCCTGTTGCATGAACTGCCGGACCAGCAGGCAATGGTGGCAACCCTATGCCCGACACGGCGCATCGCCGATGCCAGCCAAGTCGCAGAAACGTTGGATTGGGCTTTTGCCACGATGTCCACAGGCCGCCCCGGCCCGGTGCATATCGAAGTGCCGACCGATGTCATGCCGATGGAATGCCCCGCCCTGCCCGCCCCCAAAATGCCCGTGCCGCGCGCCGCAGCCCCCGGCTTGGACAAGGCGGCAGAGCTTCTGAACGCTGCCACCCGAGTTGTCATTCTTGCGGGCGGGGGCACGCGTGGCCAACAAGCCAGCCTCAGGGCATTGGCCGAAAAGCTTGATGCGCCGGTGGTGCAGACCACCAATGCGCGAGGCCAGATGCATGGCCATGCGCTGACGGTCCCCGCCTCACCCAGCCTGAGTGCGGTGCGCGAACTGATCCATGCGGCCGATCGGGTCCTTGCCATTGGCACGGAATTCGGTTGGACCGATTATGACATGTATGTCATGGGCGATCTGCCCGCCCGGCCTGACATGATCCGCATCGATGCCTGCGCCGCTCAGCTGGCCCGTCTGCCCGCCGCCCTGACCTTGCAGGGCGATGCAGGCGCGACCATGGCCGCGCTTTTGCCTCTTGTCGCGCTGCACAGGGGCGATGGTGCGGCCCACGCGGCCGAAACCCGCACCAAGGCCCGCGCCGAGATTGCCCAACTTGAACCCCTGATGCCGAACCGGCTGGAGATGGTCGAGATTGTCCGCGCGGCCCTTCCGGGATGTCTGATCGTAGGCGACAGCACCCAGCCCATCTATGCGGCCAATCTTTATTACGACCATGATCGCCCCGGCGGGTTCTTCAACGCCGCCACCGGCTATGGCGCGCTTGGCTATGGGCCCGGCGCGGCCGTGGGTGCCGCGCTGGGTGCGCCGGGGGAAAAGGTGGTTTGCCTGATCGGGGATGGTGGCTTGCAGTTTTCACCGGGCGAATTGCGCACGGCCGTGGATGAAAACCTGCCCATCACCTTTCTGGTGTGGAACAACGCCGCCTATAACGAAATCGCCGATGCCATGCGCGGGGCGAACACCGAAGTAATTGGCTGCCACCCCTCGCCACTGAAGATGGAACCTTTCGCCGCCGCCTGCGATTTGCCCTTCACATCGGTTCCGCTAGACCCCGAAACCCTGCACTGGGCGCTGTCACAACCCTGCGACGGGCCAAGGTTGATCGAGGTTCGGGTAAAGGCCTAACACCGGCCCTTTATTTTGATCAAATTATTCGGCATAACAGAGCAGTCCTTTGACGGGGAGAGTCTCTCGTGGCCCAAGACCTGATCGCCGGCATTCCTGCCGAACGCCTTGCGAGCTTTGCCGCACGCGAGGCAAAACGCTATGCCGCGGCGCGCCCGAAATCCAAGGCGGCGCTGGACAAGGGGGCGGATGTCTTTCTGGACGGGGTTCCCTTGCATTGGATGAAAGACTGGCCGATGCCGCATCTGCCTTTGGTCGCCAAGGCCAAGGGCGCGCGGATCACCGATATCGATGGTTATGAGATCGACGACTTCTGCCTTGGCGATACCGGCAGCATGTTCGGCCATTCCCCCGAAGCGGTGGCCAAGGCCATTCGCCTGCAGGCAGGTCGCGGGCTGACCTATATGCTGCCCACCGAAGATGCGCTTGAAGCGGGGC
>JAIOXV010000048.1 GCA_021741465.1 Paracoccaceae bacterium
GGAACGCGATCAGGCCAAGCTGCAAGCTTCGCTTGGCCGGATCCGTGAAATGGGCGGCACCCCGGACCTGATCTTCGTGATCGATGTTGGCAAGGAAGACCTGGCCATCCTGGAAGCCCAAAAGCTGGGTATCCCGGTTGTGGGCGTGGTTGACACCAACTGCTCGCCCAAGGGCGTGGACTATATCATCCCCGGCAACGACGACGCGGCGCGCGCCATTTCGCTTTATTGCGATCTGATCGCCCGTGCAGCGCTGGACGGCATGTCGGCCCAGATGGGGGCGGCTGGCGTCGATCTTGGCGCGCTGGAAGAAGCCCCGGCGGAAGAGGCTGTTGCCGAAGCCTGATTGGCTGATCGGCCTGTCATGAGGCGGGGGGAATGCTCCCCGCCGTATCCTTTAGAAATTCAGGAGTCTGAAAAATGACCGCAATCACCGCTGCAATGGTGAAAGAGCTGCGCGATTCCACCGGCGCAGGCATGATGGACGCGAAAAAAGCGTTGACCGAAAATGATGGCAACATGGACGCCGCCGTTGACTGGCTGCGCACCAAGGGCCTGGCAAAAGCTGCCAAAAAGGCAGACCGCGTGGCTGCCGAGGGTCTGGTTGGCGTTGCTGTGTCGAATGGCAAGGGCGTGGCCGTCGAGATCAACTCGGAAACCGACTTTGTCGCCAAGAACGCCGATTTCCAGGCTTTGGTGCGCGATGTCGCCAATGTGGCCTTGACCACTGGCGAAACGGTTGAAGTTGTCAAAGCCGCCCATCTGAACGGCAAGACCGTTGATGATGCCATCCAAGAGGCCATCGCCCGTATCGGCGAAAACATGACCTTCCGCCGCATGCACATTCTGGAAGGCAGCACTGTGGTGTCGTATGTCCACAATGCCGCAGCTGAAGGCATGGGCAAGATCGGCGTTCTGGTTGCGCTGAACGGCCCTGCGGCCAAGGCACAAGAGATCGGCAAGCAGTTCGCCATGCATATCGCGGCGACCAACCCGTTGTCGCTGTCGGAAGCCACGCTTGACCCGGTTGTCGTCGAGCGTGAATTGGCTGTGCAAACCGCCAAGGCACTGGAAGAAAACGCAAGCTCGGCCAAGCCGAAGCCCGATGCCGTGATCCACAACAACATCATCCCGGGCCGGATGAAGCGTTTCTTGTCGGAAAACACGCTTCTTGGTCAGGCCTTTGTCATCAACCCCGACCTCACGGTTGAGGCTGCTGCCAAGGAAGCTGGCGTCGAGATCACCGGCTATGCCCGCGTGATGGTTGGCGAAGGCGTTGAAAAGAAAGAAGAAGATTTCGCGGCCGAAGTCGCGAAGATGGTTCAGGGCTGACTTGAAGCCTTACGAACAGGGCAGGGGGCCAGCGGCAGCGCTGGCCCTTTTGCTTGGGCAAGCGGCAAGAAAAAACGGTGCGGCCCTGGGGACCGCCCCGCCTGCGCCATCCACGGGGATGAGGAGCGACGCGAAGGGATCAGCCAGCGCGGTCCACAATTGACCGTCCTGACAGACAGGGAGCGGCGCGCGAAACGCACCTAGGGGGTGCAGGCGGTTCCGGGCTGAAAATGCAACCTTTCGCCGCCTGCTGTTCCAATAGCCGAAGCCACCACTCACGGAACTTCTGTACAATGCCAAGGGATGGCGCGCAGGCCTAGTCCGGGATTCCCTACCTGTCCTTTTGGACAGGTCGCCAGATCAGACGACCAGATCCGGGCGCGAGGTCTGAAAGATCAGGTTCAACAAGGCCGCCTTGGCAACCGCTTGGGTGGTGTTGTCCACCGAAAGCGCCTCGCGTGCCAGACGCAGGTGTTTTTCCACCATGGCCGCCGACACACCCATCAACAGCGCAACATCCTGCGTGGTCTTGCCATCGGCCACCCATTCCAAAGCCTCGCGCTGACGGTCGGTCAGGGGGCGGCGGTGAACGGGCAGGGGCAGCTGAATGATCCGCAAATGCATCATATGCGCGATGGCCATCAGTTCGTTTTGCTTTTCCTTGAAAATCAGATCCACGTCTTCCGCCGTGATGCCCTGATCTGCAATCAACCCCATCGCACCTTTGGCCCGGCTGGAGGTTTCTGGAAAACTGATCGAAATTCCCGCCACAATGCCCAAAGCCGCGTTCTGGCGCACGGTTTCCGCTTCTTCCGGAGTCAAACGCCCGGCAAGAAAAGCCTCACGCACCCAAGACCAGGTACAGGCGCCATTATGGGTTTGGGCCCAGCGAAAGGCTGGTGTCCGGGCGAAAAACCCGTTGCGAAAATAGAAATGCGCATAGTCCTGATCGCAGGTCGTCAGAAACAATGCATCGTCCGGGTCGCCAAAATTCCGCGTTCCGTGGAACCGCGTGAACCCATAGTTGCAGCGTGAAAAGCCAAGATCCGCGAAATATCCCGCCGCCTGATCCCAAACCTCGGACACGCTCTTGCCTTCGGCAAGACGCGACAATAGCGAAAAAACCTCGCTCACATTTTCCCCCGATGTGACCCCAGATCACAGCTTGGAGATGAAAAGCCAGCCAACATGACCGGCGATGTTTTCCTCATCCCAAGTCGATCGTAAGTCAGATGCGGTATATCTGTCGATAGCTCATTGCAGACAGGGCACTTGCAGCCATAGCTTAATGGGCGGCAACCAAGGCCTATAAATTACATAATATTGATTATGCGATAATCCGATGTCTGTTTTGCGACAGATGATGTCGCCCCTTTTGATGCAGATGCAGGCCCAAAGGCCATTCTTGCCCCCAGACACAACGGAGCCCGCCATGACCCTGCGCCGCACCCCTTTTCATGCTTTGGCTTGTGCCCTTGGCGCCCAGATGGGTCCGGTTGGCGGCGGCTTTCTGAACGTCCACAGCTATGGCGACGTGCGCGCCGAGCATGTGAACACCCGAACCAAGGTTGGCCTGCAAGACCTTTCAACCATGGGAAAAATTGACATCAAAGGCCCGGATGCCGAAGCGCTGGTCAACCGGCTGATCGTCAATGACGCCCGCGCGATGAAGCCGGGCCAAGCCCGCTATGCCAGCGTCTGCACCCCTGATGGCGGCATCATGGATGACCTGACGGTGTTTCGGCTGGCAGAGGCGCATTTCCTTGTGGTTTCAGGCTCTCGCAACCGTCTGAAAATGCGTGACTGGTTTTCGCAGCACGCGTTGGATCTGCGCGCCTATGTCACCGACCAGACGGCCGCCATCGCCTTTCCAACCATCCAAGGCCCCCATTCGCGGGCGTTGCTTCAGACATTGATCGAAGATGCCGATCTTACCAGCCTTAAACGCTGGAATTTTACCCATGGCACGCTTGATGGAACCCGCGTGATGATTTCGCGCACCGGGGTCACCGGCGAATTGGGGTTTGAGCTTTTCGTGCCATCAGACGAAGCCGCCGGCGTTTGGAATGCGCTTTTTGCCGCCGGTGGTGCCTTTGGTCTGAAACCCTATGGCGTGCAGGCCATGTTCACGCTGGGGCTGGAGAAGCTTTACCCTGCCCATGGCATCGACATGGATGAAAGCGTGACGCCGTTTCATGTGGGAACGGATGCGTTCATCAAATTCGACAAGGGCGATTTCATCGGCCGCGAGGCGCTGCTTCGCATGCGCGATCAGGGCGCGCCCACGGCATGGGTGGGGCTGAAACTGACAGGCGATACCCCTGCCCCGGACATGACCGCGGTCCTGGTCGACGGTCGGAAGATCGGCCATATCACCTATTCCGATCACGGCCATTCTCTGGGCGTGGTGCTGGCATCGGCCCATATTGAACGCAAATTTGCGCTTGAAAGCCAAGTGGTTACCGTACTTGGCCAGCCAGCAACCGTGGCCCGCAAAGCCTTTTTTGACCCCGAAGGCCAGCGCTTGCGATCATAAGGGGAGTTGGCGCACCCAGCACGATTCGAACGTGCGACCTTCGCCTTCGGAGGGCGACACTCTATCCAGCTGAGCTATGGGTGCCTTGGCCCCGTATACCCTGCCCCGCGCCGGGCTGCAACGCGATTCACGCGAAAAGGTCGTGGCACAGCTCCAGCGCTGAGATCAGCGCATCAACCTCTGCCTCCGTGTTGTAAAGCCCGAACGAGGCGCGGCAGGTGGCCCCGACGCCCAAATGCTCCATCAACGGCATGGCGCAATGGGTGCCCGCACGCACCGCGATGCCACGCTTGTCCAGCACGGTCGAGATGTCATGCGCATGCGCCGCACCATCCAGCGTGAAAGAGAAAATCGCGCCTTTTCCAGCGGAATTTCCCTGCACTTGCACCCAGTTAAGCCCTGCAAGCCGGTCACGCGCATAGTCGCGGATGCGGCGCTCATGGCCCGCGACATTGGCCATTCCAAGGGCCATCATATACTCCAGCGCAACGCCCAGACCGATTTGTTGCACGATGCCGGGTGTGCCGGCCTCGAACTTCATCGGCGGGTCGTTGTAGAGAACCGCCTCGCGCGACACCTCGCGGATCATGTCGCCGCCGCCAAGGAAGGGCCGCATCTCGGCCTGCCGTTCGCGCCGCACCCAGATCGCGCCTGAACCTGAGGGGCCATAAAGCTTGTGCCCGGTGACCGCGTAGAAATCTGCGCCAATCTCTTGCACATCAACAGGCATATGCACCGCCGCTTGCGAGCCATCCACCAGCACCGGAACGCCCTTTTCGCGCGCCGCACGACAAATGGATTTCACATCAACAACGGTTCCCAACACGTTGGACATATGGGAAATTGCGATAAGTTTGGTCTTCGGCCCGATGGCATCAATCACCGCCTGCGGGTCAAGATCGCCCTGGGCATCGATTTCAACCCATTTCAGCACCACACCAAGACGTTCGCGCAGAAAATGCCATGGCACGATATTGGCGTGGTGTTCCATGATCGACAGCACGATCTCGTCACCGGCCTGCAAACGCGGGGCAGCCCAGGCATAGGAAATCAGGTTGATGCCTTCGGTGGCGCCCGATGTGAAGATGATCTCGTCTTCATGGGCAGCGTTCAAAAATCGCGCAATCGTGCCACGCACCGCTTCGTATTTGTCGGTGGCAAGGTTTGAAAGAAAGTGCAAGCCCCTGTGAACATTGGCGTATTCCATAGAATAGGCCTGCGTCACGGCATCAATCACAACCTGTGGTTTTTGTGCCGAGGCGCCATTGTCCAGATAGACCAGCGGCTTGCCATTGACCTGCCGGGACAGGATAGGAAAATCACCGCGAATGCGGTCGATGTCATAAACGGGGTCAGACATGGGGCACTCCGATCAAGATGACGAACAGGATGGCGACCAGAAACGCCACAAGGATGCTGACAACGATCATGCCGAAGAACACCAGCACCCCCGAACGGAACCCGTGCAATTGCGCGATGAACAGCGACAAAAGCACTGCATAAAGGGCAAAGCCCGCAATCCCGAACAGCGGCGCAAAGCCCGGGGCCACGACAATGGCAACCAATTGCGCCAGTTGCAAAAGAACCGGCGGCACCTGCGCCCAAGCCACCAGAACCAGCGCCTGCGACAGGCTGCCCTTGCCGCCAAAACGCTGGCCCACCCAAAAGGCCAAGACCCCTGTCAGCGCCAGGGCCGCGAGTTGGATCACCGCCATGCGCAAGGGGCTGCCAAAAAGCGCGGTTAGCGCCGGATCGGTTTCCCCGCCCGACAGCATGAAGCCCATATAGCCAAAAAAGGCCGAAATTACCGACATCAGCAAAAGCGATGTCCAGCCAAAGGCGGCCGGCAGGTTCTGCGCCATGATCTGGGTGGCCGCCGCGCGTGGGTTGACCATGGTCAGGCGCAACAGGTTTTGCAAATCGCCCTGGGTCATCCGCGCTCTGCCTCAATAATCATGGCACACCACAGCACCAGAAAGGCCGCACCAATCACGGCCCCCAGCACATTGGTCTGAACCCCCTGCCCCAAAAAGCCCAAGGCCAGCCCCATCAACAGCATCCCCGGCGTCACCGCAACCAAGGCCCAGAACAGCGCGAGCCTTGCTCCATACCAGCTTCCCTGCCCGCCCAGCCCACGGGCCACCAGCCGCGACACAGCCGCCAGCCCGTACCACAGCGGAATCGACGCCAAAAGCCCAAGAGCTGCGGCATAAAGCCGTTGGTTCAGCGGCACATCAGGCATGACATGGGCCAAGCGCGCGGCATGGGGCGTTTGCGCCACAAAGGCGATCAGCAGGAAGGTGAAAAGAAAGGTGAACAAGAACGCTTCGGACCGCGGGCGGGCCAAGTGGCGGCGCAGCACCTTTCGGGGCGCGCGCCAGCTTTCCGCGATGTCCGGCACCAAAGACATGTCGTCAATGCTCGTGACGATGCAGCCAGCCTTCCAGCCGGTTGCGAATGTCATCGGCAATCGCCTCATCCTCGATTTCCGAGATGGCCTCGGCCAAGAACGCCAGAACCAGCAGCGATTGCGCCTGTTTCAAGGGCACACCACGCGAACGCAGATAGTAAAGTGCGGTTTCGTCCATCGCCCCCGAGGTGGAGCCGTGGCTGCATTTCACATCATCGGCATAGATCTCAAGCTCTGGCTTGGCCAGAAACTGACTGTCATCATCCAGCAGCAGCGATTGGCTGATCTGATAGCCATCGGTCTTTTGCGCGCCTTGCTTGACCAAAATCTTGCCCTGAAACACCCCGACCGCGCCGTTTTTCAGCACTTTCTTGAATACCTGACGGCTTTCGCAGCGTTCGGCGGCATGGGTGACAAAGACCGTGTCGTCATGCACAAAATCGCCGTCCCCCATCGAGGCCCCTGCGATATGGGCCACGGCATCCGCCCCCAGAAGTTCAATGAAAGCCTCATTGCGGGTCAGCCGGCCATTTGCGGTCAACGTAAAGGATTTGAACAGCGCCTGCGCTCCGATGCGGGCGAAAATATGGGTCACCGCGCGGCGCTCATGATCGCGCCCTTGGGTGCGAATATGGTGAAAGCGCGCGCCATCGGCCAGATCCACCTCAAGCACCTTGGACAGCCGCGCCGCAGCCGGGCCATTTTCCAAAAGGGTCAGCTCGGCGCCGGATTCCACCTTAATGCAGTGATGCAGCATCGCATCAGAGTTATTTGATTTTCTGAGATAAATCAGAGAAACCGGCTTTGACGGTTTGCCCGTCACGCGGATCAAGACACCCTCCGTCGCCAAAGCGCTGTTCAGCGTGGCCAAGGGGCGCTCAACCGGGGTTTGACCGCGCGCTTCAAGCACACCGTAGAGGTTTGCCGCCCAATGGTTGGCAGCATGGCCCGCCAATGAAAGACGCTCGATCTCGATGCCTTCCAAGGCCAGATCGTCGGATTGCGCGGCATCGAACTGGCCGTCGACGAACACCACTTTCAGCCGGTCAAGCGCGGTAAAGGGGCGCGGCTCTGCCTTGGCATCAAAAACCGCGGCCGAAACAGGCTCTGGTGCGGTCAGCGATGCGGGGTCGGTATAGCGCCAGTATTCATCGCGCCGGCCCGGCAGGCCCATCGGGGCCAATCGCGCCAATGCCTCGGCCCGCGCCTTGCCCAGCCAACCGCCTTCGTCGGGGCGGGCGCCAGCCAGTCGCGCGGCCAAAGCATCGGCCTTTGCTTGCATCACCGCCATTACTGCACCTCGGCCAGAATGTCGGCATAGCCGTTGTTTTCAACCTCAAGCGCGAGTTCCGGCCCACCGGTTTTGATGATGCGGCCCGCCGCCATGATATGGACCACGTCGGGTTTGATATGGTCCAGCAGGCGCTGGTAATGGGTGATGACCAGGAACGACCGCCCTGCCCCACGCAGCGCGTTCACGCCATCAGCCACCAGTTTCATCGCGTCAACGTCCAGACCCGAATCCGTTTCATCCAGAATGCACATCTTGGGTTCCAGCATCGCCATCTGCAGGATTTCGTTGCGCTTTTTCTCGCCACCCGAAAACCCCACATTGACCGGCCGCTTCAACATTTCGGCGTCGATCTTCAGGGTCTTGGCCTTTTCGCGTACCAGTTTCAGAAAATCACCGGCGCTGATTTCGTCTTCGCCGCGCGCTTTGCGCTGCGCGTTCAGTGCGGTGCGCAGAAAGGTCATGTTGCCAACGCCGGGAATTCCCACCGGGTATTGAAAGGCCAAAAACAGCCCCGCTGCGGCGCGCGCCTCGGGCTCCATCTCCGACAGCTCTTCGCCAAGAAGTTTGGCCGAGCCATCCGTCACCTCATAGCCATCGCGGCCAGACAGTACATAGGAAAGGGTCGATTTGCCCGACCCGTTCGGCCCCATGATGGCATGAACCTCGCCCGCGCCGATCTTCAGATCAAGTCCCCGCAGGATGACCTTGTCTTCCTCGGCCAGTTTTACATGAAGGTTTGTGATCTCAAGCATTGCATCGGTCCTTGGTCTTTGCTGCTGCCCTTTGCGGGCTGGCATTTCAGGGTGCACAGATGTGCAAATCTATTGCGGGGTCGCGAAAGCCGCCGCGACCCAAGGCAGATCGCCGGGGTCCAGTTTTCGCGGGTGAAGAAGAAATTCGGCCATGCGCCCATGCATGGCGCGGGGCTTTTCCCAGCGCTCGGCCAGATGATAGGCCGGCCGTTCGGCATAATCGTCCCACAGCACCAACACCGGTTTCGGGCTGCGCAGGGCCACGGTCAGGAAACAGGCCAGACGAAAGCGCCCGTCGATCAGCACCGTGTCGGGGGCGTCAAAATCCGGCCGGTCCCAGACCGAATTCGGGTAGCCCGGCCATTGGGAAACCCGGCGGTTGTTGACCGGCATGCCCCATTCTTTGGTGGGGCCAATGTCGGCATGGTGCAAAACCACCTTGGCTTGCGGCGGATTGGCGTCAAACCAACGCTCCATCTTGGCCGCCCAGTCTGCATCGCTTTCCACCGAAAACACAGTGGCCCCGGGGGTTTGCCCGCCAACCACCGTCGAGCCGCCCGAGCCATATTCCAAGATAACCCGCGCCGCGGCATAGGCGGCACGCACCGCGGCCGCTTCGGCTTCGGGCAGGGTAAGTTTGGGGGCGGACAGCGGTTCAGACATGACTTAGACCTTCTTCGCCTTGGCAGGTTTCAGAAGGAAGTTCTCGTTTACCGGATAGCGGCGGAAGGTGGCGGCAACCTGATAATCATTGCTTTCGACCCAAGCCAGAAAATCGGCGCGGTTCTTTTCATCGACTTCGATAAAGACCACCGGCCGGCAACGTGCAACGGTTTCGGCAAGCCCGCCCAACACCTGCATTTCCATGCCTTCAACGTCGATCTTGATGAAATCGACAGCCTCATCGGCCAGCGCCTGATCGCCGGGAATAACCTGCAGATCGCCGCCTTCAACCAGACGCCCGCCACCGAGGTTCTTCATCGGCTTGTCAACTTCCATCCCCAAACCGGCCTGCGCGCGGTCAGAAAGGCCAAGGCCAAGATGGCGCAAATCGCAGCGCGCGAGTTCGCCGTTCAACCCAAGGTTTGATGTAAGAACCGCAATCGCTACCGGATTTGGCTCAAAAGGGATCAGCTTTTTGACGCCAAGCACCTTCAGCGCAAACAGCGAATGATTGCCGATGTTGGCGCCGATATCGGCAAAAACGGCCGCTTTCGGGCAATATTTCCGAATGATTTCCAGCTCTTCCGGCTCATAGAACCGGCCGGCCATATGTTCTTTCTGAATGACATCCTTGGGGTTGGTCAGCGTGAAGAAAACCGGCTTGCCGCCGATCATCGCCCGCACCACCTGCCCCGCCGGGCTTATCACAAGATCGCCCGTCACCACCGGAGCGGCGGCGTTCTTGTTCATCCGGGCATTCTTATGCTTTTTTTCTTTCACCCAACTGACCCTTCAAGACTGATCGCAACAAGGCTTTGCGCCTCCATGGCAAATTCCATGGGCAGGGCTTGCAGCACCTCTTTACAGAACCCATTGACCACCAAAGCCACGGCTTCTTCTTCATCCATCCCGCGCGAGCGGCAATAGAACAACTGGTCTTCATCCACCTTCGAGGTGGTCGCCTCATGTTCGACCCGGCTCGAGTTGTTCTTGACCTCGATATAGGGCACGGTATGCGCGCCGCACTTGTCGCCGATCAGCAGGCTGTCGCATTGGGTATAGTTGCGGCTGTCGGTCGCCTTGGGGTGCATGCTGACCAGACCGCGATAGGTGTTCTGCGCGCGGCCTGCCGATATGCCCTTGGAAACAATGCGCGATTTTGTCCGCTTGCCCAGATGTACCATCTTAGTGCCGGTGTCGGCCTGCTGGGCGTTGTTGGCGATGGCGATTGAATAGAACTCGCCCTGGCTGTCGTCGCCGCGCAGGATGCAGGACGGGTATTTCCAGGTGATCGCCGATCCGGTTTCCACCTGCGTCCACATCACCTTGGCCCGATCACCCCGGCAATCGGCGCGTTTGGTGACAAAGTTATAGATCCCACCCTTGCCGTTTTCGTCGCCCGGATACCAGTTCTGAACGGTGGAGTATTTCACCTCGGCGTCTTTCAGGATCACCAGTTCCACCACGGCGGCGTGCAGTTGATGGGTGTCGCGCTTGGGCGCGGTGCAGCCCTCAAGATAGCTGACATAGCTGCCTTCATCGGCAATGATCAGCGTGCGTTCAAACTGCCCGGTGTTTTCGGCATTGATGCGGAAATAGGTGGAAAGTTCCATCGGGCAGCGGGTGCCTTTGGGAATGTAGACGAAGGAACCATCTGAAAACACAGCCGAATTCAGGGTAGCGAAAAAGTTGTCGGTCGCGGGAACCACGGTGCCAAGGTATTTCTGCACCAGGTCCGGGTATTCACGGATCGCCTCGGAGATCGGGCAGAAGATCACCCCGGCCTTTTCCAACTCGGCGCGGAAGGTGGTGCCCACCGAAACCGAATCGAACACCGCATCAACAGCCACTTTGCGCTCGCCCTCAGGCGCCTCGACCCCGGCCAAAAGCATCTGTTCTTTCAAGGGGATGCCCAGCTTTTCATAGGTGGCAAGAAGCTTTGGGTCCACCTCGTCCAGCGATTTTGGCTTGACGGCCATGCTTTTTGGTTTGGCGTAGTAATATTGGTCTTGATAGTCGATCTCGGGATAGCTGAGCATGGCCCAATGCGGCTCTTCCATCTGCACCCAGCGCCGATAGGCGGCCAGCCGCCAGTTCAGCATCCATTCCGGCTCTTCGTTCTTTTCCGAGATCAGTCGCACGATGTCTTCGGAAATGCCCTTCGGGGCATAGTCCATCTCAATATCGGTGGACCAGCCATACTTATAGCTGCCCGACATGGCCTGCACGGTTTCGATGGTTTCCCGATCAACCCCGTCGCGCACTTCCATATCGACTGCCGTCATGGCTAAATCCTTCCAATGCAGGGTCTTACCCCTGAAACTTCATGTTTTGCGCGAACGTACCCGCGCATAGTCCCGACCCCAGGCATCGGCAAAGCGCAACACATCTTCGCGCGTCACCCCCGGCCCGATCGACAGCCGGATCGCCTGACCTGCCGCCGGCTCGTCATAGCCCATGGCGCGCAGCGTCCGGCTGGCCTTGACCTTGCCGCTGGAACAGGCCGAACCTGCCGAAATGGCAAATCCTGCAAGATCCATCGCCATGACCTGCGTCTCGCCTTTCCAACCCGGCGCAATGACGCACAGGGTGTTGGGCAAGCGGGCAAAGCCATTCCCGACAGAAATAGTATCAAAATCCAAAGCCGACAATGCTGAATCTAGAATATTTCTAACTTCGGCGACTTCTTCCCAGACACCGGCCGCCAGATCGCGCATCGCGGCCTCGGCTGCGGCGGCAAATCCGGCGATGCCGATCAGGTTTTCCGTGCCAGCCCGGCGGCCCATTTCCTGCCCGCCGCCGCGCATTTGGGGCGCAATTTCAATGCCTTGGCGTAGAACCAGCGCACCAATCCCCTTGGGGCCGCCCAGTTTATGGGCCGACACAAGCCCCATCTGGCACCCGAGCCAGTTGAACGCGAAGGGCAGCTTGCCAAAGGCCTGCGTCAGATCCGAAACCTGCAAGCCTTCGGGAAGATCCTGCACAATGCCGGTTTCAGAATTTGCCAATTGCAGCGCCGCGCGGGCCGGATCGGCAAGCGGCACCCGCCCCGAAGGCTCAACCGGCAAAGCGGCATCGCACCAGATGGCGACGGCATCATGTTCAACCGCCGCACAGACCAGACCGCGCCCGGCGCAGGCCAATGCCGCGGCCTCGGTCGCGCCAGAGGTAAAGACGATATCCGCGCCCTCGGCCCCAAGTGCGGCCGCAATCTGCGCGCGCGCCTTTTCGCGCAGCCCCTTGGCTGCCCGGCCCTCGGCATGAACGGACGACGGGTTTCCCACCACCTCCATCGCCGCAATCATCGCGGCCTTCGCCTCGGGGCGCAGCGGTGCCGTTGCGTTCCAGTCAAGATAGCAGCGGCTCATTCCTCATCCACCACGCGAAAGAGCGCGGGCACAGCGGGGCATGGCGTCATCTGGTTGTGGATCACATCGGCAAGCCGGGTCTGGTGCAGGAATACATAGACATTGGCCGACAGGCCTTCCCACAGCCGGTTGGTCAGGCTTTGCGCCCGGCTGCCCGACACCCCGCCATTGGCCCCTGCCCCGGTGTGCAGCGCATCAACGGTTTCTTCGACCGCCTCCATGACCTCGGATATCCGGATTTCGGACGGGCTGCGCGCCAGCCGATAGCCGCCGCCCGGGCCGCGCACGGCCTCTACCAGACCTGCCCGGCGTAATTTCACGAAAAGCTGTTCCAGATAGGGCAATGAGATGTCCTGGCGTTTGGAAATTGCGGCCAGAGACATCAGATCATCCCCGCCAGACAGCGCGTCGGCCAGTGCCAGATCTGCCAGCGCCACCATCGCATAGCGGCCTTTGGTCGAGAGTTTCATCCGTCGTCCCCCTTAAACCTTGCGCTTATCCATTGACGGCAAAGCCCCGTGGCCTTACCTGAAATCGGCAACCCATCCGGGAACATGCGTTCCGGACTGGCTCTAGATTGTCCGCGCGGTTTGGTCAATGAATCGCCCCGAGGAAAGCAGGCTGAACGAATGCCCGAAGTGATTTTTGCCGGCCCAGAAGGCCGTCTTGAAGGCCGTTACCATCCGCAAAAAGACCGTGACGCGCCCATTGCCATCGTGCTGCACCCGCACCCGAACTATGGGGGCACGATGAACAACAAGGTTGTCTATAACCTGCATTATGCCTTTTACAATTTGGGCTTCACGGTGCTGCGGTTCAATTTCCGCGGTGTGGGGCGCTCTCAGGGCGAATATGACATGGGGATTGGCGAGCTGTCGGATGCCGCCAGCGCGCTGGATTACCTGCAGTCGATGAACCAAAACGCCAAGCATTGCTGGGTTGCAGGCTTTTCCTTTGGCGCCTGGATCGGCATGCAGCTTTTGATGCGGCGCCCGGAAATCACCGGCTTTGTGTCCGTCGCACCGCCCGCCAACCTTTATGATTTCAGCTTTCTTGCGCCCTGCCCGTCTTCGGGTCTTATCATCAACGGCACCGCCGACAAGGTGGCCCCGCCGAAAGACACCGTCAGCCTCGTCAACAAGCTGCACGAGCAAAAGGGCATCACCATCACCCACGAACTGGTTGAAGGTGCCGGTCACTTCTTCAAGGATGAAGAAACCCATATGAAGCCGATGATCGACACGGTTTCCACCTATGTGAAACGCCGCCTGGGGGAGGCAAGTCGCTAAATGTCTGTGCTGGACGATATGGGGGATGCGCTGGCGCGCGAAGTGATCGCGGCCATGGAAGAGCTGGGCGACGACCGGTTCTATGACAAGGTGTCCAAGGTTTTGCTGGATGCCTCGCCCACCATGCAAGAGGCGTTTCTGACCGCCTATCGCGTGCGCGTGGCCGAAAAGCGCGGGCGCGCCTATATCGAGGCCTGTCTGAAGGCCAAACGCGAAGGCGGCGCGGCCCCGCGGGTGGTGATGGATCAGGGCGGCGGGCATTGAGCGCGCAAGGCGCGGGCCGGCTGGAGGCGCAATTTGCCTTTTTGAATGAGGCCGACCGTTTGAAATCAGTTTTGCGGGCGACGACCTTGGTCGATGGCTCGCGCCCTGAAAATTCGGGCGAACACAGCTGGCATCTGGCGCTTTATGCCCTGACGCTTGCCGATCAGGCCGCCCCCGGTGTGGATGTGAACCGCGTGATCCGCATGTTGATTCTGCATGATCTGGTGGAAATCGACGTGGGCGATGTGCCGATCCATTCGGCCAATGGCCAGGCCCATGCCAGTGCCGATACCCAAGCCGCCGAACAAAAGGCCGCAGACCGCATCTTTGGCCTGTTGCCGCCCGATCTGGCGCAAAGCTTTCGCGCGCTGTGGGATGAGTTCGAGGCCGCCGAAAGCCCCGATGCGGTGTTCGCCAAATCTCTGGACCGGGTTCAGCCGGTGATGGCCAATCTGATGTCAGGGGGCGGTACGTGGAAAAGCTACAACGTCAGCGCTGAGCAATTGGAAACCCGCGTGGGGGTGAAAATCGCCCGCGGCGCCCCTGCCCTTTGGGCTTGGGTCAAACAAAAGACCGACGCTTATTTTTCAGCGCACTGAAGCAGGGCGTTTTCGGTATACATTCGCATACAACGCTTTCCAAACCCCATCTTTTCCGCTATGAGGACGCATCTCTCAATTCCCAAAGCTGAAAAGGCCAAGCCATGACCAAGATCAAGGTAGCCAATCCCATCGTCGAGATGGACGGTGACGAGATGACCCGGATCATCTGGGACTTCATCAAGAAAAAGCTGATCCTGCCCTATCTGGATGTTGATCTGCTTTACTATGATCTTTGTATTGAAGAGCGCGATCGTACCAACGACCAGATCACCATCGATTCAGCTGAGATGACCAAGAAGGTCGGTGTGGCGGTAAAATGCGCCACCATCACCGCCGATGAGGCGCGGGTTGAAGAATTCGGCCTGAAGCAGATGTGGAAATCGCCCAACGGCACCATTCGCAACATTCTGGGTGGTGTGATCTTCCGCGAACCGATCATCTGCAAGAACGTGCCGCGTCTGGTGCCGGGCTGGACCAAGCCGATCGTCATCGGCCGACACGCCTTCGGCGACCAATACCGCGCGACCGATTTCCACTTCCCCGGCAAGGGCAAGCTGACGATGAAATTCGTTGGCGAAGATGGCACCGTCATTGAAAAGGACGTCTATGCGGCCCCCTCTGCCGGGGTCTATATGGGCATGTACAACCTTGATGACAGCATCATCGACTTTGCCCGGTCTTCGATGAACTATGGCCTGCTGAAAGGCTGGCCGGTGTACCTGTCGACCAAAAACACCATCCTGAAGGCCTATGACGGCCGGTTCAAGGACCTGTTCCAGAAGGTCTATGACGAAGAATTCGCCGAAGCCTTCAAGACGGCCGGCATCACCTATGAGCACCGGCTGATCGACGACATGGTGGCCTCGGCCATTAAATGGTCGGGGGGCTATGTCTGGGCGTGCAAGAATTATGACGGCGATGTGCAATCTGACACCGTGGCGCAGGGCTTTGGCTCGCTGGGTCTGATGACTTCGGTTCTGATGACCCCCGATGGCAAGATCGTCGAGGCCGAGGCCGCGCATGGCACCGTGACCCGCCATTATCGCCAGCATCAAAAGGGTCAGGCAACCTCGACCAACTCGGTTGCGTCGATCTTTGCCTGGACCGGGGGGTTGAAGCACCGCGCCAAGCTGGACAACAATGCCGCCCTGATGAACTTTGCGACCACCTTGGAAAAGGTTTGCGTGGATGCCGTTGAAGATGGCTGGATGACCAAGGATCTGGCGCTGCTGGTTGGCCCCGATCAAAAATGGCTGACCACAATGGGCTATCTGGAAAAGGTCGACGAATACCTGAACAAGGCGCTGAAAGGCTAAGCCCTTTCCAGCGCAGAAAGGCCCAAGGCATTCGCCTTGGGCCTTTTTCCATTTTTCGGCTTCTTAACCAATCAAGGGCCCGTGCTTGCGATAGGTGTCGTCATAATGCCGGCGCAGGCGTTGCAAAGCGATGCGCAGTACGATCTTGCCCGAACGCGCGGCCCACCCCATGCGCTGTTCGGCCGCTTCGATCCCTTCCAGAAAACAGCACACCCGCAAAGCCACATCGCCAAGCCCCGGCCCAAGGTCGCGCAGGGCGGCGCCAACCCGGTCGCGCGCAGCCTTTGGGCCCTGCGCAAGGCCCGCGTCGTTCTGAAAGCCGCCCCGGTCGCCGCCGGTCAGAAACCGTTCCCAGTTCTGCGCCACGCGCGGCCCCATCTGGGCCAGTTCGAAATCTTCGCGCAGCCGTTCGGCGGCTTCCACCAAACCGGGGTCAAGGAAGGGCCGGCCGTCCTTTTCGCGCCGCCGCCCCAGCACGGTGACTGGGCTTTCGGCAAGGTTCTGGCGCACCCTGCGCGGGCCATTTTCGCCCGGGATCAGCTTTTCACCCCAGATCCGGTGCTGATCGGCAAAAGCCATCGGGGCTTCGGCCATGCCGCTGGCCATGCGCGCCTGATCGTCCTCGTCGATCAGCCGTTTCAGCGCCGCCTTACCCGGTGCGCTGATCTCATAGCTGGAAACCCGGCCCGCCTTGCGGCACTGAATCCAGTCTTGCAGCACAAAGGCCTGCGCCACGACCCGGTCCACCACCCCAAGCCGCGCGCAGCGCCCATCGGGGAATTCGCGCAGAACAACCGCTTTTTCCATATCGGGCGCGATGGCCAGCGTGGCACCGGGTTCGCCCAAGCGGCGCAGAATGCGCAGGCCTTCGCGTTTCAGCGTTATTTCGTCAACGGCCGCGGGTTTGGCACGCAAGGGGGCGGTCATGGGCTTTTGCTCCTCTGTGGCAGGATCGGTCAGCCGGTCAGTCTCGCGCACAAGCGCATCAAGCGCTTCGTCCAGCAGCGGATCTTCCCGGCGTTTTTCGTAACGCCGCACCGTCCGAAGCACCGTCGAGGCATGACAGCCGTCACGCCGGGCCAGCGCCCGCAGCGACAGCCCGTCCTCGGTGTGGTGAAGGTAAAGCCGCACCGCATCCGGCAGCCAATCTGGCAGCTTTCGCAGGGGGGACAGGTTGCCTTGCATCATTCGGCTCGTTCAACGTTCGTGGATCAGGAAGCCCTCACAGAGCAAAAACAACCCTGAGTGGCAATCCTTACCCAAGGGTTAATTTCTGGGCGTAAAGCGATAATTGTTTCGATTTCTTAAACAAAGGGGGAGGCATCGCGCGCTGAAATCGCCCAAACCGCAACGTCAGGTTGCATTGGGGTACTGTAAAGGCCCATCCCTACAGGAGGCTGCCATGACCGATTTCCGCGCCATCTTCGACAATCTGCGCCGTCCGCGCTTGCTTATCCGCGCCGCCCGCTTTGGCCTGCAGGATTACCACCGTGACCGCGATTTGCGGCGGCTTTTGCAGGCAACAGCCTCGCCCGAGCGGGCCGTGCCGCAGCTTTTGGCCGAGGAAGCCCGGCTGGAAGAGATTCGCCAGACCGGCGATATCAACTATCCTGTTGGCCGCCATATCGAGGTGCTGGTGGCGCTGATGGCTGAAGTTCGGCTGTTGCCGCGGCGCGTGGCCCTGTGACATCGCGCCTGAAATGACAAAGGCCCGCCGGTTACCGGGCGGGCCTTAATGTTTCTGCACTGGAAACTATTACAGGAAGGCGTCCGGCATCGAGGCCTTCTTGTTGGCCACATAGGATTCCAGCCCTTCGCGGATGCCTTCGTCCAGATGCGGGGCCTGATAATCGCCCAGCATTTTCTGCACCCGTTCACCGGCCAGCGCCATGGTGTCGCGCGCACCTTCTTCGGCCCAGGTCTCATAGGGCTTGTAGTCGAACAGATCCGACCGCCAGAAGGCCGATTTGAAATTGGCTTGGGTATGTTCGCAGCCAAGGAAGTGACCGCCCGGGCCAACTTCGCGGATTGCGTCCATGCCCTGGCCGTTTTCGTCAACCGCAATGCCTTGGGCCATATGGTGCAGCGCGCCAAGCTGATCGGCATCCATGACGAATTTTTCGTAAGACGACACAAGGCCGCCTTCCAGCCAGCCACAGGCATGCAGCATGAAGTTCACGCCGCTGAGCAGACCCATGTTCAGGCTGTTGGCCGATTCGTAGGCCGCCTGCGCGTCGGGCAGTTTCGATCCGCAGAACGCGCCAGCCGACCGGTAAGGCAGACCCAGGCGGCGCACCAACTGGCCAACGCCATAGGTGATGTGGCTGGCTTCTGGCGTGCCAAAGGTCGGCGCGCCCGAGTTCATGTCGATCGAGGTCACGAAAGCCCCCGCGATCACCGGCGCACCGGGGCGGATCAGTTGGCTATAGGCCACGCCTGCCAGCACCTCGGCCAGCACCTGCGTCAGCGTGCCCGCCACCGTCACCGGCGCCATGGCCCCGCCAACGATAAAGGGCGACACGATGGCAGCCTGATTGGCCTTGGCGTAAACTTCCAAGGCCCCCATCATGATGCCGTCAAAGGTCATGGGCGAGTTGATGTTGATAAGGCTGGTCATCACCGTGTTCTGGTCAACGAAATCGCTGCCGAACAGGATCTTTGCCATCTCGACCGAATCTTCGGCCCGGCTGGGTTCGGTCACCGACCCCATGAAGGGTTTGTCCGACAGGGTCATATGCGCCAACAGCATATCAAGGTGGCGCTTGTTCACCGGCACATCGGTCGGCTCGCAGACCGTGCCGCCCGAATGGTGCAGCCATTTGGACATATAGCCCAGCTTCACGAAATTGCGGAAATCCTCGATCGTGGCATAGCGGCGGCCACCCTTGGCATCATGCACGAAGGGAGGGCCGTAAACCGGGGCCAGCACCAGATTGCGGCCCCCGATTTCGACCGACCGTTCGGCGTTGCGGGCGTGCTGGGTAAAGGTTTTCGGCGCGGTCTTGATAAGCTGACGGGCCAGACCGCGGGGAATATGCACGCGTTCGCCCTGCACATCGGCCCCGGCATCGCGCCAGCGCTGCAAGGCGGCTTCGTTTTCCACGAAATTGACGCCAATTTCTTCCAGCACGGTTTCGGCATTGTGCTCGATGATCTGCAGC
>JAIOXV010000049.1 GCA_021741465.1 Paracoccaceae bacterium
CCCCCGCCCTGACGCAAGGACGACATCCGGTCGCGCCGCCCGGTCAAGATCTTGTGCGGATAGCACTGGTGGCCGACATCCCAGATCAGCTTGTCCACCGGCGTATTGAACACCGCATGGATCGCCACGGTCAGCTCCACCACCCCAAGCGACGAGCCAAGATGCCCGCCGGTTTTTGACACCACCGAGATCACCTCGGATCGCAGGTCATCGGCCAGGCGCACCAGGTCATCATCGCCCATCGTTCGCAGATCGGCAGGGTGCTGCACGCGGTCCAGCATCGGGGTTGCAGAAGGAGTGTTCGAAGGTTGCGTCATCGCGATCTCCTAAAGAAAAAAGGTGCCGGGTGGATCACACACGGCACCAGTTCCCTGTCGCCAACAGGAATGGGAACCAGGCTGTGGAGTGCCCAGGCCCGGACCGGCGTCATGGTCCGAACGTCGTTGCGGGGCGGGCGATGGTATCTCGCCCGCCCCGATGTCTCATCAGGCTGTCACGCTCTGCGGGCTGGTGATTTCCAGCGCGCCATAGGGCGAAGGTGCGGTTTTGCTTTCATCGGGCAGGATCTGACCAACAGCCCAGATCGCCCCGAAGATCACGCCGACGGCAAAGACGAACGCAGCCGCCCATCCCATTCCACGCAGCATCTGCCACATGATCCAAGACCGGATCGTCGCAGTTCTGTTGGTCTCGGTGTAGAAATTGTCCGACATCATCTCATCCTTTCCGTGGCTCAATCGAGCGGCGCATAGCCGTGCTGTTGTGCCCAGACGAACCAGTTGTCCACGACGGTGCCGGTCAGCAGAATGCCGATCCCGCCCGTCACGGTTACCAGAACGGCGAACCACCAAGCCCAGCGGTGAATGCCTTCCATCGTGGCGTTGAAGCCCATGGTCCAGCGCCAGAACAGGGCAGCCCGTTCCGATGCCGTGCCGCGGTCAACAATCTGTTCCAATTCGCGGTCGCCGCCCAGCCGTGTCACCGACAGGATGGTCGCCCCGTGCATCGCGAAAAGCAGGGCCGATCCGTAAAGGAAAGCAATGCTCAGCGCGTGGAAGGGGTTATAGAACAGGTTGCCATAGGTCAGGCTGAAGAGGTTGGTCCAATCAAGGTGCGGGAAGATGCCATAGGGCACCGCCTCGGACCAGCTGCCCATCAGCACCGGGCGAATAAGGCCCAGCACCAGGAACAGCCAGATTGCACCGGCAAAGGCCCAAGACACGTGCTTGCCCATGCCCAAGGCTTCTGCCCGAAGATAGGTGCGGATCCACCATGTGATGACCGACACCAGCAGGAAGAAGCTGGCCAAGAGGAACAGCCCACCTTCCGCCATCGGCGGAATCGACAGGCCATATTCCGGGGCCGGCGGCTCCAGCGCCATCCAGAACAGATCGCGCATGAAGACGGCCGGGTTATAGTCAGCCAGATGCCAGAACCAGGCACCGACCAGCATGAACCAGATCAGGCCGGTTGCCACCGAAATCACACCGAAGGTGCCCAGATACACCGGCCCCAACTGCGCGTTGCCAAACCACCCGGCAAGGTTCGAGAAGCCTGCCGATTTGGTGCGGTTGCCCAGATCGACGTTTTCGACCATCCCCATTTCAGGTGCAGCACGCACCTGAACCTGGGTGAAAATGTTTTGATACTCAGCCATTTACGCCTCCAGGAATATCGGCCCAGAAGGGCAGTTGCAGCCACCAATCCCACCAGTCGACCCATTGATCGAACCAGATGGTGCCAGAGATCACGATACAGATCGCACTGAAGAAGGCGGCGCTCATGGCCAAGAGCATACCCAGACGGTGGATGCCCAAGGTGCCGACCGAATACCCGATCAGATCACGAAAGAAGGTGTCTTCATGGTCTGGCGTCTTCATCAACTCGCCCTTGGGCGGGTTGGCTGCCGACAGGATGAGACCGCCGTGCAGCGCCAGCGCCAAGGCGTTGGTGAAAAAGAAGCTGACCGCGATCATATGGACCGGGTTGTAGTGGAAGTTGCCATAGGTATAGCCGGTGTTGCTGACCCAATCGAGGTGGCTGAAGATGCCGTAAGGAAAGGCATAACCCCAGCTTCCCATCAGGATCGGGCGAATGACAACCAGCGTCACATAGGCGAAAATCGCGATCGAAAAGGCAAAGGGTACATGCAGACCAATGCCCAGCTTGCGACAGATTTCGACTTCGCGCAGCGCCCAGCTCACAAAGGCGCCAATCGCGCAAATCGTGATGATCTGCCAAAGTCCCCCTTGCATGAGGGGCGCGATGGCCAGACCGTTTTCAACCGGTGGCGGATTGATCGAAATCAGCCAAGGGTTCCAGGTTGGGCCCATTGCTGCACCGTAAAAGATGAGCATGGTACCAAGGGCCGCGAAAAAGAAGGTCGTGACCCCAAAGAAGCCGACGTAGAACGGTCCGACCCAGAAGTCGAACAGGTTCCCGCCGATCAGCGTGCCGCCAGGCACGCGGTATTTTCGTTCGAAGCTGAGCAGTGCCATGCTTCCCTCTCCGCGATGGGACGGTCAACCCAAAGGCACAGCGATGAACGCAGCGGGGCCCGTCAGACATTAGTTTGAAATCAAAGATGTAGTTCAGATTCGGTGCGGGCGGGTTCAGACCGCCCGCACCAGAGCGCGACCTTATTCAGTCGGCGCAGAAGCAACATAGCCATGCTTGGCCGAGGCAATCTCGAACCAGTTGAAAGCCGGGTTAGAAAGCAGGACGAGGTGAATCATCGCTGCGAGAAGGAAGAGGAAAACCCCTTGCGCCACGAAAACGCGACGCGGATCAAAAATCAGCCAGATCTTGTAGAACTTGCTCATGTCTTGTTCCCCCTCAGAACCACGGACGCCAGAACCACACAGCCACATGTGCGACAACGGCGATGGTTGAGAACAACCAAAGCCCGCTCATGTAGACCGAGTGCAACTCTTGCGCCTGCTGGTCTGTAAGACCTGTGAACGACAGGTCGGATTTATCAGCCATAGTACCCTCCGGATATTCGGACTGACGCCGCAATCCCTGCGGCCGGGCCACCGTGGGCGGAATGCCCCTCGGATGTTTCGTCCCCACCGCCAAGGCGGAAGGTCGGAATGCGTGATGCGGCTGATATCAGCCGCGGAAGATCATCGGCGTCACGGCCTCGGCGTCCTTGCGGGCGCGTGCCACCGGGCCAAGGCGCGGGAACTTGCCATGACGCAAGGTCTGAAACAGCCAGCCCAGGACATGCGGCAGGACAGCAAGGCTGAAGATCAGGGTGTAGTAGATAAAGAACTCTACCGGGTTCACCCGTTTGACCTGCTGCAGATCACCGTTCGCACTGTAATCGGTCATGACTTTTCTCCCTCGTTTAGTGAAAGACTTGCCCCAGGCAGGCCCTCCACGGTTTCGCGCACCACGCGCTCCGCACCAGCATCCAATGCGGCCTTTTCGGCTGCATCGCGCAAGGAACGGGCCGCGCTGATCCGGGTCAGGATCGGGTGAGTGTTGACAATTCGGTCCAAGGCCGCCTGCGCGTCGGCATCCCAAGGGAAGTCGCGCCGCAAGGTGGTTGGGGTGGCGGCCGCGCTGTCCATCTCGCTGCCCAAAGGCAGAATGTGGAACAGCGCGTCAAAGAGGCTGTTGCAGACCTCTTGCAATATCCAGACAGCCCCGGCGTAGCCCATCATCGGCGTGCCCGTGGCGCGCCGGATGGCCGCACCGGGAAAAGAAGCGGCGATGAAACTTGGCGCGGGACCAAACCCACCCTTCATCTCGGCCAGGTACATCTTTTCGTTGATCGAGCCCATCACCACCAAGGGGCGATGTTGCTTCATCAAGCCGCGAACGGCCTCGTTGTTGGTTTTCTTGCCGGGGATACGGGCCACGGCAAATGCGCAAGGCAATCCCAGATCGGATTCCAGATAGTTGCGGATGCCGCGCGCATAGGTTTCAGTCGCCACGATGGCGAAAGACGCGGTGGCAAAGAAATCCTGCGTGACCGAGCGCCACAGATCCCAGATCGGCTTCAGGGTGGAATGCTTTTCGCGGGCGATAAACGGCTCGGGGTCCAGGCCCAGCATCTCGCCCAGTTTGCGCAGGAATTTCGTGGTTGAATCCATGCCAATGGGCGCCTGCAGATAGGGCTTGCCCAAAACCTCGGCCAATCCACGACCAAATTCGCGATACATCACGATATTGGCGTCAGCATTCACCAGATTGCGCATCTCGGCCACATGCGAGCCCAAGGGCAGCACCATGTTCACATCGGCGCCGATGCCTTCGACCAGACGGCGGATTTCGTGCAGATCGCTGGCCATGTTGAACACGCCATACATCGGCCCAAGGATATTGACGCGCGGGCGCGCACCTTCGGGACGCGGCGTTTCATGCGGCATCCGGCCCTTGGTCATGCCAAATTCTGTGAAGATCCAGGTCATGGCGCGGTCGGCACATTCCCACTGATCTTCATCAATCGTGCGCGGCAAGAAGCGCTGAATATTGGTGCCCATCGGCGTGACGCCGCCGCCGATCATCTCGGCGATCGATCCTGTCACCACCACGGCGGGCAGCGCCGGATCCAGGGTTTTCCACGCCCGACGCATCGCACCCTCGGTGCCGTCGCGGCCAAGTTCCTCTTCACCAAGGCCGGTCACCACAATCGGCAATTCATGCGGCGGCAGGGCGTCAGTGTAATGCAGCACAGAGGTCACCGGCAGGTTTTCGCAGCCCACCGGACCGTCGATCACCACCTGCAGGCCCTTGACGGCACAGAACGCATAGACCGCGCCCCAATAGCCCCCTGCCCGATCATGATCTTGCACCAGCATCAGATCATCTCCTCGGCTTTGGCGGCACGCGCCAATTTGTCGAGCTTTTTCTGATGCATGGCGCGGAATTCCGGCTGCAGGTTCGGTGCACCTTCCCAGATGCCGGCAGTGTCGGCATGGCCCACACCTTCCAAAAACGCCTTCATGTCTTCCAGCCGGTCCTTGCCGGCGATGGCGGCATTGTCCACCTGCCCCAAAGACCCAGCCCCCGCAGGCCCCATCAGGGGGCGGGCGGAAATCAGGTTGGTAAAGTACAAGGACGGCACACCGGTTTCCTTGGCCTTTTGCACCACCGGGGTGGTGCCAATGGCCAGATCGGGGCGAATGGCCTCCATCGCGGCAAGATCATCTTCCAACGAGGCGCGGAACTTGACCTTGACGCCGCGCGCTTCCAGCCAATCCCGATCGGCCTCGCTCCAGGGGGTTTTGGCGCAAGCGGTGCCGACATAGGGCACATTTGCGCCGGATTCGATCAACAGCCGCGCAACCAGCAGTTCGCTGCCCTCATAGCCCGAAAGCGTGATCGTGCCCTTGATCGGCACCCCAGCAAGGGCACCCTTGATCGCGGGCAGGAAGGCGTTTTGCGCCGCCGCAATGCGGGCGGGTTCAACATTATAGGCATCGCCAATGGCGGCAAGCCAGGCAGCGGTGCCATCATGCCCAACGGGGGCAGAGCCCACGACCTTGCGGCCAGCGGTCTGAAATTCGCGCACGGCAGCGGTGTAAAAGGGGTGGATCGCCGCGACAACATCGCAATCAAGTGCGGCATAAAGCTCGCGCCATTCGCGGCACGGAACAACCGGACCTGCGGCCAGACCCATGGGCGCCAACATGGCGCCGATCATCATCGGGTCTGCCGGGAACATCTCCCCCAGAAGGGCAACCTGCGGGCGGTCTGATCGGCCAGAGGCAGGCGCAGCCACCGGACCGGCCTCGATCTCGGAGCGGGCGTATTTCAGCATTGCCCCGGCCAGAACATCCTTGGCCTCGGCGTGGGTGGGGATGCCAAAGCCCGGCACGTCAATGCCAACAATCCGTACCCCATTGATTTCGCTTGGCAAAAGCTTCAATGGCACGCCCGATGCCGTGGGCACGCACAGGTTGGTCACCACCACCGCATCATAGCGTTCGGGATCGGCCAGTTCATGCACCGCGTCACGGATGTCCTCGAAGAGTTTCCCCGTGACCAAGGTTTCCGAGTTGAACGGCACATAACCCACCGACCGGCGCGCGCCGTAGAAATGCGAGACAAAAGTCAGGCCATAAACGCAGCAGGCCGAGCCTGAAAGGACGGTCGCCACTCGGCGCATCCGAAGGCCGACGCGCAGCGACCCAAAAGCCGGGCACATTGATTGCGGTTTGTCATGCGGGCCTTGCGGATAGTCGGCGGCGTATTGATCCAACAGCTCTGACTGGCCCGCCGCACGCGCGGCTGCTTCCATCGTAGCTGCACCGGCATGACAGCCCATGCCGTCAACCGGAGCCGCCCCAACGGGCGCCTCCAGATCAACAGACCCCACCACTGTCAGCGGCGCGTCCTGAGCGTTGTCATAGCCGATTTCGGTCATTTGCGCACCTTGCCATTCGACAGCTGGCGCAACGCGGCTTCAAGTTCGGCAAGTGCATCGAGATCAAACATTGTCATAGACCACTTCGAGAGATTTCTTCAGAACCGCATTCTTGCCGCGCATGTCCGCATCCGTGGCTGGCGTCAGCACGAAATCGGCCCCCGTGGCTTCGGCGGAAAACAGGTTCAGCAGGCCATCCTGGCTTAGGGGCGCAGGCCGCACGGGCGGCGCAAGCGCCACGGCGTCAGCAAGGGCTGCAAACATCGGGCCCCACTGGCTTTCATAGCTGCCAACAATCTGATAATTTGCGGATTTCTTGCGCAGATCGTCATCTTGGGGAATGGCGGCAAGCACCGGAATGCTGACCGATTTGGCAAAGGCTGCAGCCTCGCCGGTGCCGTCATCCTTGTTGATGACCAGCCCTGCGATGCCAACATTGCCGCCCAGTTTGCGGAAATACTCCACCGCCGAGCAGACGTTGTTGGCGACATACAGCGATTGCAGGTCGTTCGAGGCGACCAGGATCACCTTTTGCGCCATGTCGCGGGCGATCGGCAGACCAAACCCACCGCAAACCACGTCGCCAAGGAAGTCGAGCAGGACATAGTCAAAGTCCCAATCGTGGAACCCCAGCTTTTCCAGCAATTCAAAGCCGTGAATGATGCCACGCCCGCCGCAACCGCGGCCAACTTCCGGCCCGCCAAGTTCCATCGCGAAGACGCCGCCGCGTTTGAAGCAGACATCGCCGATCTTCACCTCTTCGCCCGCCAGTTTCTTGCGGGTCGAGGTTTCGATGATCGTGGGGCAGGCCTTGCCGCCGAACAGCAGCGATGTGGTATCGGATTTCGGGTCGCAGCCGATCAGCAGCACGCGCTTGCCCATCTCGGCCATCATATGGCTAAGGTTGGCCAGCGTGAAGGATTTGCCAATGCCGCCCTTGCCGTAGATCGCGATGATCTGCGTCTTCTTGGTCGGCTCTCCTTGCGGAATCTCCAAGCTGGGTTCTTCATGTGCTTCGTCGCGCAAACGGGCGTCAAAGTCTTTCAGGTTTGGGATATCGAGCGTCACGCGTGGCCCCTCCAGTCGAGGATCATTTTCAAGCAGGCAGGATCTGTGAAAGCAGTTTCATAAGCTGAAGCGGCATCGGTCGCCGGGCGGCGATGGGTTACCAAACCGCCCAAAGACAAGGTGCCGCTTTCCACCAGTTGACGGGTCGCAACCATGTCATCCGGCGCCCATTCGGCAGCGATGCGAAACCGCGCCTCTTTCATGAAGGCCGGAGGAAAAGCAAAAGACAAAGGCGCGGTGTAGAACCCCGCCAAAACCACCTCGCCGCCGCGCTGCAAACGGCCGATCAGGGCGTTCAGCAGATCCGGAGCGCCAGAGGCGTCATAGATGGATCGGTAATTGCGGCGCGGGTCGGCATCGGGGGTGGTGACCTCATAGCCCTCAGCCCCAGACTGGCGACCGGGATCAATCTCCCAGACCGTCGGTGCAGGCGCACCGGCCGCAACCGTCAGGCGTGCCAAGAGACGGCCCAGAACCCCGTGACCCACGATCAGATCGGGCAAGGCGCGATCAAATCCGGCCAGCGCATGGCGGGCCGTTGCCGCCAAAGCCAACAGCGCGCCTTCGGCCCCAAGCCTGCGGTCAATCGACATAACTCGCGAACCCGGCGTGACAAGATAGCGTGAGGCGGCACCGAACAACCCGAACACCGGGCCGGTTTCCGTGGCCTCAAAGCAATTTGCGCCCGGCACAAAAACATGATCCCCGACCGAAAAGCCGCTTTCAGCGCCGGCTTCAACCACCTCACCGGCGGCCTCGTAGCCCGGGACCAATGGGTAACCCATGCCAGGAAAGGGCGGCATGGTGCCGGACCAGAACAGCTTTTCTGTGCCCGTCGAAATGCCGGAATGCGCGACCTCTACCACCACATCTGCCGCCGAAGGGGGCGTCAGGCCCAGCACTCCGAGCGAAAGGCTTTTTGGCCCCGACAAGATGACGGCATTGGTTTTCACGGTCTCTCCCTAGAAGCGATCGATGCTGCTCATGCCGAGACTCGCATCCGTTCACCTCCTTACGTGTCATTCTAAGCTTACAGTCTAAACTGTCAAATTAAATTGACAGTTTTCGGAACATAACCTCAGCCCATGCCCCGCTCGGCCGTAATCACAGACGTGACATACGGCCGAAATCCGTTACGAATCTGAATGTTACAAAATCCCGCATCCGTCAGCATTCGGGAGATCTCAACCGCTGACCGCGTGCGGCCTGTTTGCATCGCAAGTGTATAGAATGCAAAATAGACATCCGTAATCGGATCAGGGGCCCCTCCGCCTGACATCGGCTCGGAAATCACCAGCCTGCCCCCGGGCGGCAAGGCGCCATGAACCGATGCCAGCAGATTGGCCACTGTTGAATCGTTATGGTCGTACAACACGCGAATCAGGCTGATGGCATCGGCCCCTTGCGGCAGCGGGTCATCGCGAAAGCTGCCGGGATGAATGGCACAGCGCGCGGCCAGCCCTGCCCTGGCAAAGCGGGTCGCCGCCCCCTCGACCACGACAGGCAGATCAAACAGCTCAAGGCGCGGCGCCGGACAAGCCAGACCAACCGCTGTCAAGAAAGCCCCTGTGCCACCGCCAATATCCAAAAGGCGGCGCACCTTGCCAAAATCAACCAGCCGCAGCGTGTCTTCGGCCACAAGGGTTTGGCTTTGCGCCATAAGGTCGGAATAGGTGGAGGTGACTTCGGGGTCGCGCGCACCCTCGGCCCCAAAGACATAGGGCCAGAACTGCGCCAATTCAGTCTGCCGCGCCCCACGCAACAGCGCGACCGGGTCCGACATATCGGCATAAAAGGCGCGGTGGTGGCGGATCATCGCCTCCAGCCCCGGCACACCCAGAATCGATGCACCCCGCAAGGTCAGCGCAAAACTGCCATCACGGCGGCGACGCAACAGCCCGATCGCAGCGGCCGATTGCAACAAGATCTGCATCCGCGCCACCGGCACCTCCGACCCGGGGGCCAAGGTTTCGGCCGTGGCAGGCCCATCGGACAGCCGGTGCAAGACGCGCAATTCCACCAGGGCAACCAGTGTCTGCGAGCGGACAAACCCCTGCACCACATCAAAAATTGCCGCACCTTCCGCCCGCGCGATGGCGCGCAAGCCCGGCACGCGCGCAGCAAAAGCCTGAAACCGGCGCGAGCCGGCAAGCCCGGTTATCCAGGCACCGATGGACGGCCGCCCGGACACGCTTTGCGGAATGTCAGCCATATCAGACCCGCGGCTCGACCTGAGAGAAGGCCGGGGCAACCGGCGTCATGCGTTCGGCATAGCGGCGCACCATATCGGCCAGCATTGCCTCGCCCGGGCAGGCCGGGATCGACGAAATCGCCCCGCCAAGAATGTCTTTCAATCTGCGAATCGCACCCTGAACCCCCAGCTCCGAAACCGCGTTCGGCCGGTGATGGGCAGCGTCCTGCCCCGCAGGCTTGCCCAAAGTCTCGGCATCATACAGCGCATCACGCAGGTCATCGGCGACCTGGAACGCTTCGCCGATCCGTGCCCCAAGCTCTTCCCAAGGGGCGGCATCCTGCCCGGCGGCAATCGCGCCCATCTGGGTGGCGGCAATGAACAAGGCCCCGGTCTTGGCGCGGTGATAGGCGGAAAGATTGACCTTCGCTTCGCTCTCCCAACCCTGGCCTGCACAGATGCCATCCGGCATGCCTGTGCGGCGCGACAGCACGCGGATCAGGTCCAGCGCGCGCCGCGCGTCCTGCCCCGCCGCTTCGGCGAGCACATCAAAAGCCAGCACGATCAGGCTGTCCCCGGTCAACACTGCAAGGGGCTGCGAATAGGCTTTGTGGACCGTAAGCTTGCCGCGGCGGGTGTCGGCATCATCGAAGCAGGGCAGATCATCATGCACAAGGCTGGCGCAATGGATCAGTTCCAACGCGATGGCGGCCGCATTTGCCAGTTCAGGCCGATCATCGCCGCAGGCCATGGCCACGCTTAACAAAATGGTGGGCCGTATCCGCGCGCCACCCGGTGTGACAGCATAGTGCAGCGCCGAGGCGAGCTTGCCCGGCGCGTCCCCACCTTGGGCGCGCGCCAATACGGCGGCGGTGGTGGCATCCAATCTTGCAACGATCGACATCTGCTCTCCCAACCCGGCTTCACCGGTACGGCGTGGCTTCAAGTGTCACTTTTATCTGACACCAATATGTAAATTATACTGGACAGTTTGCGAGCCCGAGTCAACAATCGCGTGAGATGGAAAAACGCGCTGATCACAAGGTTATCGTCATAGGAGCTGGCATTGGCGGGCTGAGCGCCGCCATTCGGCTGGGCGCGGCCGGGCTGTCGGTCACCGTGATCGAGGCGCAATCCGGTCCAGGCGGCAAGATGCGTAGCCTGCCCAGTGCGGCAGGCCCGGTTGATGCGGGGCCAACCGTGCTGACGCTGCGGTCGGTTTTCGACGCGCTCTTTTCCGCGGCCGGAGAGCGGCTGGAGGACCATCTGCAGCTTATCGCCCAGCCCATTTTGGCCCGGCATTGGTGGCTGGATGGCTCCAGCCTTGATCTTTTTGCCGACCCCGAGGCCAGTTCCGCCGCGATTGCCCGCTTTGCCGGACCGAAGGCCGAAGCGCAGTTTCGCCGCTTCAATGCCCTGTCAGCCAAGCTTTACACCGCCTTCGATGCCCCGATGATGCAGGCGGCTCGCCCCGGGCTTGGGGCGATTGCATGGAATGCCCTGCGCGCGCCCGGTGCCTGGCCCGCCTTGCAGCCGGGTCTCAGCCTTGGCCATTACCTCGCGCGCGCCTTTGACGACCCGCGCTTGCAGCAACTTTTTGGGCGCTATGCCACCTATGTTGGCGGCGTGCCGCAGCTTTCACCGGCGGTGCTTGCGCTGATCTGGCAGGCCGAGGCGCGGGGCGTCTGGGCGGTTGAAGGCGGAATGCACCGGCTGGCAGAGGCTTTGGCAGGCCTTGCCGAACGGCAGGGCGTGGCGCTGGAATATGGCCGTTCGGTGCGTCGGATCGAACGCCAGTCGGGCCGCGTCAAAGGGGTGGTGCTGTCTGATGGCCGCACGCTTGCCTGCGACGCGGTGGTGTTCAACGGTGATCCGGCTGGCCTTTTGGCCGGGCTGTTGGGCAATGGCCCCCAACAGGCCCTACCCCCCTCGGCCGCCCATCCGCGCAGCCTGTCAGCCTGGGTCTGGGCCTTTGCGGCCACACCTACAGGCCCCGAATTGGTGCATCACAACGTGTTTTTCGCATCAGACCCCGGCCGTGAATTCGGCCCCATAGGCCGTGGCGAGATGCCCGATGAAGCAACACTTTATGTCTGCGCCCAAGACCGCAATCATGGCACGCCTTGCGGGCCAGAGCGCTTCGAAATCATCATGAACGCGCCCGCAAGCACCAGCCAAGCCAGAAAAGAGATCGAACAATGTCGCGCCCGGACCTTTCCGCAACTGGCCCGCTTTGGCCTGAACTTCGACCAACCGCCGCCGGACACGGCGCTGACCACCCCGGCGGGGTTTGCAGCACTTCATCCGGGGTCGCAGGGGGCGATCTATGGGCGCAGCCCGCACGGAACCTTGGCAAGCTTTCAAAGACCCGGGGCGCGGACGCGCCTGCCGGGCCTGTATCTGGCGGGCGGGGGGGCACATCCGGGCGCGGGGGTGCCGATGGCAGCATTGTCCGGCAAGCATGCGGCCGAGGCGATACTGAGCGACCTGACTTCCGTGTCACGGTCACGCCAGATGGCTATGCCTGGTGGTATGTCGATGGCGTCTCGGACGACGGGACGCGCGCCGTCTCGGTGATCGGGTTTATCGGATCGGTGTTCTCGCCGTGGTATGCCTGGTCGGGCCGCCGCGATCCGGCCAATCACTGCTGCATCAATGTCGTCACCTATGGCCCCGGCGGGCGTTTCACCATGACCGACCGTGGCCGCAGCGCCCTGCGCCAAAGCCGCGACGCGTTTGAAGTGGGGCCAAGTCGGATGGCTTGGGTCAATGGCACATTGGTGATCGACATTGACGAAGTGTCCGCCCCGCCCATCATCAGCCGCGTGCAAGGCCAGATCCGCCTGACGCCCAGCGCGGTGACCGAAGTCGAGGCGATGCTGACCCCCAATGCCAGCCACATCTGGCGGCCCTTTGCCCCTTCGGCGCGGATCGAGGTGGATCTGACCCAAGGCCACAGCTGGACCGGCCACGGCTATTTCGATGCAAACTTCGGCACTGCGGCACTGGAGGCAGATTTCAAACGTTGGACATGGGGCCGCTACCCGCGCGCCCATGGCGGGACGACCTGCTTTTATGACGGGCTGCGTGCGGATGGATCGCCGCTTGCCTTGGGGTTGGACATCAGCGCCAACGGGGCGGCGGAAGAAATCACCCCACCGCCGCTGACACGGCTTTCCCGCACCGCCTGGGGCATTGCCCGCGACACGCGCTGCGATACGGGTGCCAAACCGCGCCAGACCATGGCAATGCTGGATGCGCCATTCTACAGCCGCTCTGTCGTTGAAACCACGATTGACGGTGAAACGGTCCACGGCGTGCATGAAGCGCTGGATCTGGGCCGCTTCCGCTCGCCCATCGTCAAGGGGATGCTGGCCTGCCGGGTTCCGCGCCGGGCGAACTGGCGTTTTGCCGAGGCTGGATGATCGGGCTGGGTGATCAGGCGGGGTGGTCAGGCTGGGTGGTCAGGCTGGGTGATCAGGCCGGCGCATTGGGGTTCAGCCGCCAGACGCTGAAATTCAGCGCCCCCGCGACCGAAACCCATGTCAGATAGGGCAAGAACATCAGCCCCGACAACCAGTCCACTTGCCAAAAGGCCAGCGTTGTCAGCGCGACGGACAGCCACAAAAAGACCATCACCACAAGTGCCGCGCGCATCCGGCGCAGCCCGAAAAAGACCGGTGTCCACAGGGTGTTGAAGGCGATCTGCATCGACCAGAAGGCCAGCGCCTGCCCCGCATCCGCAATCTGCGCCACCCGCATCGCGGCCAATGACATCAACAGATAAAGCGTGGTCCAAGCCACCGGAAACAGCCAGTTCGGCGGTGTCCAGCTTGGCTTTTTCAGGGCCGCGTACCAATCGCCGGGCTGAAACATCGCCCCCGTTGCCGCAGCACCGCCGCAAGCCACAAGATAGGTCACAAACAGGCCCCAGTCCATCGCGTCACCCCTTACAGTTGCTCCTGTGGCAGGTAGGTCATGCGCGGGCGCGGTTCAATGACCTATCGGCGCGATCCTTGGCTTCCAACTGGGCAAATACGGCAAAAAGCGCGTCCGAACGGCTGTAATGGCTGGATCTGCGCGCTGCGGCATCCACCAGAAAGGCCACTTCGGGCTGGGGTGGGGCATGCAGAACCGCCGATTGCGGCAACAGTGTCGAAACCCCGCTGCGCAAAACCGACAGGCCAAGCCAACCCAGCTTTTGGCGCCCATTGGTGCGGGCGCGGTGGGTTACACTGTCATAGCCCAGCCGCGCCAAGGCGCCGCCGATGCCGTCATAGACATGGCGCGCGGCATAGATGCCTGGGCGGCAGGCCAATGGCAGGGCTGGAACCCCGGCCTCGGACCGGTGATAAAACACGTTGGCCTGCGTCAACAAACGCCGCGCCAACAGCTGAAGGCGCGGGTCAGGCTGCGGATTGGCAAAAAGCGCGTCCAGACTGATCCCCACCTCGTCCAGCCAATCAAGCGGCAGATAGATGCGGCCGGCGCGGGCATCTTCGCCAATGTCGCGGGCGATATTGGTCAACTGCATCGCCAACCCCAGATCACAGGCCCGCGCCAACGCGTCAGGGTCACGCACCCGCATCAACACGCACATCATCGCGCCGACTGCACTGGCCACGCGCGCGCAATAACCCAACAGTTCGGGCATGGTGGCATAGCGCCGCTCTGCCGCATCCCACGCCAGCCCCTCTAGCAAAGCTTCGGGCAAGGCGCGCGGCATGTCGAAATCGTCAACCACAGCGGCAAAGGCCCGGTCAGCGGGCGCGTTGCGGGGGCGGCCTTCGAACACCAGATCAAGCCGGTCACGCAGGGCCAAGACCGCAGGCGCCTTGTCGTCGCTGTCATCGACCGCGTCATCGGCCAGACGGCAAAAGGCATAAAGCGCCAAGGCCGGATCGCGCACATGCGCGGGCAACAGACGCGAGGCCGCGTGGAACGACAAGGATCCGGTGCGAATGGCTTCGCGGCAATGCGCCATATCATCCGGCGCGATCATTCGGCGGCCATCCGCACAGCTGCGGGGCGCGGCGCATCGGGCACCAGCTTGCCCAAGACCTCGGCGCTGGCGATCACCCCAGGCAGGCCCGCCCCGGGATGGGTGCCTGCGCCGACCAGATAAAGCCCCCCCGCCTCTTCCGACACATTGTGCGGCCGGAACCATGCCGATTGCAGAATGCGCGGCTCAATCGAAAAGCCGCTGCCATAGGGCGACAAATAGCGCGTCTCAAAGCTGTTGGGCGTGAAGACCAGCTGTTCGGAAAGATGATCCCCCAGACCCGGCAATAGCCGCTCTTCCAGCATCTTTTGCATCTTTTGGCGGTAAGGCTCGGCCTCGGTCTTCCAATCCACCCCATTGTCAAAGCCCAAATGCGGGACGGGCGACAGGGCGTAGAACGTGTCATCCCCCAAAGGTGCCGCGCTGGGGTCGGTGACCGAAGGGCGGTGAACATAAAGGCTCATGTCATCGGCCAGACGCCCACGGATAAAGATGTCGCGGATGTGGTCTTTGTAACGCGGACCAACCACGATGGTGTGATGGCCCACGTCGGGCCATTTCAGCTTGGTCCCCTTGGTGCCGAAATACCAGACGAACAGCCCCATCGACCAGCGCTTGCGCGCCAGCTTGGCGGGCGTCCAGCGCTTGCGCGGGTGGTTGCGCATCAGCCGGTCATAAGTGTGGCCCGCATCGGCGTTTGACACCACCACATCGGCAAAAATCACCTGCCCGTCAGCCAGGCGCACGCCCGTAGCGCGGCCGTTCTCCAGCAAGATCTCATCCACCTCAGCGTTCAACCGCAATGCCCCGCCCTGAGAGGCAATCACCCCCGCCATGGCCAAGGCAATCGCGCCCACGCCGCCCATGGCGTAATGCACGCCAAATTCCTTTTCCAGGTGGCTGACAAGGATATACATCGACGTGACGTGGAACGGATCGCCGCCAATAAAAAGCGGATGAAATGACAGCGCAAAACGCAGGCGTTCGTCTTTCACGCGGCTGGCGGCATGGGCATAGACCGATTTGTCGGCGCGCAGCACGGCAAAGGTTGGCAGCACTTTCAACAGATCTGCCAAGCGATGCATCGAGCGCCGGCCCAGGTCTTCAAAGCCGAACCAATAGCGCCGCTCGCTGTCGCGCAAGAATTTGTCATACCCGGCAAGATCGCCCGGTGACAGCCGCGCCACCTCGGCCCGCATCGCCTCGGTGGATTGGCGGGCGGTGAAGGTTGAACCATCCTGCCAGCGAATTTCGTAAAACGGATCCAGCGCGCGCAGATCGACATCGCGGTCAAAATCGCGCCCGCAGGCCGACCACAGCTCGCGCAGGCCCTGCGGCACGGTCACAATCGTTGGCCCCAGATCAAAGCGGTGGCCGCCTTGGCTGATCGAGCTGCCACGCCCGCCCGGCATGTCCAGCCGATCGATCACGGTCACCTGATAGCCCTTGGCCCCCAAGCGCATGGCCGCCGCCAAGCCCCCCAATCCTGCACCGATGACAATGGCGCGCGTACCCGAAAGGGCTGGCGCGGGGGTGGAGTGGGGAATGGCTTTGTGCTGCATAATGTCAGAATATACTGTCCAGTTGAATTTACAACAGATAGCTTTTCCGCAGCAAATACGCCCATTTCTCTTTTCACCGCCGCAAAATACTGTCAGATTAAACTGACAACTTTTTGGGGAAACACCATCAATACCGTGAGTCTCTCGCTTTTCCGCTTCCCCTCACTGCCCGCCCGGCTTTGGGTTCTGGGGCAAATGGGGGCGGCACGGCTGTCGTTCTGGCGCATGCCGGATGTCGGGTTCTGGAAGCTTTGCGGATCGGGTACGGGCGAAGGGTTCACCCCGCGCCCCAACACCGCCGTCTGGGCGATTCTTGCCACCTGGCCCGATGCCGAAACCGCGCGCCGCAACCTGACCACCGCGCCGGTTTACCGACGCTGGACGCGCCATGCCTCGGAAAGCTGGACCATCCTGCTGCAACCCACCTCGGCGCGCGGCGATTGGGCGGGCGTTCAGCCCTTTACCCCCAGCGATGCGCCCGACACCCCCGGCCCCATCGTGGCGCTGACCCGCGCCACCATGCGCGTTTCGACCTTCTTGCGCTTTTGGCGCCGCGTGCCCGATATTTCCGCCGTGATCGGCCAAGACCCCAATGTGCTGTTCAAGATCGGCATCGGCGAGGTGCCCTTGCTGCATCAGGTGACCTTTTCGATCTGGCCCGATGCCGCCAGCATGGCGCATTTTGCGCGTGGTGACGGCCCCCATGGCCGCGCCATCGCCGCTGTGCGCCGCGAAGGCTGGTTCAAGGAAGAACTTTACGCCCGCTTTCGTCTGCTGGACGAATGGGGCACCTGGGGCGGAGTGCGCCCCCTTGCTGCAAAGGACGCCGCATGAGCCAACCCTTCCCGTTCTCGGCCATCGTCGGCCAAGAGGCGATGAAACAAGCCATGGTGCTGACCGCGATCGACCCCGGCATCGGCGGCGTTCTGGTCTTTGGTGACCGTGGCACCGGCAAATCCACCGCCGTGCGTGCGCTGGCTGCTCTTCTGCCCGAGATTTCGGCAGTTGAAGGCTGCCCCGTCAACTCGGCCCGGGTCGAGGATGTGCCGGCTTGGGCCAATGCAGTGATCGGCCGCGTCACCAAACGCCCGACCCCGGTGATCGACCTGCCCTTGGGAGCGACCGAAGATCGCGTTGTGGGGGCGCTGGACATCGAACGCGCGCTGACGCGGGGCGAAAAGGCCTTTGAGCCGGGCCTGCTGGCCCGCGCCAACCGCGGCTATCTCTACATCGACGAGGTCAACCTTTTGGAAGACCACATCGTCGATCTTCTGTTGGATGTGGCCCAGTCGGGCGAGAACGTGGTCGAGCGTGAGGGCCTTTCAATCCGCCATCCGGCGCGATTTGTGCTGGTTGGTTCGGGCAACCCCGAAGAAGGCGAATTGCGCCCGCAATTGCTGGATCGCTTTGGCCTGTCGGTCGAAGTCACCAGCCCCCGTGATATCGAAACCCGGGTCGAGGTGATGCGCCGCCGCGATGCCTATGAAAACGACAATGCCGCCTTCATGAAGAAATGGCGGGCAAAAGACAGCGCCTTGCGCAAGGCCATTCTGACCGCCCGCGCCAATCTGCCGGGCCTTCAAACTCCCGGCGTGGTACTGCACGATTGTGCCGCCCTGTGCATCGCCCTTGGCTCGGACGGATTGCGGGGCGAGTTGACGCTGCTGCGTGCCGCCCGCGCACAGGCCGCGTTCGAGGGCGCAGACAAGGTCACGCGCCAGCATCTGAAAACGGTGGCCACCAGTGCGCTGTCGCACCGCTTGCGCCGCGATCCGCTGGACGAGGCCGGATCAGGCGCGCGCGTTGCCCGCATTTTGGCAGAAACCCTGCCGTGAACGATCCGCTTTCGCCTTGGAACCGGGCTGAGGCTGCGGTTGCGGCGCTTGCGGTAGACCCGGCGGGGCTGCGCGGGCTTTGGCTGCGCGCCCGCTCGGGCCCTTTGCGCGACCGGGTGGTGCAGGCGCTGGCCGCCCTGCCCTTGCCGCAAAAGCGGCTGCATCCCGGGGTGGATGACGCCACGCTTTATGGCGGGGTGGATCTGTCGGCCACCTTGGCCCAAGGGCATCTGGTGCGCGCGGCGGGTCTTTTGGCCACGCCCGCAGCACTGATCCTGACCATGGCAGAACGCTGCCCGGCGGGCCTTGCGGCGCGGCTGGCGCGGGTGTTGGACGATCCGGGCTTTTGCCTTGTGGCGCTGGACGAAGGCGCTGAACCTGATGAGGCGCTGGCCCCGGCACTGGCCGACCGTCTGGCGCTGTTTCTTGATCTTGATGGCATCGCTGCGGCCGACACCTTCCCGCTGGATCTGCCGCCACGAGTGCTGGATGAGGCCCGCGCGCGTCTTGCGCAGGTGCAGTTTGCCCCCAAAGCTGTGGAAACCCTGACCCGCCTTGCCGCCGCCATGGGCATCGCCAGCCTGCGCGCGCCCCTGCTGACACTGGCCACGGCCCGCGCACTGGCCGCGTGGCGCGATGAGGCTGTCGTCAGTGACGACACGCTGCGCCATGCCGCTGAACTGACGCTGGCCCATCGCGGCACCTTGCCGGATGCGGCAG
>JAIOXV010000050.1 GCA_021741465.1 Paracoccaceae bacterium
ATTTACCGCATCGACCATTATCTGGGCAAGGAAACGGTTCAGAACCTGATGGCGGTGCGCTTTGCCAATATCCTGTTCGAGCCGCTTTGGAAGGCCGAATACGTCGATCATGTGCAGATCACTGTGGCCGAAACCGTATCGGTCGAAGGGCGGGGCGCCTATTACGACACCTCGGGTGCGATGCGCGATATGGTGCAAAATCACCTGATGCAGCTGTTGTGCCTTATTGCCATGGAGCCGCCCTATCACTTTGACCCCGACGCGGTGCGCGACGAAAAGCTGAAGGTGATCCGCGCGCTGGACCCGGTGCAACCCGATGAGATCGTGCGCGGCCAGTATCGCGCCACCGCAGCCAAGGGCGATGGCTATGCCGATCACGCCGAAAACCCCGATAGCCGCACCGAAAGCTATATTGCGCTTAAGGCCCATATCTCGAACTGGCGCTGGAAGGGCACGCCGTTCTATCTGCGCACCGGCAAACGGCTGCGGGCGCGGTCTTCGGAAATTGCCATTACCTTCAAAGAACCCCCGCATTCGATCTTTGATGATGAACGCGGCTGGCGCGAAAATGTGCTGGTGATCCGGTTGCAGCCCAACGAAGGCATGAACCTGATGGTGATGATCAAGGAACCCGGCCCGGGCGGCATGCGTCTGATGCAGGTGCCTTTGGACATGTCTTTTGCCGAGGCGGTCGGGGCCGATCTGAACGATGTGCCTGATGCCTATGAACGGCTGATTATGGACGTGATCCGCGGCAATCAAACCCTGTTCATGCGCGGCGATGAGGTCGAGGCCGCCTGGGCCTGGGCCGATCCGATCATTCAGGGCTGGGAAGGATCAAATGACAAGCCGCAGCTTTACGATTCCGGGTCTTCAGGGCCGGAAGATGCGCTGATGCTGATGCACCGCGATGGCCGACGCTGGCGCGACATCCGCGAATGATGGCACCCGCATGAAGCTTGTCACATATCCTGACCGCGAGGCGCTGTTTCTGGGCCTTGCCAATGTGATCGCGGCCGAATTGACCGCAGCGGTGCGGCTGAACGGCAAGGCATCGTTTTCGGTGCCCGGGGGCACCACGCCGGGGCCAGTCTTTGACACGCTGTCGGGCGTCGAATTGCCGTGGGAGCAGATTGCGGTGTTCCTAAACGATGAACGCTGGGTGGGCGAAGACAGCCCGCGGTCCAACACCCGGATGTTGCGCGAAAGGTTGCTGCGCGGCCCGGCGCACCGGGCGCGGCTGGTGCCGCTTTACGCCCCGGCCGCCGCACCCGAAGACATGCTTGCAGCGCTGAGCGATGGTCTGGAACCCTATTTGCCGATCTCGGTTCTGCTGCTCGGCATGGGGGCCGACATGCATACGGCCAGCCTCTTTCCCGGCGCCGATCTTTTGGCACAAGCCTTGGCGGCCGATGCGCCGGTGCTGATGGCGCTTCGGGCCGATACGGCGGGGGAGCCGCGCATCACGCTGACCGCCCGCGTGTTGCAAGATGCGATGAACATTCACATTCTGATAACCGGGGCAGAAAAGCGCGCGGCAGTCTTGCGCGCGCAGGATATGCCCCCAGAACTGGCCCCGGTCCGGGCCGTTCTTGACAACGCAACCGTGCATTGGGCGGAGTAAGCCATGACCGACAAATGGCAGGCCTTGAAAGACCATCACGCAAAGATCGCGGATCGCCGCATTCTTGACCTTTTCGCCGCTGACCCGCACCGCGCCGCGCGGTTTTCGGCCCGGGCGGGCGAAATGCTGCTGGATTATTCCAAGACCAGCATCGACGACAGGGCCAAGGCCCTGCTGCTGGACCTTGCCGAGGTCTCGGGGCTGCGCGACAGGCGCGCGGCGATGTTTTCGGGTGCGAAGATCAACGATACCGAAGGCCGTGCAGTGCTGCATGTAGCCCTGCGCGCCGGTGACGATGCGGTGGTCAGGGTGGATGGCCAGGACGTGCTGCCAGCGGTGCGCGCCACCCGCGCCCGCATGGCGGCTTTTGCCGAAGACCTGCGGCAAGGCCGGATCGCGGGGCAGGGTGGGCGCATCACCGATGTGGTGAATATCGGCATCGGCGGCTCTGATCTTGGCCCGGCAATGGCGGTGCTGGCGCTGGCGCCCTATCATGACGGACCGCGGGTGCATTTCGTGTCGAATGTCGATGGCGCGCATATTGCCGATACGTTGAAGGGGCTGAACCCTGAAACCACGCTGGTGATCGTGGCCTCAAAAACCTTCACCACGATCGAGACCATGACCAATGCCGATACCGCCAAGGCCTGGATGGCGCAAAAGGTGAAAAACCCCGGCGCGCAATTCGCCGCGGTTTCGACCGCTGCGGACAAGACCGCCGCCTATGGAATTGATCCTGAACGTGTTTTCGGGTTCGAAGATTGGGTGGGCGGGCGCTATTCGATGTGGGGGCCCATCGGGCTTGCCGTAATGATCGCCATTGGTCCGAAGGGGTTTGATGCCTTTCTGGCCGGTGGCCGTGACATGGATCAGCGCTTTTTGACCGATCCGTTCGAGGCGAACATGCCGGTGATGCTGGCCCTTGTCGGGATCTGGCACAACCAGATCTGCGGCTATGCCACCCGCGCTGTTTTGCCTTATGACCAAAGGCTCTCGCGGCTTCCGGCCTATTTGCAGCAGTTGGAAATGGAATCCAATGGCAAGCGGGTTGCGCTGGATGGCACCGATTTGCCCACCCATTCCGGCCCCGTTGTCTGGGGCGAGCCGGGGACCAATGGCCAGCACGCCTTTTACCAGTTGATCCACCAAGGCACGCGGATCGTGCCTTGCGAATTTCTGGTCGCGCGCCACGGGCACGAGCCAGAGCTTGCCCATCAGCACCTGTTGCTGGTGTCAAATTGCCTTGCCCAATCCGAGGCGCTGATGCGCGGCCGTTCGCTGGACGAAGCCCGTGCCATCATGGCCGCAAAAGGCGCAACAGGGGCAGAACTGGAACGCCAGGCGCGCCATAGGGTCTTTCCGGGCAATCGCCCGTCAACCACCTTGGCCTATCCTTGCCTGACGCCCTTTGCCCTTGGCCAGATCATCGCGCTTTATGAGCACCGGGTTTTTGTCGAAGGCGTGATCCTGGGTCTGAATTCCTATGACCAATGGGGGGTGGAACTGGGCAAGGAACTTGCGCTTGCTTTGCAGCCGCTTTTGGAAGGCACGGCGGATACGGCCGGCAAAGATGGCTCTACTGCGGCGCTGGTGGAGTTCCTGCGGGTCTGAAAAGGGGGCCTTGTGGCCCCCCCAAGTTCGATTTTTCGTCGAAAAATCGGTTACTTCAGCGCGGCGGTCACGATGACCTCGACCTTGTACTCCGGGGTTGCAAGCTTGGCTTCACCCGTGGCGCGGGCCGGGGTGTGGCCGGCGGGAACCCATGCGTCCCAGACCTTGTTCATGTCGCCAAAGGTCGCGATATCGGCAAGCCAGATCTGGGCCGACAGGATGCGGGTTTTGTCGGTGCCAGCCTCGGCCAGAATGCGATCCACCTCGGCAAGGCAGGTGCGGGTCTGCGCTTCGACGCTGTCGCCGGGCGTGCCGACCTGACCGGCCAGCCAGACGATGCCATTATAGGCCACTGCTTCCGACATGCGGGCGCCTACGCCGATACGCTTGATTTCATTCGCCATGGAAATGCTCCGTCAATTTGGGGTGGTTTGGGGATGATGACTGGCGCTTGCTAGCGCGGGGGGCGGCAAAAGGAAAGCTGTTTGGCGGGCCGATGCCATGGGCAAGGTTTTGCCGATCTTCGGCCTGCCATCTTTGCGCGGCAAGGCGGCCGTGGCATCTGTGCTTCCTGTATGAACCGTATCTGGTGCCAACATGTCTGCAAAACCTGCCGTCCTTGCTGCTGTCTTTGCCCCCATCGTCTTTGCGCTGGCAGGGGCCTTTGCGGTTGTGCCGATGGTGGCGCATGGCGAAACTGGAACGGAAATTATCGAAAAGAAGGGCATTTTTGCCCTTTTGGTGCCCAAGGACCCCCAGGCTGCGGCAAACAAGGCCGCGCGCAAAGCCGAACGCCAAGCGCTGCGAGATGCGAAAAAGCGCGATGGCGCTGCGGTCCGCACCGCCAAAGCCTCGGCCAGCGACGGGTCGCGTCAAAAGGTCAAGGCGGCGGTCGCCAAGGCGATTGACAACCGCCCCAAGGGCCGGCTGTGGTGTGTGCCCTTTGCCCGCGCGGTTACCGGTGTTGAAATCCGTGGCAATGCCCGCGTTTGGTGGGATGCGGCCAAAGGCACCTATGCCCGCGGTCACGTACCGCAGGTCGGCGCGGTCATGGCCTTTGCTGCAAGCCGCGCCATGCCCAAGGGCCATGTGGCCGTGGTCAGCCATGTGTTGTCTGACCGCGAAATTCTGGTCGATCAGGCTAATTGGGAACGCAACCGCATCACCGAAGACACGCTGGTGGTCGATGTTTCTGACAAGGGTGATTGGTCCAAGGTCAAGGTCGCCAGCGCCAGCGGCACGCTTGGCCGGGTGAACCCGGTGAACGGCTTCATCTACAATTGAAGCGCGGCGCGCGCGGTGGGCGGAGCAGGCGGGGGGATTTTCCCAAAAAAGAAGCCGGCTCCCAACGCGGGGATCCGGCTCAACCTGAGCAGTCCTTGGCAAGGGCGCATGGCCGATAAGGACATGATTTCGCCAAGCATTTCAGGTGTGCCGGAGGCGGCCGGCAGTTCTATCTGGATGCCGCAAAAGACCCTTTGTGGCAATCTATCTAAAGTCAGCGCGACCGTCCGTGGGTCGGCCGCCATTGCCGTGCGATCTATCCTTCGATACCTGCAGGTCATCGTCCTATGCCCTTATCGCCATCTGCCGCCGAATGTGGTTAAGCAAGGGCTGGTACATTTCAAGGGGGCGACCATGCCACGATCAATACTTGCCGAAGCCAACCTGCACGAGGCAATCCGGCCCCAAGTTCTTGGCTATCATGCCGATATCATCGCCGAGGTCCAAGGCGCGATTGCCGCCAACAAGATCGTCATTGTCGGCATGCGCTGGAACGATGCCGTCTGGCAGGCGCGCAAACTGCTGCAAAAGGCCGGGCAAGAGTTTCACTATATCGAATATGGCAGCTATACTTCGGGTTGGCGCAAGCGTCTGGCGCTGAAGATGTGGACCGGCTGGCCGACATTTCCGATGGTCTTTGTGAACGGCACATTGGTGGGCGGCGGGTCCGATCTGAAAGCGCTGATGAAATCGGGGCCAATCTGAAGCAAAAGCACGCGGGGGCTTTCGGCCACGGATTCAGGCCGGAACCCCGATCTGCGGATCTTCGATAAAGCTGTAGGAATGGGTGTTTATATCCCCACTCCACCGCCAGAGCGCCACAAACCCCTCGGCGCCGGTACGGAAGGCATGGGGCATGAGGCTGGGATGATGGATCATGTCGCCCGCGCCGCGCATTCGTCTGTCATCGCCCGCGGTCCACAGCGCCTGGCCGGCGATGATAGCATAGGTTTCATCAGCATCATGCAGGTGCAGCGGATAGTAGCTGTGGGGTTGCATATAGACCAAACCCAGCCTGATATCCGGCGCGAGGATCGGGCCTTGCGGGCCCATCAGGGTGGCCACACTTATCATCGCGGCGATCCGGTCTTCGGTGTTGCCTTCAACCGGGTTTGATCCCCAGGGCAACAGGTCTTGCGCCCGCAAGATCGGCCCCACCGCCGGATGGTCGCCCACAGCCAAAAGCGCACGGATGGGGGCGTCGAAACGACACGGCGGGCAGGGGGCAAAGACCATGGATGCGGCCGCCCGCAAAAGGGTCTGGGCAGCCCGCGGCCCTTCGGGATCCGGCTCTGCGCCATAGACCGCCCCGATGGCGCGAAGCATGTCTTGAAAAGGGTTTGAAGCCATGGGCTGCGCAACTCCGTGTCAGAGCTCTACCCTTGTCCGGTTTCCCCCAAAGCGCTGCGGGAAACGCGACGCCGGGTTGGTCGGAATTCAGCACAAGAGGCCCAAGATCCTGAGGTGGTTGAGATTTTGCTGCGCGATCTCTGGCGGACAGAAGTGTGCTCTTGGTATTAGCCTGCTTCTTCAGAGAAATAGTCTTCGTCGACGTATTGTATCAGAAATGTTTGGCGTGTTCTTACCCCGACCCCCCCCGCGCGGCTGGTCGCTTGTCTAGCAGAACGAGCGCCAATGTCGCCTTTTGACAGGCGGTTTGCATTTGCGCCCCTTGGCCCAACGCAATCAGACTCGATCGCATCAATTACAGGAATGGTAGGCTGCCTCTTGAGACAGATGGAGCGGGTGAAGGGAATCGAACCCTCGTATTCAGCTTGGGAAGCTGCTGCTCTGCCATTGAGCTACACCCGCGACGCACCTGACCTATGCCAAGGGGGGCCGCGCGTCAAGACGGCGCGCCTTAGATTTGCCCCCCAGATTTATGGGTTCAATCCGGGGGGCGAGGTGTGGTTCAGGGCTTTGTCAGCGCAAGTTCGGTGCGCGCGCCATTGGTTATGGCAAAGGCGGTTTCGACCGTGCTTCCATCATCGTATTCGACCAATGCGACATAGTCTGCGGGCGCAAGTTTCATCTCGATTGCTTCGCCATATTGCACCGAAAGGGTTTCGCGCTTGCCTTGCAGATCGGCCTTTGCGGCCAAAAGGCTGATCGAATGCGCGCCGGGGGCATTGGCTGCGACCACGCCAAGCGCCAGATCAATCGTGACATCTAGCCGCTCGCCTGCCTGCAAGGTCACGGTCTTTTCGGCCCGCGCATTGCCTGCGGCTGAGCGCAGCAGATAATCGCCCGGCGGCAGCATGATCTGGGTTTCCTCGCCATAGTGGTTGCCAAGCTGGGCGTGGCTGCCATCCAGCGCGGGTTTGGCGCTGTGGATGGTGATTTCATCGGCATTGGGCACCGAAATCACGATCATGCCCACGGCAACCTCGGCCAGAACCTCCACCCGCTCGGCTGGCTTCACGGTAAAGGGAAACTCTCCTTGCGCCTCGCCCGCTGATACAAGCGCGATGTAATCGCCTGCGGGCATCGTGAGCACCAGTTCAGGGCCGTAATGGGTGTAGAAACTCGGCCGCTTGCCATCAAGATTGACCTTGCTGCCCATCAGTTCAATCGCTGTGCCATTCGGGGCGGTCACGGCGACGATGCCTGCATTCAGCACCACCGCAACCTCGCGCCGTTCGCCCGCCTTGACGCTAAAGGCGACTTCGGCGCGCGCCTCACCCGTCGAGCCGACAACCACATAATCGCCCGGCGGCAATTCGGGGGCAGAGCCTGCGCCATAGTCGGTGCGGATCGCGGCGCGTTTGCCGTCAAGGCCAACCTTGGCTTCAAAGACGTCAAAGGCCTGTGCGCCCTCGACCGGAATGCCGGGCGCATAATAGGCGGTGAACACCGGGACGCCGGCCGCCAGAATGATGGTTTTTTCGGTAAGTTCGCCCGCAGTGATGACCACCGTGTCGCTGGCGCGCACTTCGCCCAGATGGGCGTTCAGCCCGTATTCACCGGCCGGAAACACCCGCAGCGCCTCGGCGTAGCCGGTGTCATAGACATCGTCCGGGCCCTGCAGTTCCCATTTTGCCTCGGGGTTGGGGGTGCCGCCTTCTTCGGTCAGAAGACGCAGCTTCAAGATGCCGGCATCCAGCACGGCGATGGGCTGCGACAAGGCGGTTTCTGGCCCGATTTCTATCTCTTGGGTGGCGCTGGCGTTGTGCAGGCGGGTCTGCATTTGATATTTGCCCGCCGGAAGGCTGCCGAGCGATTGACCATAGATCGTAAGCTCCTGATCTGACACCGTTCCATCCGCGCCAATGGCCCGGAACGAAAACTGGCTGTCCGACAGCAGCGCGGCATCAGGCTCTGGCCCGCCGGGTGCGAGATAGAGAATCGGGTCGACGTTTTCGGCAAGGGCTTGTGGTTCCGGCGCGGGTTCGGGTTCAGGTTCGGCAACGGCGGTTTTCAGCGCCTCTTGCAAGGACCCGGCATCCTTGGCCTCGATATAGTTTCCGCCAGTGTTTTCGGCCAGACAGGCAACCTGCGCGCCTTCCTCTTTTGTCAGGCCAAACCCCACCACATGGGCGGTGAAATCCACGCCAGAGGCTTCCAGTTCGGTTCCCAAAGCGCAAGGATCGGCGTCACAGGTTTCGATCCCGTCGGTGATAAGGATGACGGTCGCCTTTTCTTCGGTGTATTTCAGCGCCTCGGCCGCGCGGCGAACCGCTTCGGAAAGCGGGGTCTTGCCCAGAAATTTCAGGTTGTTGGCTGCATCGACAATGGCCGCGCCAGTGCCGGGGGCAGGGGGGACGATCAGCTCGATATCCTCGCAGCTGCCCTTTTCGCGGTGGCCATAGGCCATCAGGCCCATCGCGGTATCGCTGGGCATTTCGCCAACCACCTTGGCCAGGGCTTCGCGGGCAATCTCCAGCTTGGCGCGCCCGTCGATCTGGCCCCACATGGAGCCCGAGCCATCCAGCACAAGAATAGATTGGCCCTCGGCCTTGGCCGGAGGGGCGAGTAACATCAGCGACGACAGGAAAAGGGCAAGGAAATGCGCGCGCATGAAAAACCTCGTTAAGAACACAATGAGGCAGGCTAGCGCGCGGACGACGATCGGGCAAGCGGCTCTGAGGTCTGGAATTCCGCCACATCAGGGCCTTTGGCCAAGGGGCAGACGGGCCGTGCCGGTCTGATCCATCTTGTAAGGTGGCGCATGGCGGGATCTCCGCCATGCGCCTGCGTTCAGACTTAGGATGCGGGCAAAAGCACGGCGTCGATCACGTGGATCACACCGTTGCTGCCGGTCAGGTCAGCGGCCGTGACAGTGGCGGTGCCGCCAGCTTCGTCGGTGATCTTGACCATGCCGCCGTCCAGCGTCACAGACAATTTGCAGCCGCCCAAGGTGTCAACCATGGCGGTGCCGCCACCGTCGCCGACCATCTTGACGACATCAGCCGCCAAAGCCTGAGCGCCAACAACATGGCAGGTCAGGATCTTGGTCAGGGCGTCTTTGGACTCGGGCTTCAGCAGACCGTCAACGGTACCTTCGGGCAGTTTTGCGAAAGCTTCATTGGTCGGAGCAAACACGGTGAACGGGCCAGCGCCTGACAGGGTTTCTGCAAGGCCAGCAGCCTGAACAGCAGCGACAAGCGTGGTGTGATCGGCGGAGCCCACAGCGATGTCAACGATGGTCTTGGTCTCGGCGAAGGCGATGGTGGACGAAGCGAGCAGGGCCAAAGCGGCAATACGAAGTTTCATGTTAATCTCCTAAGTGATCAACAGGCCTGTCCTGTTGTCATGCAAGAGATACGCAGGCCGTTGCCCGGTGGTTCACGGCGCTCGCGGTTGTGTGAAGCGCCGTGATCGGTGCGTCAGGGCGATGCTTATCCGCGCCGTCTGCGCCGCCCGCCATCGCCGCCGCCCGAGCCGGAGGTGTTGAAGCTGACATCGGGCAGGGTGACGACCTGCATCAGTTCGGGGAAAGTATCGACCGCGTTCGGAATGGCGCTGGCATTGACGAAATGCTCTTGAAAGCGTGGCTCGATCGCGGTTTCCACCTTGTGGATCTCGTGTACCGTGGCTTCGATCGCATTGCGGGCGGCCACATTGCACAGCGCAATCCGCGCCCCGGTTCCGGCGGCATTGCCGGCCGAGACCACCTTGTCCAATGGCACATCGGGGATCATGCCCAGAACCATGGCGTGTTTGGGGCTGATATGGGCGCCAAAGGCCCCGGCCAGCGTGACCTTGTCGACCTTTTCGACGCCCATTTCATCCATAAGCAGCCGCGCGCCGGCATAAAGCGCGGCTTTGGCCAGCTGGATGGCGCGGATGTCGCCTTGGGTGACCATGATCTTCGGCCCACCTTCGCCGCTGGCGTCATGCAGCACATAGGAATGCGTGCGCCCTTCGGCCACAAGGCGCGGGCTGCCGATCTGATCGGGCCCGCCGATCAGCCCACCTGCATCGACGATCCCGGCCATGCGCATTTCGGCAACCGCCTCGATGATGCCAGAGCCGCAGATGCCGGTGATGCCACTGGCCGCTGTCGCCGCGCCAAAGGCCGGATCGGTGGACCACAGGTCCGACCCGATCACCTTGAACCGCGGTTCTTTGGTGATGGGGTCAATCTCGACCCGTTCAATCGCGCCGGGGGCGGCGCGCTGGCCAGAGCTGATCTGCGCGCCTTCAAAGGCGGGGCCGGTGGGGCTGGAACAGGCCAGAACACGTTCGGTGTTGCCCAAAAGAATTTCGGCATTGGTGCCGACATCGACGATCAGCACCATTTCTTCCGACTTGCCCGGCTCTTCCGACAAGGCAACTGCTGCGGCATCGGCGCCGACATGGCCCGCGATACAAGGCAGCACATAGACCCGGGCCGCAGGGTTGATGTTTGACAGCGCCAGATCGCGGGCATCCAGCGAAAGCGACCCCGAGGTTGCCAGCGCAAAGGGCGCTTGCCCCAGTTCAACCGGATCAATCCCCAAAAGCAGGTGATGCATGACCGGGTTGCAGACGAAAACCACCTCATAGATGGCGCGCACGTCGATCTTGGCCTCTTCGGCAATCGAAACCGCCAGCGCATTGATCGCCTCGCGCACCGAGCGCGTCATTTCAACATCGCCACCGGGGTTCATCATGGCATAGGAAACCCGGCTCATCAGGTCTTCGCCAAAGCGGATCTGCGGGTTCATCAACCCGGACGAGGCCAGAACCGCCCCGTCGCGCAGGTCGCACAAATGCGCGGCAATGGTGGTGGAGCCAAGGTCAATCGCCAGCCCGTAAAGCCCGCCTTCGTCAAACCCCGGCTTCACATCCAGAATGCGCGGGCGGATGTCATGGTTGCCCTTGTTCAGCACAACCGTGGCCTTCCATTCGCCCTTGCGCAGCACCGGTTGCAGGCGGGACAACAGATCCAACCCCGCCAGCGGGTCTTCGACGCCCCATTGCGCGACCAAAGCCTCTTTCAACCGCTCCAGATCGCCCGAGGGGTTGTGCATGTCGGGTTCGGCCACTTCAACGAACAAGGCGCGGGTCGCCGGGTCCATCACGATATCGCGCTGGGTGGCGGATTTGCGGATCACCTGTTTGTGGACCTGGCTTTCGGGCGGCACATCGATGACCACATCGCCCATGACCTTGGCCTGACAGCCCAGACGGCGGCCCGGAAGCATGCCGCGCTTGGATTTGTACCGCTCTTCCACTGCGTTCCACGGCGACAGCGCATCATCTTCGACCGTCACGCCATGTTTGGAAAACTCGCCATAGCCGGGGCTGATCTGGCATTTTGAACAGATGCCGCGGCCGCCGCAGACCGAATCAAGATCGACGCCAAGCTGCCGGGCCGCCTGCAAAATGGGTGTGCCGATTGCAAACCGCCCCCGCTTGCCCGAGGGGGTGAAAATAACCAAAGCGTCGTCTGACATGGGAAGCCTCCTGTGCGCCCCCTTGTTCTAGCCGGGGGGCGGGCAAGGACAAGGCCGGAAAACGTCGCCTTTCCCTCAAGTTGCGGCGCAAATGCAGTGCATCGCGGCTTGCCCTGCGGGCAAAGCGGTGGCTTTGGATTTTCGCCCGGCCAAAATGCCGCCGCGTGGCACCCCGCGGCACCCCGTGGCGCCTGCGCGGCGGTCAGAGGGGCGTGAAGCGGTAGGTGATCTCGTCAAAGCTGTCGGCGGCGAAGACATAGAACCAGCGCAGGGTTTCGCTGACCTCTGGCACGCCATGTTCGGCATTGCCGGGAATGAACAAGGCCACGCCGGGCGACAGCCGATGCGCAACCCCGTCGATCACCACATCGGCGTTGCCCTCAATGCCAAAGTAAACCTCGGCATGGGCGTGGCGATGGGCTGCGAAATGTTCGCCTGGCTGAATGACGCCAACGCCGCAGGTCAGGCTGTCACTTTCGGTGTGGCCTTTGGAAAACAGGCTGTGCCATTGCACCGTGCCTTTGGCGGGGTCATCCCAAGTGGCAAGGGGCAGGGCAGCGGTATCAAGGCGCAGGGGTTTCATGTGTTCAGCCAGTTGAGAATGTCACGACGGTCGCCGTCGAGGGGCGGCGCTGCTGCGCGGGATGTCAGATCGGGCAGGGTGGACATCTTGATCGGGTTGCCCGCTGCGGTGAAGCAATTGCCCTTGGCATCGGCCGCCACAGGCAAGACCATGGCGCGGGCCAGCAATTGCGGGTCTTGCAGCACCTCGGCCATGTCTTGCACCCGGGCTGTGGGCAGACCGGCGGCTTCAAGCCGGGCAATCCAATGATCGGCGGTTTCTTCCAGCGTTACCGCCTCGATGAGGCGTTTCAACAGCGCGTGGTTGTCGCAACGCGCGGCATTGGTGGCAAAGCGCGGATCGGCCGGGTTCAGCGGCAGATCCAGAGTTTTGCACAAATGTACGAACATCGCATCATTGCCCGCGGCGATGACAAAAAAGCCGTCCTTGGCACGATAGGTGGAAAAGGGCGTGATGGTGGGGTGGCGCGCACCAGTGCGGCCGGGGGCATGGCCGGTGGCTGTGGTCAGGGCGATGGAATGTTCCTGAATGGCCAGTTGCGCATCCAGCATCGCCACATCAATCTTGGCCCCCTCGCCGGTTTTTTCGCGGTCATAAAGCGCGGCCAACACCCCTTGGGCCAGAAACATACCGGCCACGATGTCCCCGATGCTTGCGCCCACCCGAACCGGCGGCCCGCCTTCTTCGCCGGTGATGCTCATCACCCCGCCGCGGGCCTGAACCACCATGTCATAGGCGGGTTTGGCCGCATCTGGCCCGGTGTGGCCAAAGCCCGATACCGCGCCATAAATCAGCCTTGGATATTTCGCGTGCAACCGTTCCCAGCCATAGCCCAACCGCTCCATCACGCCGGGACGATAGTTTTCCAAGATCACATCGGCGCGGGGTAAAAGCCGGTCAAGAATGCCGCGATCGGTGGGTGATTTCAGGTCCAGCGCGATGGAGTGCTTGCCCGCGTTCAGGGCGGCAAAATAGGCGCTGGTCCCGGCCACAAAGGGCGGAAAGGCGCGGGTGTCATCGCCGGTGCCGGGGCGTTCAACCTTGATGATCTTGGCGCCAAGGTCTTGCAGCACATGGCTGCAATAGGGGCCCGCCAAGACATGGGTCAGGTCAAGAACGGTGATGCCGGAAAGCGGTGCCATGGGTCACTCCATACGGAATTGCTTGGCGAGCTTCAGCCCCTGACCTTGATAATTCGATGAAATTCCTGCGCCATAAAGCGTATCGGGGCGCTCGCTCATCCTTTCATAGACCAGACGACCAACCACCTGCCCATGTTCCAAAACGAAGGGCGCTTCGTGGCAGCGCACTTCCAACACCCCGCGGCTGCCCTTGCCCCCGGCAAGAGCATGGCCGAAACCGGGGTCGAAAAAGCCCGCGTAATGCACCCGAAATTCGCCCACCATCGCAAGATAGGGCGCCATTTCGGCAGCATAATCGGGGGGAATGGTGACGGCCTCGCGGCTGACAAGGATGTAGAACGCGCCGGGATCAAGGATGATGCGGGCATCCGTGGCGCGCACCTCTTCCCAGAAATCGCGGGCCGGATACTGGCCGATGCGATCAAGGTCGATCACCCCGGTATGGGGTTTGGCGCGGTAACCAAGCAGATCGCCGGACGCCGGTTGCAGATCGACCGAAAAGCCAAGCCCTTCAGAAATTACTGCCGCCCCACTGACCAGCGGGTCCACCGCGTGCAGGGCGCGCAATTCATCGTCGGACAGCACCGATTGTCCTTGGCGAAAGCGGATCTGGTTCAGCCTTTGGCCCGCGCGCACCAGCACGCTGAACGACCGGGGGCAAACCTCGGCGTAAAGGGGGCCGGTGTAGCCTTCTGGAATACGGTCAAATTCGGTGCCGCCATCGGTGATGGTGCGGGTCAAAAGATCCAGCCGCCCGGTGGAGGATTTGGCATTGGCCACCGCCGTAATGCCCGGCGGCAGGGCCAGACTTTCCATCAATGGCACAACATAAACGCAGCCCTTTTCCAAGACCGCGCCATGGGTCAGATCGACCCGGTGCATTTCGAACTCGGCCAGCCGATCCGCCACCTTTGCGCCGTTCCCAGCCAGAAACGAGGCGCGCACGCGGTAGGCGACGGTGCCAAGGCGCAGATCAAGGCTGGCGGGCTGGATCTGATCGGCCACAATCGCAGGCGTGCCGGCAAGGGCCCCCGAGGCAATCAGGCGGCGCAGGCCTTGGGCAGGCAGAACTCCGGCGGTGGTCATCAATCAGCCCTTTCAGAAACGAACCCGCCCGCACTGCCAATGCGGCAGGCGGGCGGCTTTGTATTGGTCGGGCCAGAGAGATTCGAACTCTCGACCTCCCGCCCCCCAGACGGACGCGCTAACCAGACTGCGCTATGGCCCGACGAATATGCGCTTACATAACGATATTCCGGCGGCTCGCAAGCGGGAAAGCGCATTTTGCGCGTTCAATTCCCGGGCCCAGCCGGGGCTTGGTGCATGGGGTCGGGCGCAACCGGAAGGGGGGGACTTTCATGCGCGCCACAAGGGCTGCAAGCCGGGCGTGCAGGGCGCGGGCGCTGTCGCCATCAAGGCTGGCCGGGAGCAGGGCACGCAACATTCCCAGCAAATCTGTTGGCACAGCAGCGGATGCGGGCGTGCCTGCCGCCACAGGTTCGGGCGCGTCGCCTTCATCTTGCGGGGTGGCGTCCTTGACAGAAGGGGCCTCAACAGGCGGCGCCAATTGACCAAAAAGCGGCAGATCATCCGCCAGATCCGCAGGCGGGGCCTGCGGTGCGGGGGGCACATCCGGGGGCCCAACCGTTGCCTCATCCGGGGCCATAACCGCAGGCGCGCGGGCGCGCAGCGCGGTTTCCAGCGCCACAATCTGCGCGCTTTCCACCTGATCTTGCGGCAGAGGCGATTGCTCCGGCTCCAGGTCAAAATTCGCGGCAAGGGCGGCTTCAAGTGCTGCTTCGGCAGTGTCGCCTTCGTCTGCCACATCCTGGCCCGACAGGCCCGCAACATGGCGAACACCTTGTTCGCGCAAGATTTTCTGCACGCCGCGAATGGTCAGACCTTCGTCATGCAAAAGATGTTTGATCCCGGTCAGCAAGGCAATATCGGCGGGGCGGTAATAGCGCCGACCGCCGGCCCGTTTTACCGGCCTGATCTGCGGAAATCGGCTTTCCCAAAAGCGCAGCACATGGGCCGGGGTGTCCAGCACCTCGGCCACTTCGCTGATCGTGCGGAAGGCGTCAGCCGACTTGTCCATCCGCCTGATCCTTCCTTACTTCTTCTTGCCGGCAGCCACGCGATCTTTCATCAGATGCGAGGGACGGAAGGTCAGAACCCGCCGAGGCGAGATCGGCACTTCGTCGCCGGTCTTGGGGTTGCGGCCCACGCGGGCTGTCTTGTCGCGCACCGAGAAAGTGCCGAAGGACGAGATTTTCACCGTCTCGCCCGATGCCATGGCATCAGACATATGGCCCAGCACCGCTTCGACCAGATTGGCCGATTCGTTGCGGCTTAGACCGACTTCACGGAACACAGCTTCAGAAAGGTCCATCCGTGTCAGAGTTTTTTCGCTCATCATATCCCCCCCGGGTTATTGCAACAGATTGAGCGGGATGGATTTCCGAGTCAATATCAAAGGCTTGGGGCAGGCAATTAATGCGCCTACCAGCGCAAGACCACCGCACCCCAGGCAAGGCCCCCGCCGATCGCTTCGGTCACGATCAGATCGCCGGTCTTGATCTGCCCGCGCGCCTTGCCCACCGACAGTGCCAAAGGAATGGATGCCGCCGAGGTGTTGCCATGGTCTTGCACGGTGACAACCACGCGGTCCATCGCCACTTGCATCTTTTTGGCCGTGCCTTCGATGATGCGGATATTGGCCTGATGGGGCACAATCCAATCAACATCGCCCGCATTCAGCCCGGCCTTGTCCAGCGCGCGATGCGCGGTTTCGGCAAGCTTTTCAATGGCATGGCGAAAGACTTCCTTGCCTTCCATCCGCAAATGCCCGGTTGTGCCTGTGGATGTGCCACCATCGACATGCAAGATGTCCTTGAACCGGCCATCGCTGTTCAGATCGGTCGCAAGGATGCCGCGATCTTCAGTGGTGCCAGTGCCCGTCTGCGCCTCCAGCACCAGCGCCCCGGCGCCATCGCCGAACAGAACGCAGGTGCCACGGTCGGTCCAGTCCATCAGCCGCGAAAAGGTTTCCGCGCCGATCACCAGCACTCGGTTGGCTTGCCCCGACACGATCAGCGCATTGGCATTGGTCAGCGCAAAGGCAAAACCCGCGCAGACTGCCTGAACGTCAAAGGCAAAGCCCTGCGTCATGCCAAGCCCGGCCTGAATCATCGTGGCACAAGAGGGAAAGGTGAAATCGGCGGTCGAGGTGGCAACGATGATCGCGTCAATGTCATCGGCCGCAAGCCCCGCATCGGCAAGGGCTGCCGTGGCGGCACGGGTGCCAAGATCTGCGGTTGTCTGGCCCGGCGCTGCGAAATGCCGCCGCTCGATCCCCGATCGGGATTTGATCCATTCGTCCGAGGTTTCAACAAGGGCTTCAAACTCGGAATTCGGGACCACACGTTCAGGCAAATAATGCCCGACGCCCCTGACCACGGCGCGTATCGTCATTCGCTAAGCCCTGCCTCCGCCCCTGTTTGGGCGGCATCCTGCCCCGCAAGCCCGGTGGATGCAACCCGTGCCGCGATGCGGCTGGTCAGATCTGCGCGGGCAAGTTGGTGGGCCAGCCGCACCGCAGCCGCAATCCCCGTGGCATCGGCCGAGCCATGCGATTTGACCACCGTGCCGTTCAGCCCCAGAAACACCCCGCCATTCACCCGGCGCGGATCGGTTTTTTCCTGCAGGCGCCGCAGCGACCCCATCGCAAACAGCGCGCCCAGCTTGGTAAAGATATTCGCCGTCAGCGCCTCGCGCAGGAAGGTCGAAATCAGCTTTGCCGTGCCTTCGCCGGTTTTCAGGGCGATATTGCCGGTAAAGCCATCGGTCACGATGACATCCACCCGGTCTGACGGGATATCAGAGCCTTCGACAAAGCCCACGAAATCATAAGCCCCGGCATCGGCTGCTGCGGCAAGCTGGCGGTAGGCATCATGCAGTTCGGCCCGGCCCTTGTGCTCTTCGGTGCCAACATTCAACAGACCAACACGCGGGCGCGCCAGACCCAGCCCATTTCGGGCATAAGAGGTGCCCATCGCGGCAAATTGCAAAAGATCTGTCGCCTCGGCCTTTATGTCGGCGCCGACATCCAGCATGACATTGAACCCCGAAGGGTTGCGCGAGGGCCAATAGCAGGCGATTGCCGGACGGTTGACGCCGGGCAGCTTGCGCAGGCGCAGCATGGAAACCGCCATCAGCGCCCCGGTATTGCCACACGAGACAGCAACCGTCGCCTCGGCGTTCTTCACCGCTTCAATAGTGGAAAACATCGACGTACCCTGGCCGTGGCGCATGACCTGGCTGGGCTTGTCGTCCATCGTCACCACGCGGTCGGCATGGCGCAGATCAACCCGGCCTTTCAAAGCAGGCGCGCGCGCCAGCAGGGGGGTAAGTTCCGCCTCGTCGCCATGCAGGATAAAGCGGGCATCGGGCAACTGGGCGGCAGACAGCACAAGACCGGCGACTACTGCCGCCGGCCCGCGATCACCGCCCATCGCGTCGATGGAAATCACAGTGGAAGAAGACACCGCGCGCCCTGCGACCGTTTCAGCCGGAATGATGCTTCCGTTTGGCATGGTTCAGGTGCGCGCAGGAAGAGCGGCTTACGCCGCGTCCTCGTCCATGTCGACCGCAGCGGTCGCCACAACTTCGCGGGCATCGTAATGGCCGCAAGCCGGGCAAACGTGGTGCGGGCGCTTCAGCTCGCCACAGTTCGAGCAATCTTGCGGATTGCCAGCAACCAGCGCGTCATGCGAACGACGCATGTTGCGGCGCGATTTGGTGGTACGGTTCTGCGGGACAGCCATGTCACGACCTCAAGTAAGTGGGGGACAGGCCCCGGATTTTCCTTTGATTCCAGAAGCTTTGGCCAAACCGGAAGGCTCGGCCCGAAGACCCCGAATGAGCCGCGGAACATAGCCGGATTCCGTCCGGGCGCAAGCCCCTTTCTTTA
>JAIOXV010000051.1 GCA_021741465.1 Paracoccaceae bacterium
AGAGCAATCTGCCGTCCTTTTCCTTTGCGCAAGACGCCGCTGATACCGGGCCGCACCTTGCGAACTTGCGCCTTGCTCCCCACCTCCGGGTAAATCCCGTTGGCAATAGGTGCATCATGGTGAAATCCCTTCTCGACAGTCTGCTTGGTGGCGTCAAAGACCTGACCGGGGGCCAGGATGCTGGTCAGTTGGTCGGCAAGGCCCGCGCGACATGGGACAATCAATCCACCCTGACCAAAGGCGCGGTCGCAGGTGGGTTGCTGGCCATGCTCCTGTCTGGAAATGCCCGCAAGCTGGTTGGCACGGGGGTCAAGCTGGGCGGTACGGCGTTGATCGGCGGGCTTGCCTTCAAGGCTTATGAAGACTGGAAAGCCGGAAAGTCGGCAAGTGCTGCCCCCGAAGGGCCGCTGGCCCTGCCGGAACCGTCAAACGCCTTCCTGCCCACCGATCCGGCGGCTGCAAATGATCTGTCGCAGCGCCTGTTGCAGGCGATGATCGCTGCCGCAAAGGCAGATGGCCAAGTCACCCCAGCCGAACGCGCCCGCATTGCCGATGCCCTGCCACAGCTGGGGTTGGGTGCCGCGGCGCAGGATATTCTTGCCGCCGAACTCGATGCGCCGCTTGATCTGGGCAGGATCGCAGCACTCGCAGGATCCGAGGCAGAGGCCGCCGAAATCTACGCGGCTTCCCTTTTGGCCATTGATCCTGATGGCGCGGCCGAAAAAGGCTATCTTGCGATGCTGGCCGCCAGGCTAAGCCTGGATGCGGGGCTGGTCGAACATTTGCACGCCCGCGCCCGCGCATTGGCCTAAGACCGCCGCCCCGCGTTGAGCCTTCCTTCGCGGGGCAGTTTCTTTAAACCTCGACCGAAATCCCAAGACTGCGCGCACGTGCACGTGCCAGGGCAACCCCCGCCACGGCAAGGTCTTGCAAGGCAACGCCGGTGCCATCGAAAAGCGTGATCTCGCTTTGCGATTGCCGCCCTTCTGCCTGTCCGGCCAAAAGCGCGCCCAAGGGGGTGATATCTTCGGGCTGCACCAGTCCGGCCGCGATCGCGTGCTGCGCCTCTCCGATGCTGATGGATTGCGCCACCTCGTCGGTGAACAGCCGCGCCTGCGCCAGAAGCGCCGGCTCCACCTCTTGTTTGCCTTTGGTGTCGGTGCCCATGCAGGCCAGATGGGTGCCGGGCGCGACATGCGCCGCCATCAAACTGGCGGCAGGTGACGAGGTGATGGTGATAATGGCATCGGCCTGGCGCATCGCGTCCAACCCCACCGCTTCGAAGGGCAGGCCAACATCGGTGGCGACATCTTCCAGCCGTGACAGCATTTCAGGGTGAAGGTTCCAGGCAATCACACGGTCCCAAGGACGCACCCGCGCCGCGGCGCGCAATTGATAACCTGCCTGATGGCCCGCCCCAACAATGCCCAACACCCGCGCATCGGGTCGCGCCAAACGGTCGATCGAAATTGCCGCCGCCGCCGCGGTGCGCAGCGCGGTCAAAAGATTGCCGCCCACCATTGCCAAAGGCCGCCCGCTGTCAGGATCGAACAGGAAAATGCTGGACTGGTGGTTTATCATCCCCCGCGCGGCGTTGCCGGGGAAATACCCGCCCGCCTTTACGCCCATCTGCCCTCCCGCCCTGTCGATCCCGGATTTGAACCCATATTGCCGCCCTTCGCCCAAAGCCTCACGGATGACCGGGAAATTCCCGGCCTCTCCGCGCGCGGCAGAGGCAAGGCAGGCCTCAACCGCGCCAAAGGCGTCTTCGGCCGAAACGAGCTGCGCAATCAGCGCCTCAGGGATAATCAACATGGGTCTCTTGCCTTTCCAATTGCACCCGTCACGGGCCACAGGGCCCGGCTGCCGCTAATAGGCCTTGCCCCGCGCGGAAACCGGCCAGACCACTTCGACCACACCGTTGCGCACCCCGACATACCAATCATGCACGTTGCAGGTCGGGTCACAGTGCCCCGGTACCAGCAAAAGCTTGTCGTTCACCTTCAAGACGCCCGCAGGGTCATCCACCACGCCATGCTCATCGCTGCATTTGATGTATTTGACATCGGTTCGCCCAAAGATCACCGGCAGGCCCGAATCCACGGACTGCGCCTTCAGACCGGCATCGACCACCGCCCTGTCGGCCTTCACATGGCTCATCACACTGGTCAGGATGAACAGCGCGTTTTCCCATTCGCCGTGGTCGATCCGCTGACCATCCTTGTCCAAAATGCGGCCGTAATCAGCATCCATGAAAGCGTAAGACCCGCATTGAAGTTCATTATAAACCCCTGAGGCAGCTTCGAAATAATAGCTGCCCGTGCCCCCGCCCGAGACAAGTTCGGTTGTGATGCCCACGGCCTTAAGCCCCTCGACCGCCGCCTTGACCTGCGCGATGGCCGCATCCAGTTTGGCCTTGCGGTCTTCGTAGCGGTCCATGTGCTGCATCGCGCCCTGATAGGCCTGAATGCCGGTGAATTTCAGCCCCGGTGCGGCGCTGATGGCTTGGGCCAGCGCAACCACGGCTTCTGTCGTCGTGACCCCACACCGCCCTGCCCCGCAGTCGATCTCGATGAAACATTCCAGCGTGGTGCCATGCGTGACGGCCGCGGCCGATAGGTCTGCGACATTGGCCAGATCATCCACGCAAACAATGATCCGCGATCCCAGCTTCGGCAGCCGAGCCAGGCGGTCGATCTTGGCCAGATCGCGCACCTGATTGCTGACCAAGACGTCCTTGATGCCCCCCCGCACGAAAACTTCGGCCTCGCTGACCTTTTGGCAGCACACCCCAACAGACCCGCCCAGCCGCTCTTGCAACTTGGCGACATCAACCGATTTGTGCATCTTGCCATGGACCCGGTGGCGCATGCCGTGCGCGCGCGCATAGTCGCCCATCTTGACGATGTTGCGCTCCAGCGCATCCAGATCCAGGATCAGACAGGGGGTTTGAACATCTGCCTGTGCCATTCCCGGCAAGGCGGGAATGTCATAGCCAACCTCAAGCCCTTCAAAAGACGTTGCTTTGTTCATCTTACTCTCCCTTACATCCACGGCAGTTTATCAAGATCGACGTTGCCGCCGGTAACAATCAGCCCAATCCGCTTGCCCCGAAAAAGGGCGCGGTTCTTCAAGATCACCGCCAATGGCACGGCGCTTGACGGCTCGACCACCAGCTTCATCCGTTTCCAGATCAGCTTCATGGCCTCGACAATCTCGTCTTCTTCGGCGGTCAGAATATCGCTGACATGGCGCTGTACGAAATGCCAGGTCAGCTCTTTCAATGGCACTTTCAGCCCATCGGCCACCGTCTCGGGTGCGTCATCGGCGATGATATGGCCGGCCTTGAAACTGCGCGCGGCATCGTCGGCCTGTTTCGGCTCGGCGGCATAAATCTTCACCCCCGGCGCCAGATGCGACAGCGCAAGACAGGTGCCCGAAATCATGCCACCGCCCCCGATCGGGGCCACCACGGCATCCAGCCCTTCGACCTGTTCGGTCAATTCCATCGAACAGGTGGCCTGCCCGGCGATCACCCGTGGATCGTTATAGGGGTGCACAAATTCTGCGCCACTTGCCGCCACCACCTCGGCAAAGACCGCTTCGCGCGAGCTGGTTGATGGCTCGCATTCCACCACCCGGCCACCATATCCGCGAACCGCGTCTTTCTTGGCCTGCGGGGCCGTGCGCGGCATAACCACGGTGCAAGGAATACCCCTTTGGCCAGCGGCATAGCTCAGGCAGGTGCCGTGATTGCCGCTGGAATGGGTGGCAACCCCCTTGGCGGCCTGCGCATCCGAAAGCCCGAACACCGCATTTGACGCCCCACGGGCCTTGAAAGCCCCGGCCTTTTGCAGGTTTTCGCATTTGAAAAACAACTCGGCTCCGACCAAGGCATTGATATAGCTTGAGGTCATCACCGGCGTCACATGCACATGCTCTGCAATCCGTGCCCGTGCCGCCAAGACATCATCAAAAGTTGGAATTTCCACAGCCAGCATCCTTTGTGAAAAACTGTTCTTCGCGGGCCAGCCCCACCCGGGAGAGGGGCTGCGCCCTTGGCTATTCGGCGGCCAAGGCCAGGGCTGGAACGCTGCCGCGGTAATACTCCTGCGCAGCGGCAACGCCAGCGCCCAACCGCACTGGCCAGCCAAGGTCGGCCATGCACATTTCCGCCGTGGCCACCCCTGCCAGCACCATGACGTCGGTCAGCATGCCCAGATGACCAATGCGGAACACGCGGCCCGCCACCTCGCCAAGGCCAACGCCAAAGGCAACGCCGTATTTGCTGGCGGCCAGTTGCACCAGATCGGTGCCGTTGCAGCCTTCGGGCACCAAAACCGCCGTGATCGTGTCAGAATACAGATCCGGGCTGGCAGCACAGGGCTTCATGCCCCAGGCCGCAACGGCCCGCCGCACACCTTCGGCCAAGCGGTGGTGGCGGGCATAGACCGCCTCCAAACCCTCATCATCCAGCATCTCGATGCTGGCGGCCAATCCGGCAATCAGGCCAACGGGCGGCGTATAGGGAAAGCCGCCTGCGGCATTGGTGCGGATCTGGTCGGCAAAGTCGAAAAAGGTGCGCGGCAAACGCGCAGTTTCCATCGCGGCCAGCGCCTTGGGGCTGACGCCAAGAATGGCCAGCCCCGCGGGCAGCATAAAGCCCTTTTGGCTGCCCGCCACCGCGATATCGACACCCCAGCCATCAAAGTCGAACGGCATCGAAGCGATCGACGACACACCGTCAACAAACAATAGCGCCGGGTGCTGGGCGGCATCCATCGCCCGCCGAATGCCCGCAATATCGGATTTCACCCCGGTTGCCGTTTCATTATGTGTGGCCAGAACCACCTTGATCTGGTGGCCGCGATCCGCTTTCAGCGCAGCCTCGATGCGCGCCAGAGGTGCGCCTTGCCCCCATGGGGTTTCAAGAATTTCCACGTTCAGCCCGTGGCGCTCGCACATGTCGATCCAACGATGACTGAACATGCCAAACCGTGCCGCAAGCACCGTATCACCCGCGCTGAGCGTGTTGGAGATCGCAGCCTCCCAGCCGCCTGTGCCGGTCGTGGGCAACAAGAACACCTCGCCTGCGCCCATTTTCAACACCCGCTTCACCCCCGCCACCGCCGGTTTGAACATGCGGCCAAACGCGGGTGAGCGGTGATCCAATGTTGGAATATCGCAAGCCTTGCGCAGGGTCTCGGGCATATTGGTCGGGCCAGGAATGAAGACTGGGTTCTGGGCAGACATGGTAAAACTCCCTCTTTGCCCTTGCAGCTTAGCCTTCGCGCCACCGTTCCACAATTTTTTCGAAAAGATTTTTCATTAGGCGAAAAATGTGATAAAAGGTTCTGAAATCAATCACCAAGGGTTTTTCATTGCGATGGCAGAGCCTGCAAAGACGCGCGGTCGTCCGAAATCTTTTCACGACAAGACCGATCAGAACACCATTCAGGCCTTGGACCGGGCCTTGGGGCTTTTGGAGATTCTGGCCAGCCACCCTGGGCTGACCCTTTCCGATCTTGCCGCGAAATCCGACCAGGCCGTGGCAACCGTTTACCGCGCCCTCGTCACCCTTCAGACACGCGGCATGGTCGAGGTGGAAGACCCCGGCCAGCTTTGGCACATCGGCGGCGGGGCGTTCCGCATCGGGTCAGCCTTCTTGCGCAGGACGAAAGTGGTGGAACGCGCCCGCGCTGCGATGGAAACCTTGATGCGCGATACCGGCGAGACGGCGAATTTGGGTGTCGAGGTGGGCGACGAGGTGCTGTTTCTGGCGCAGGTCGAAGCCAATCAGGCGATCCGCGCCTTCTTTCCGCCAGGCACCAAAGGGCCAATGCATGTCTCGGGCATCGGCAAGGCCCTGATGGCCTGGTATGAGCCGCCCAAACTGTCCAGCATCATCGCCCGGCGCGGGCTGGAACGGTTCACGGACGCCAGCCTTACCACAGCCAGCGCGCTTGCCGCTGATCTGGCCGCCACCCGAACTCGCGGCTTTGCCATTGATGACCAGGAAAAGGCCCTTGGCATGCGCTGTGTCGCCGCCCCGATCTTCAACGCTTACGGCGAACCGGTGGCGGGCCTTTCCGTCTCGGGCCCTGCCTTTCGCATGCCTTTGGAAGCGGCCCCGCGCATCGGCGCGATGGTGCGTCAGGCGGCAGATCAGGTCACCACCGCCACAGGCGGGATACGTCCAGTTTGACCAAATCTCCTTGCCAGGCTTGCGCGCCCTGAAGGCCCGTGATGATCTGCGCGCATCAGTTAGGAGTGCAACGATGAAAGTGTTCCTCAATGGCTTTGGCCGCATCGGCCGCTCGGTCTTGCGGGCTTGGGCGCAAGGGGCCGCGTCTGACGTGGAAATCGTTGGCATCAATGACATCGCCGCGGCCGAAATGTGTGCCTATCTTTTCGAATTCGACAGTGTCTTTGGCCCGTGGCACGGCAGTGTCGCGCTGCGCGATGGTATGCTTGTGGTCGATGGCCGCGCCCTGCCGCTGCACCGCACCGCCGATATTTCGACGTTGAACCTTTCTGGAGTTGATTTGGTGATGGAATGCACCGGGCGCGCAGAAACCCGCGATGTGGCCACGCGCGGCCTGCAGGCGGGTGCCCGGCGCATTTTGATTTCCGGACCTTCTTCCGCCGCCGATCTGACCGTGGTTCTGGGCGCAAATGACCATGAACTGGCCGATCAGCCCATCGTGTCGAACGCCTCTTGCACAACCAACGCGCTGGCACCGCTGGCCAAGCTGATCCATCAAAACTGGGGCATCGTCACCGGCAGCATGACCACCATTCACTGCTATACGGGCAGCCAACCCACCGTGGATGCCCCGGCGGCCGATTTTTCCCGTTCGCGTGCGGCCGCCCTGTCGATGGTGCCAACCACGACCAGCGCGCAGCGTTTGCTCGATATTGTGCTGCCACAGATTGCCGGGCGCATCGAAGGCTCTGCGGTCAGGGTGCCCACGGCCAGTGTCTCGGCGGTTGATCTTGCGGTGATGACCGACCGTGCCACCACCACGGCCGAGGTCAACGCCGCGCTGGCCGCAGCGGACGGGGTGATCGGTGCCACAACCAAGGCGCTGGTGTCGACCGACCTGCGGGCGCGGCCTGAAAGCATCATCATGGCCCTGCCCGAAACCCGGGTTACAAAGGGTGGCATGCTGAGAGTTTTCGGCTGGTATGATAACGAATGGGGTTTTTCAAACCGCATGTTGGATGTGGCGCTGCGCATGGGGGAAACCCAATGACATTGCAAGATTTCTTTGTTGCTGGCCCTTTTGATGACGGTGATCCGGTCACCGGGCATTACTATGAAATCGCCTCGTCCGATCCGAGCCGCCCGCAGGTTTGGGCCTATACCGGCGCGCTGTCTTATCAGCCCGGCGATGTGCTGACCCTTCATGCCATGTCTTCGGCCCCCTCGGCGCATGTGACCATCACCCGAGACGGGCTTGCCCCCGAAGTGGTGCTGGAGCGCACGATCGCCACGCGCTTTGCCGAAACCCCGGCCGCGTGTTCCGTCATTGGCTGTGCTTGGCCCGAGGCGATGCAGATCACCATTCCCACCGATTGGAGAAGTGGGGTCTATACCGTCACTCTGACCATTCCCGGCCACCGTTCACAGCATATGTTCGTGCTGCGCGCCGTGCAGCCAAGCGCCAAAATCGCCCTTGTTCTGGCAACCGGGACATGGTGCGCCTATAATGATTGGGGGGGATCGAACCATTATCAGGGGCTGACCGGCCCGTCAGGCGGCGATTTTGCCCCGAATGTCAGCCTGCTGCGGCCTTGGGCCAAAGGCTTTGTGGAATGGCCTTCGGATGCGCCGCGTATTCCCCACGCCTCGCCTCTTCTCAGCAAGCCGCGCTATCCGCATATGGACTATGCCCGCGCCAAGGGCATTTCCAAGAAATACGCCTCCTCTGGCTGGGCGGCATTCGAACGGCCCTTTGCCTTGTGGTGCGAGGCGCAGGGCATCGCCCTTGACTATCTAACCCAGCATGACCTGCAAAAAGGCCTGCAAGCGTTGCAGGGCTATGCCCGCGCCGCGATTGTTGGCCATGATGAATACTGGACATGGGAGATGCGCGACCAGCTTGAAGCGTGGGTAGACGCCGGGGGCGAACTGGCGCGGTTCGGCGGAAATTTCTTTTGGCAGACGCGGCTCTCGGATGATCTTTTGACCCAGACCTGTTTCAAGACCACAGCCGAGGTCGCCGACCCGCTTGGCCAGACCGACCGGATCACCTCTTATTGGGATCACCCGCGCGCCGCACGCCCCGCCGTGGCGACGATGGGGCTGACTGGCAGCATGGGCGTCTATGCCGGATGGAGTCGCTGTGCGGCCCACGGCTCGGGCGGCTTTGCGATATACCGGCCCGAACATTGGGCCATGTCAGGCAGTGGGCTTGGCTATGGCGATGTGTTGGGGGCCGCGTCCAAGATCTTCGGCTATGAGGTCGACGGCATCGATTACATAATGACCCACGGCGTGCCCTTCGCGGCCGAAGGCACTGGGTTGCAAGGCGATCTGACCATCGTCGGGCTTTCGCCTGCCACCACGCTGGCCCATTCCACCGGGCCACAGGATGTGGACCATTTCATCGGCACGCTGGACGCCGAAGAGGTGGCGCAGCAGGTCTATGGAAGGGTTGATGCCGAAACCATGGGCCGGGCCAGCCGCGGCAATGGCTGCATGGTCGAATACCGCCGTGGCAAAGGGGCGGTGTTCAACGCCGGGTCATGTGAATGGGTGGCCGGGCTGATCGCCCGCGAACGGCCTGTCGAGCAGGTGACGCGCAACCTTTTGTGCGGCAAATGGGGGCACCTGCCGCACTAGAGGGTGTGCCCACACCCCGCGCGGCAGGCCACGCGGGGCAGGACAGAGATCAAACCTAGCCCTTTTTCGCCGGGTTGTCGCTTGGCGCGCCGCCTTCAAAGCGGTTGCCGTGGCGATAGTCACAGGGCGCTTCTTGCATCTGCAGATGCAGGCCCGTGCCCGTAAAGGCATGGGCGCGGGCAAGGTCTTCGTCAAACTCGATCCCAAGGCCAGGGGCTTCGGGCGGGAGGATGTATCCATCCTCCCATTTGATCGAGTTCTTGATAAGCTTCAGGTGGAATTCGCCCCCTGTCTCAATGGTTTCCGCGATTAGCAGGTTCGGGATAGAGGCAGCAAGATGCACGTTCGCCGCCCATTCAACCGGGCCACAATACAGGTGCGGCGCAATCTCGGCGTTGAAGATTTCGGCGATAGCAGCCAGTTTCTTGGCCTCCATGATGCCGCCCAAGCGGCCAAGCGCCGGTTGCAGGATCTTGACCCCACCCGCGCGCAACAGCGTGCCAAACTCGGCCTTGGTGGTCAGCCGTTCACCGGTCGCCAAGGGGATCCGCACATGTCGCGCCACCTCGGCGAATTCCAGAAGATTGTCCGGCGGAATGGGCTCTTCATACCACAAGGGGTTATAGGGCTCCAACTCGCGGCCCATACGGATGGCGCCGGGCGTGGTGAACTGGCCGTGGGTGCCGAACAGCAGATCAGCACGATCGCCCACCGCCTCGCGGATTTTCCGGCAAAATTCCACGCTGCGGGTAATGTCGGACATCGCCGGTTCATGGCCACCGCGAATGGTATAGGGACCGGCCGGATCGAATTTCACCGCGGTGAACCCCATCTTCACATAGCGCGCCGCCGCCTCGGCAGTCATGTCGGCGTTTACCCAAAACTCGGACGCATCTTCGCCGGGTTGGGGGTAAAGATATGTATATGAACGGATTTTCTGGTTAATCTTGCCGCCCAACAGCGCCCAAACCGGGCGGTTCCGCGCTTTGCCAAGGATGTCCCAGCAGGCAATCTCCAGCCCCGAAAAGGCCCCCATCACCGTAGGATCGGGCCGCTGTGTAAAGCCCGACGAATAGACCCGGCGATACATCAATTCGATGTTTTCAGGGCTTTCGCCCATCATGTGGCGTTCGAACACGTCTTCGATCACCGCGCGCATCGCCTTTGGCCCCACGGTCGAGGCATAGCATTCACCATAGCCCACGATGCCTGTGTCGGTGGTGACCTTGGTAAAGATCCAATACCGTCCGCCCCATCCCGGGGCTGGCGGGGCGACGACGAAAATTTCAAGATCACGCAGTTTCATGGGGCTTCTCCGTTATGGCGGAAAGAATTGCGCTAAGATGCGGATCTCTCGCGTGAGCCTGCGACAAAGACTAGCACAGCAGCGACCATCAACAAGGCGGCAAGCAGGAACGGCGCCCCCGGAAGAACCACCGGGGCGGCCGGCCCCGTGAAAAAGCCAAAGACCGAGGTCATCACCAAAGGCCCGATGATCATGGTCAGCGCGTTCAGGCTTGTCAAAATGCCCTGCAATTCGCCCTGTTGACTGGCGGGCACCTGCCGGCTTTGCAGCGATTGCAGCGCCGGCCCCGCAATCCCGCCCAACGCCGTTATCGGCGTCAACATCAGCGTCAGCATGCCCGATGTGGTCAGGCCCAGAAACACGAAAGCCCCAACTTCGATCCACATGCCAATCACCACGGCCCGCCTTTCGCCAAAAAGCCGGATCGATGGGGCCACCAGAAAGGCCTGAACCAGTGCCAGCGCCAAACCATAGGCGGCCAGCGAAACCCCCACCATACCCGCCGACCAGCCAAAAGCTGCCTTGCCAAAATAGCTCCAGACCGCGGGATAGACGGTAAAGGTCAGCGCGTAGACAAAGGCCACGACCAAAAGCGCCCGCAGGCCGGGCAAATGTCGAATGGCCGCGAATGAAGACAGAGGGTTTGCGCGGGCCCAGCCAAAGGCGCGGCGATCGGCGACAGAAAGGCTTTCCGGCAGCACCAGGAAACCGAAAATCGCATTCATCGCGGCCAGCGCTGCGGCGGCCCAAAAGGGCGCGCGGGTGTCAATTCCGGCCAAAAGCCCGCCAAGGATTGGCCCCAGAACAAACCCCACGCCAAACGCCGCGCCAATCAGGCCAAAGCGCTTGGCGCGTTGGTCGGCGGGGGTAATGTCAGCAATATAGGCGTTTGCCGTGGAATGGGTGGCTGCGGTTACGCCTGACACGGTTCGGGCGGCCAAAAGCACCCAGACCGATCCCGTTACCCCCATCACCACATAATCCAACGCCATGACAGACATCGAAACCAAAAGCACCGGGCGGCGGCCAAACCGGTCAGACAGATTCCCGACAACAGGGCCGCACAGGAACTGCATCACCGCGAAAGCGGCGGTGATCGCGCCGCCCCACAGCGCAGCCTCGGACAGGGTTTTGCCGGTCACCTCCATCATCAGATCGGGCATGACCGGAAAGATCAGACCGATGCCAATGGCATCCAATCCGACCGTCAGCAAGATGAAGGTCAGCGCAAGAGGATTGGCGGGCGAAGGGGCGGTCATGTCCAGCTTTCCAAAATATTATGAAGGGTGGCGGCCAGTGCCTCTGGCTGGGCAAGAAAGGGCGCATGGCCCGTAGGCAGATCGCGGCAGGGCAGGCCCTTTGCCATAAGGCGCTGATATTGCGGCGGGATGGCACGATCTTCTGTGCAAATGATTGCGGCCGCGGGACGGGGCGGCGGCGGGCCAAGCGGCGTTTCTTGTGGTGCGATCGGCTCAAGACACAGCTGGCGGGTGGCCGTGGCGGCATCGGGGCAATCATGAAAGAACAGCGCCTCGCAGCGGTCTGGCGCAAAGCCATAAGCGCTGCGGTCAGGCGTGATCTGGAACGCCCCCCGCATCGGCTGCGATGGGCCCGCGCGGCGCATTTCGGCCAAAGAGCGGCCATCGGGGATATAGGCGGCAAGATAGATCAGGCCGCTGACCTTATCGGACAAGGCGGCTGCGGCCGAAATGGCATAGCCGCCCGCAGAATGGCCAACAAGAACCGTGGGGGCTGAAAGCGCGTGGGCAATGGCTTGGGCTTGGTCCGCAAGGGTGGTCGGCGCACCGCCGCGCCCCGGCAAATCAATCGCGCGGGCCGGCACGCCAAGAGCGGCAAGCGCGGGGATCACCCGATGCCAGGCCCAGGCCCCAAAGCCCGAACCATGAATGAAAAGAAGCTCAACCATGGCCGATAGATGCCAGAAAATCGGCCAGAACAGCCGCAAACTCAGCAGGCTTTTCCACCATCGGCAGATGGCCCACTGCACGCATCAGGTGCCACAGATGGCCGGGGATCAGGTCTGCCGTTTCGCGCACCAGATCGGGCGGTGTGGTGCCATCATTGGCCCCGGCAATCACCAGCGTGGGCAGGCGCAACGCGGCGGTGGTGGTGTAGAAATCGGCACCCGCGATGGCATGGGCAGAGCCGATCCAGCCTTGGGGGTTTGTGGACTCAAGCGTCGCGCGGATGGCAGGCATGGCAGGGTTGTCTTGCCAGTTGCGGCCAAACATCCGCTCCATCGCGCCGGTGGCGTAGGCGACAAGACCATCGGCGGCAACCTCGTCTGCACGCGCCTGCCACAGCGCCGGGCCACCGATCTTGGCGGCACTGTTGGACAGCACCATCGCGCGCACCAGATCAAGCCGCTTGGTCGCCAGGCCCTGCGCCACCAACCCCCCCATCGAACAGCCCACCACCACGACATCGCGCAGACCGAAATGTTCCAGCAGCTTTTCGGCGTCGCGGATCAGGGCGCCCATGGCATAGGGCGGGGCAGGCACATCCGACGCGCCATGGCCGCGCGCGTCATAGCGGATGCAGCGAAAGCGCGGGGACAGGGCCTGCACGACCCCGTCCCACAGGCCAAGATCGGTGCCAAGCGCATGGCAAAACAGGATCGCCGGGGCGCCCGCCGGCCCCTCCACAATCGCGTTCAGGCGAATATCCTGTAAATAGATCAAAGGCATGGCTTAGCTTTCGAAGCGGGTCAACACATCGGCAAAAAGGGCTGCATCCACATTGCCACCCGATGCCGTGCAGATCACGGTTTCGGGCAGATCCGAGCGGAACATCGCAGCCGCCAAGGCCACAGCGCCCCCCGGTTCCACCACAATGCGCAAATGATGAAAGGCCAGCGCCATGGCCCGCAGGGCCTCATCATCGCTGACAACCAGACCGGGGCCGCAAAGCCGTTTCAGGATGGGAAAGGTTATCTCGCCCGGGCTTGGGGTAACGATGGCATCACAAACCGACCCTGAGGTTGCCGCATTTCTTTCACGAACCCCCGAAGCCAGAGAGCGCGCAACATCATCAAACCCCGCAGGTTCGGCAGTGCGAACACGCAATCCGGGCGCATGCGCTTCAAGCGCAAGCGCGATGCCCGAGGTCAATCCGCCCCCGCCGCAGCAGGTAATGACAGTGGCATCCGCAATGCCGGCCTCGGCGGCTTGGACCGCAATTTCCAGCCCCACCGTTCCTTGGCCTGCAATGACCATCGCATCGTCAAAGGGTTTTATCAGGGTCAGGCCGCGGTCTTGGGCAAGCGTTGCACCGATGGCGTCGCGGTCTTGGGTTGCGCGGTCATAAAGCACCACTTCAGCCCCATAGGCGCGCGTATTGGCGATTTTCACCGCAGGGGCATCTGCGGGCATCAAGATGACACAAGGCGCGCCATGGCGCAGGGCGGCAAGGGCCACGCCTTGGGCATGGTTGCCCGAGGAATAGGCCAAGACGCCTTTGGTGCGCTGCTGTGGCGTCAGGGCTGAAACCGCCGACCAGCCGCCGCGAAACTTGAAGCTGCCGGTCCATTGCAGGCATTCAGCCTTTACGAAGATGCGCCGCCCGGCAATGCGGTCCAAAAGCGGGGCGTTCAACAGCGGTGTCAGCCGGGCATGGCCCGCAAGCCGGGAAGCCGCGCCTTCGATCAACGCAAGCGAGGTCATGCCAAAGCCTCTACAAAAGCCCGCAGGGCGGCGACCGCCTCTCTCTCGTCCAGAAAGGGGATATGGGCGCGGTCAGGCACCTCGGCAAAGATCATGTCGGGGCGGCGGCGGGCCATTTCTGCCGCGGTCTCGGCGCTGAGCAGATCCGAGTTTGCCCCCCGGATCAATGCCACCGGCAGGCCCGCCGTGGCATCCCAAAGAGGCCAAAGATCAACCGGCGGGCCTTCAAAGGCGGCCAGAAACGCATCGCGCAGCGCTGGATCATAGGTGATCTGAACGCCCTCGGCGGTTTGGGTGTAATGCTTGACGGCCTCTTCCAGCCAGCGGCTTTCAGGCACATTGGCAAAGCCCGGCATGTTGCGTGGCAGCCTTGCGGCCAGCTCGGCATGGGTTTTGACCGCCGGATTGCGCCCGACATAGTCAAAGATCCGTTCCAGCCCTGCACGGTGGATTTCGGGGCCAACATCGTTCAGGCAAAGGCCCAGCAGCCGATCCTTGGCAACTGCGGCCAAAAGCATGCCAATCAGCCCCCCGCGCGAGGTGCCGATGACCGCTGCACGGGCAAGGCCCAGATGGTCCAGCAACGCGACCGCATCCTTGGCCTCTTGGGGCACGGTATAGCTTGCCGCCCCCGTCCATTGGCTTGCCCCGCGTCCGCGATAATCCATTCGGATCAGCCGGCAGGGCGGCAGATGCGGCACCATATAGTCAAAATCGGCCATGGTGCGGGTCAGGCCGGCAAGGCACAGAACAGGCAGCCCCGTGCCTTCGTCAGCATAGGCCAGTCTGGCCCCATCGGCTGTGGTGAAATGGCCTACCATGGCGCCCCCTTGCCCGGTTTTCAACCGCGCCAACCTTGCATGAGGGGCCGCCAGACGGAAGGGGCAGACCTTCGGCGCTTGCACGAATTCGTCTCAGCGCATAGATGCAGGGGGCACAAAACGAGAGGCAACCATGGCCGAGGCGGGCGAAGAGCGGGCAAAATCGAAGAAGGTTGGCGCCTTGGCGGCGCTTTGGCCCTTTGTCCGCCCCTATCGCACGATGGTGGTGTTGGCGGCGCTGGCGCTTTTTTTGACATCTACCGTCAGTCTGGTTCTGCCTATGGCCGTGCGCCGGGTGGTCGACAGTTTCGGTGCAGGCAATATTGCCATTCTTGACCAGTATTTTGTGGCATTTCTGGCAATCGCCGCGCTTTTGGCCTTTGGGACGGGCGTGCGCTATTACTTTGTCACCCGACTGGGCGAGCGGGTCGTGGCCGACATCCGGCGTGCGGTTTTTGACAAGGTGCTGGGCATGTCCCCCGCCTGGTTCGAACGTATCATGACGGGCGAGATTGTCAGCCGCATCACCACCGACACCACGCTGATCCTTTCGGTCATCGGCTCGTCGGTTTCGGTGGCCTTGCGCAATGTCCTGACGCTTTTGGGCGGCTTGGTGCTTTTGGCGCTGACGTCGGTGAAGCTGGCGCTTTATGTTCTGCTGCTGGTGCCTGCGATCGTGGTGCCGATCATCGTTCTGGGCCGCCGCCTGCGCCGTCTCAGCCGCGAAAATCAGGACTGGATTGCCAATTCGTCGGGCAAAGCGACCGAGGCCTTGTCTGCGGTGCAAACAGTGCAAAGCTTTACCCACGAAATGGCCACCAAGGCCGAGTTTGGCCATGTGACCGAACAATCCTTCTTGTCGGCCAAGACCCGCATCGCCACCCGCTCTATCTTGACGGTGATCGTGATCTTTCTGGTTTTCGCCGGGGTGGTGGGCGTGTTGTGGATTGGCGCGCGCGATGTGCGCAACGGGGTCATGACGGCAGGTGAACTGGTGCAGTTTGTCATCTATGCCGTTTTGGTGGCAGGGGCCGTCGGCAGCCTTTCCGAGATTTGGGGCGAATTGCAGCGCGCCGCAGGGGCGACGGAGCGGCTGATTGAAATCATCAATGCCGAAGACCCGGTCAACGACCCTGCCGCACCCAAGGCCCTGCCAAGCCCGGTCAAGGGCGCGATTGCGCTGGACAAGGTGATGTTCCGCTATCCCTCGCGTCCCGATGCCCCGGCGCTGAACGGCATCAGCCTTATGGTTGAGCCGGGGGAAACCGTGGCGCTGGTTGGCCCTTCGGGGGCAGGAAAATCGACTATCCTGCAGCTTTTGATGCGGTTTTATGATCCACAATCGGGCGAGATCCGCCTTGATGGCGTGGCCCTGCCCGAGATGGCCCGCGAAACCTTCCGCGCCCATATGGCGTTGGTGCCGCAAGACCCGGTGATCTTTGCCGCAAGTGCCATGGAAAACATCCGCTTTGGCCGCCCCGGCGCCTCGGACGCCGATGTGATGGAGGCCGCCCGCGCCGCCGCCGCACATGATTTCATCACCGCCCTGCCGCAGGGCTATGACACATGGCTTGGCGAACGCGGCGTGATGCTGTCGGGCGGGCAGAAGCAACGGATTGCCATTGCACGCGCCATCTTGCGCGATGCCCGTGTGCTTTTGCTGGACGAAGCGACAAGCGCGCTGGATGCCGAAAGCGAACGCGCCGTGCAAGAGGCGGTTGACCGGCTGTCGCAAGGCCGCACGGTGCTGGTCGTGGCGCACCGGCTGGCCACTGTGAAAAAGGCCGACAGGATCGTTGTTCTGGACCAAGGCCGCATCGTTGCCATCGGCAGCCATGATGATCTGGTGGCCCAAGGGGGGCTTTATGCCCGGCTGGCCAAGCTGCAATTCACCGAAGGGGCGGCCTAGGCATCTGCCCCCTGACCTGCGCCCCTGCAGTTTGTGCAATATCCGCACGGGGGGCTACCTTTCACGCATGGCGATGCCTATCTTGGACAGGCGAAGGAAAGGGTAAGGCTTGGTATTTTCGGCCATCACCGACGGGATTGCCCGCCAGATTGACGGGGCCATGGCCTCGGTCTCGGGGGCGTTTTTCGAACCTGTCATCCGGCTGGGGGTCACTGGGCTTTCGCATGCGGGAAAGACTGTGTTTATCACCGGGCTGGTGGCAAACCTCTTGAACCGGGGCCGGATGCCACAACTGCGGGGCGCGGACCGCATTCTTGCCGTTCATTTGCAGCCGCAGCCCGATGTGACCCTGCCGCGCTTTGCTTTTGAAGAGCATTTGGCCGCCATGACGGGGGACGCTCCGCGCTGGCCGCAATCGACCCGCGCGATATCCGAATTGCGGCTGTCATTTCGCCTTGCGCCCTATGGCCTTCTGGCGAGTCTGTCTGGCCCGCGCACCTGCCATGTCGACATTGTCGATTACCCCGGCGAATGGCTTTTAGATCTCGCACTCTTGGACAAAACCTATGCCGATTGGTCCGAGACCACCCTTGATCGGATCGCCAAGCGCCCCGAGGCCGCCGGGTACATGGCCCGTGCCCGCGCTGAGGACGGCGCGCTTCGGCTGGAAGAACCCAAAGCCCAGTCGCTTGCCGCAGAATTTACCGATTATCTGCACAAGGCGCGCGCGGCGGGCTGGTCTGACTGCACCCCCGGCCGCTTTTTGCTGCCCGGCGATCTGGCGGGCAGCCCGGTTCTGACCTTTGCCCCCCTGCCAAAACCCGCCGAGACCGGGCGCGGCAGCCTGTGGCGCGAAATGGAGCGCCGGTTTGACGGCTATAAAGCCCGCGTGGTCAAACCCTTCTTTCGCGATCATTTCGCGCGGATCGACCGGCAGGTGGTGCTAGTTGATGTCTTGGGTGCGATTCATTCCGGCCCTCAGGCGGTGGAGGACCTGCGCCGCACCATGGCCGAAGTTCTGGCGGCGTTTCGCCCCGGAACCAATCGCTGGCTGTCGGGCCTTTTGGGGGGCAAGCGGGTTGAAAAGATCCTTTTCGCCGCGACCAAGGCCGATCACCTGCATCACCTGCAACACCCCGCGCTGACCGCCATCACCGAAGCGCTTTTGCGCGATGCCAAGGCGCGGGCTGATTTTGCCGGGGCCGAAACCGCGGCCCTGTCCCTTGCGGGATTGCGCTGCACCGTGGAAGACATGGTCCAACGTGATGGTGCGCAGCTTCCCGCCGTGAAGGGCCGGCTTTTGGCCACGGGCAAACAGGCTGTGATGTATCCGGGTGAATTGCCCAAAGACCCCGCCCGCATTTTGTCACCCGCCCGCGATGGGGCGATAGGCTGGCTTGATGCCGATTATGCCTTGATGGGCTTTGCCCCCGCCCGCGCCAGCCAGTCGCCGGGCATGGGCCCGCCCCATATCCGGCTGGACCGTGCCGCCGATTTTCTTATTGGAGACCGTCTGTG
>JAIOXV010000052.1 GCA_021741465.1 Paracoccaceae bacterium
GGCGTTCAACGCCGCCTTTGCCGATGCCATGGCGACCAAGGGCCCGCGGCTGATCGTTGTGCCCTGCTGAACCCTCCCGCGGCTGTTGCGGGAAGGGCGGGCTTAGCCCAGAACCTCGTCCTGATGTTCGCCCAGTTTCGGGGCGGGACGGTCCAGCGACAGGGACGCGGCCGAAAAGGTCATGGGGCTGCGCAAGCCGGGCAGGCCGCCGGGGGCGATCTTCATGCCGCGCGCCTGCACCTGTGGGTCGTCAAAAACCTCGGCCAGATCATTGATCGGCCCGGCAGGCACCCCTTGATCTTCGCAGGCTTGCAACAGGTCGGCCTTGGCCCAACGCTGTGTCGCCTCGGTGATGCGCGCGGTCATTTCGGCGCGGTTCGCGATACGATCGGCATTGGTCAGAAAAGCGGGCGCGCGGGCCATATCATCCAGCCCCAGAATGGCGCAAAGCCGCTGGTATTGCGCGTCATTGCCGGTGGCAAGAATGATCCAGCCATCCGCACAATCGAACACGGCATAGGGCGCAAGGTTGGGATGGGCATTTCCCATCATGCCGGGAACCTTGCCTGAAACAAGAAAGTTCATCGCCTGATTGGCCATGATAGAGGTCGCCACATCCAAGAGCGCCATATCGATGTGCTGGCCTTCGCCGGTGCGCCCGCGCTGCACCAATGCGGCCAAGATTGCGGTCGCCGCATAGACCCCGGTGAAGATATCGGTCACCGCGACGCCCACCTTTTGCGGCTGGCCTTCGGGTTCGCCGGTAACGCTCATCAAGCCGGCCATGCCCTGAATGATGAAATCATAGCCCGCGCGATGGGCATAAGGGCCGGTCTGGCCAAAGCCGGTGATCGAACAATAGATCAGCCGCGGGTTCACCCCTTTCAGGCTTGCATAGTCCAGCCCGTATTTTTCCAGCCCGCCAACCTTGAAGTTTTCGATAACCACATCGGCATCGGCCACCAGACGCCGCACGGTTTCCTGCCCTTCAGGCGTGCGGAAATCGCAGGTAATGCCGCGCTTGCCACGGTTGGTGGCATGGAAATAGGCGGCAGATTTTTCGCCATCGCGTTCGATGAACGGGGGGCCCCAGCGGCGGGTGTCGTCGCCCTCGGGGGCTTCAACCTTGATGACATCGGCGCCCAGATCGGCAAGGGTCTGCCCGGCCCATGGACCGGCCAGAATGCGGGCAAGTTCGACAACCTTGATGCCGGCAAGCGGGGTGTTCATCTTACTTTGCCAGTTCCGCTTCGATGATCGCCTTCAACTCGCCATAAGACATGTTGGAATGCTTTGTGCCGTTGACGAACAACGTCGGCGTGCCCTGAACGTCGTCGGCTTTCATGTTGGCGTCGAAATGCGCCACCATTGCCTCGGCGGTTGCCGCGTCTTTCATGCAGGCATCCAAAGCCGCATCTTCCATCCCGGCAGTGCGGCCAATTTTCTTCAGATTTTCAACCACAACATTGGGGTCATCTGACGCAGGCCATTCCGACTGGGTTTCAAACAGGATCTCCGAGATGCCGAAATAGCGCATGTCACCGCCGCAACGCGCAACCATGGCGGCCCAAAGGCCGTACCGGTCGAAATAGACCTCGCGATAGGTGAACTCGACCTTGCCGGTGTCGATGTATTCGGCCTTCAGCGGCTTGAACACATCGCTGTGGAAATGCGCGCAATGCGGGCAGGTGAAAGAGGCATATTCGGTGATCTTCACCTTGGCGTCAGGGCTGCCAAGCGAGAAATCCTTGATCTCGACCGCCTCAGCAGCGGTACCTTCTGTTGTGGTGGTCTCTTGGGCCACGGCGGCAAAACTGCCCAGTCCAAGGGCCAGCGTCAGGGCCATCAGGCCAGAAGCAAAGGAAGTTTTCATGTTCATTGGCCTTCTTTCGGATTGCGGCGAGTTAAGATGTTTTGCGCCATGGCTTCAAGGGCTGCCCGCAAGTCGGGGTCCTTGACCGGCGCTGCTGTTTCAGCGGCTTTGGCAAGAATGGCGGGGTCGGGTTTTGGGGGCGTTTTGGGGGCGGGTGCGAATTCGACCTGTCCTTCGGCAAACCCTGTCGCGGCGGTCTGGGTCAGAAGAATGCGCGAAATTGCGGCATAGCCATAGGCGGCGTTGACCCTTTCGCGCAGGCGATCCTTTTGCATTTCGACCATTGGCGCCATGGCGCCCGTTGTCAAAAGCGTCAGCGAAGCCCCCATGCCTTCGCGGCCATAGCCGACCTTTACAGGACGGGTGACGCGCGCCAAATCTTCACCGGCGATTTCGGCCCAATGGGTCAAAAGCCGCGCCACGGCAAAGCCGCGCTGTTCCCCAGCCACGCGGATCTGCTGTTTGAGCAAACCACCTGTGGCTTCAAAGCCGCGTTCGCGGCGGGAAGGGGGAGAAGAAGGGTTGGTTGTTCGGGCCATCTGGTCCTGTCCGGGATTGCCGCTATTCTAGGTGCATGGGGCAGAAAGAAAAGCAGATTGCGCGGGGCTGGCCCTGTGAGGGTCTTGGCCCAGCAGCCAGTTACGGGCTTCTGCGATCAGGAAAGTATAATTTATTCAATTGGTTATGATTTTTGCGGCGAAGGGCACTGTTTGGGGGCGGGGATAAAACTTGCGTGAGATAGAGTGTGAAGAGGCCGGCTTGCAGCTTTTACGCTGGTATGACGCCCATGCCCGGCTGATGCCGTGGCGCGTTGGCCCGGCACAGCGGGCGGGTGGGGTTCGACCTGATCCCTATCATGTCTGGCTGTCAGAAGTCATGTTGCAGCAAACCACGGTGGCTGCGGTCACAGCGTATTTCCAGCGGTTCGTTGCGCGTTGGCCGACCGTGGCCGATCTGGCGGCGGCCAAGGATGATGAGGTTATGGGCGAATGGGCGGGGCTTGGCTATTACGCCCGGGCGCGCAACCTCTTGGCATGTGCGCGGGCCGTTCTGCGCGACCATGACGGCGTGTTCCCCGAAACTGAAGAGGGTCTGCGCAGTTTGCCGGGGGTGGGGCCCTATACCGCGGCGGCAGTGGCCTCGATTGCCTTTGATCTGCCCGCAGTGGTGGTGGATGGCAACGTAGAGCGGGTTTGCGCCCGGCTTTTCGCCTTGGAAACCCCATTGCCGGCGGCCAAGCCGGAACTGGTGCATTTGGCCGGGCTTTTGACGCCCAGCGTCAGGCCGGGCGATCATGCCCAAGCGATGATGGATCTGGGCGCAACCATTTGCAGCCCGCGCAACCCCGCCTGCGGGATTTGCCCGTTGCGGGCATTCTGTGCCGCACAGGCAGCAGGCATTGCCGCCGAATTGCCGCGCAAATCTGCAAAACCGCCAAAGCCGGTGCGTCAGGGGGTGGTCTGGGTGGCACGCCGGTCCGATGGGGCGGTCTTGGTAGAGCGGCGCGAGGGACGCGGCCTGCTTGGCGGAATGCTCGGCTTTCCTGGCGACGGTTGGGATGGCGCGGGTGGCACGGTGCCCATGGCCGCCAATTGGCGCGATGCCGGCGAGGTGCGCCACACCTTCACCCATTTCCATCTGCTTTTGCGGGTGATGACCGCCACAACCGATGGCAACCCCGAACGCGGCACCTTCCAACGCGATTTTCAGCCCGAAGATTTGCCGACCGTTATGCGCAAGGCATGGAATGCCGCGTCAGAACCTGCGGTTGAGTGACGGGCGATCCGCGCCTAGACTGGCGCTGAAATGGAGCTTGCCGATGGCCAAACCTGACACGATCCGCAACGCCTTGCCCTTCTGGCTTTCGCTGGGACTGGTGCCCTTGGCGGTGGTCAGCGTCACGCTTGGCGGTTGGACCGTGGTCTTGATGCCGCTGTACGCCTGGGCGCTGGTCACGCTGTTGGACCTTGTTCTGGGCCTGAACGAAGAAGACCTCGATCCGCAGACCGATGCGGGCGATCTTTTCTGGTATCGGCTGGTCACGCTGATCTGGTTTCCGATACAGGCGGCGATCATCTATGGCGCGATCTGGTGGGTCACGCGGGCCGATATGGGCTGGCTTGAAACCATTGTGTTGATGTTCGGGGTCGGGGTTGCCTCTGGCACGATTGGCATTGTTTACGCCCATGAGCTTTTGCATCAGGGCAATCGGGCCGAGCGGTGGCTGGGCGATCTTTTGCTTGCCAGCGTGCTTTACAGCCATTTCCGCACCGAACATCTTCTGGTGCACCACAGCTTTGTCGGCACCCCGCGCGATGCCGTGACGGCCCCCTATAACGAGGGGTTTCATCGCTTTTTCTGGCGGGTGCTTTTTTCCTGCCCGCAATCGGCCTGGGCGGCCGAGGCGGAAAAGCTGGCCAAGGTGGGCCGCCCGGTGTGGCACCGATCAAACCCGTTTTGGCGTTATGCGGCGTTGCAACTCTTGGCGCTGGCGCTGGCCTTTTGGGTCGGGGGCTGGTTTGGGGTTGGGCTGTTTGTCATGCAGGCCTTTTTTGCCATCTGGCAGCTAGAGCTGACCAATTACGTCGAACATTACGGTTTGGTGCGGCAGATGCTGCCGGGCGGAAAATATGAACCCGTGCGTCCACACCACAGCTGGAATGCGCCGCACAAGGCGTCAAACTGGCTTTTGGTCAACCTGCAGCGGCATTCGGATCATCACTATAAGCCGGACCGTCGCTTTCCGCTTTTGCAGACCTACCCCGCGGACGAGGCCCCGATGTTGCCCTTTGGCTATCCTGCCATGACCGCGCTTGCGATGATTCCACCGCTTTGGCGGCGGCGGATGAACCCGCGGGTTCGGGCCTGGCGGCGGCAGTTTTACCCTGAGGTGACCGAATGGGCTAAGGCGCGGCCCTGACGCTCAGGTGGTTCAAAAGGGCTGCCAGCGGGCGGTTGCGCGCGCGGGCGTTCAGGCAGATCAAGGCATAGGGCCATGACAGCGTGAAGTCGGTTCCGGTTTGCGCCAAGCTGGGCGCGGAACCGGCCAGAAGCTTTGGCACCAGCGCCACACCGCGGCCACGCGCCGCAAGATCAAGCGCCAGCCGCGGATCCGTCACGGTAAACCCAAGCGAAAGGTCAGGCCCGGGCAGGCCGTTTTGGCTGTGCCACAATGCCCAGCCGGGGATCGAGGCATAGGCCGCGCCCCAGTGAACATGGATCAGCCGGTCGGGTGCAGGCAGGGTAGGCGGGGTTCCCACAATCACCATCTGGTCATGGAAAAGCGGCACCACCTTATGGTCGGGGTAAAGCTGCGCGCCATAGGTCAGGCGCAAGTCTGCTGCGCCCAAGGTCAGGGCAACAGGATCGGCCTCGGTGCGCAGATCAAGCGGGGCGGCATGGCCTTCAAGTGCGGCGATGGCCCAAGGGGCAAGCCATGGCAGCACTGACAGGATCAGTGTTTGCCGCTGGCGGGGGCGGTCGGCGTGCTGGGCGACGCTGGCAATGTCGCGAAAAGCCTGTTCAAGGGCCGGGTAAATCTCGCGCCCGGCATCGGTCAGCAGGATGCGGTTGCCCTGCCGCTGGAAAAGCTGTCGGCCCATGCGGCTTTCCAGCGCGCGTACCTGCTGGCTGACCGCTGCGGCTGTAACCCCCAATTCGGCCGCTGCGGCAACGAAACTGCCACCACGGGCGGCGGCCTCGAAGGCACGCAGGGCATTGAGTGACAAAAGGTCAGGCGTCATGCGAAAGATTTCCTTATGCTCCCCTATGGTTTCTCTTGTTGATTTGGCGGGCGGTCAAGCCAATCCTTGCCAGTAGGAAATCTACGGAGCGCGCCATGCACGACCTTCTCGATCTTGACCGTTATCCCCTGCATCAACCGGGCAGCGCGGCATGGGTGGCTCTTGTCGCCCAGGCCAAGGCCGAACTGGCGGCGCAGGGCATGTTCAACCTGCCCGGCTTCTTGAAACCCGCAGCCCAGCAGGCCAGTGTTGCCGAACTGAGTCCGCGTTTTGCGGCCGATGCCTTTACCCATGCCCGCAAGCACAACATCTATTTCCGCAAAGAGGTGCCGGGGCTTGCGCCCGACCATCCAGCCCTGAAAGAGGTTGAAACCATTAACAAGACGCTTTGCGCCGATCAGATCGGCGGCGCGATCAAGGATGTTTATGAATGGCAGCCCTTCGCAGCCTTTCTGGCCGCGACCATGGACAAGGCGGCGCTTTACACCATGCAAGACCCTTTGGCGCGGGTGAATGCCATGAACTATGGGCAAGGCGAGGGGCTGAACTGGCACTTTGACCGGTCAGAATTTACCACCACGCTATTGCTGCAGGCACCCGATGGCGGGGGCGTTTTCGAATACCGGACAGACCTGCGATCGGATGCAGATCCCAACTTTGATGGGGTTGCACGCCTGCTGACCGGACAAGATCCCGATCTGCAGAGCATCACGCTTGAACCGGGCACGCTGAACGTGTTTCGCGGCAAGAACACGGCGCATCGCGTGACCCCGGTCGAAGGGGAAAAGGCGCGGATTATTGCCGTCTTTTCGTTTTTCGACAAACCCGGGGTTCGGTTCAGCGAAGAAGAACAGCGCGGCTTTTACGGCCGCGCGGCATAGGCCACGAAAAAGGCCCCGGCATGATCGAACATGCCGGGGCAGGTGTGCCGCAGGCGGACCGCGGCACAGGCGTAAACTGAATATGCGATTGGGGTCAGTTCGGGCGGCGGCCGTCAGCTTCCATTTCGGCGCGGATCTGCTGGCGCAGAAGGTCAATCGGAACCATCTTGCCATCGCGCTTGTAATGCCAATAGGTCCAGCCGTTGCAGGAAGGTGCGCCTTCCAGCGCGGCCCCGACCTGATGGATGGAACCTTTCACATCATTGCCAATCAGCGTGCCATCGGCGCGCACCTTGACCTTGAAGCGATTGCCGATTGAAAACAGCTCTTCTCCCGGGCGCAGCATGCCGCGTTCCACCACTTGCCCAAAGGGCACGCGGGGTTCGGCGCGTTTTGATCCGGTGATTTCCAAGGCGCTGGCGTCAAACTTGCGCACGCGGTCGATGCGGGCTTGGGCTGCCTTGCGATAGGCGTCCTCACGCTCGATCCCGATGAAGTCGCGGCCCAGCATCTTTGCCACAGCCCCTGTCGTGCCGGTGCCGAAGAAGGGGTCAAGAACCACATCGCCGGGGTTCGTCGTGGCAATCAGAATGCGGTGCAGCAGGCTTTCGGGTTTTTGCGTCGGGTGCGCCTTGTCGCCATGTTCGTCTTTCAAACGTTCATGCCCGGTGCAGATCGGCAGAACCCAGTCCGACCGCATCTGAACGCCGTCATTCAATTCCTTCAGCGCTTCATAGTTGAAGGTGTATTTCGCGGCTTCATCGCGGCTGGCCCAGATCAGGGTCTCATGGGCATTGGTCAGCCGTTTGCCGCGAAAGTTCGGCATCGGGTTCGATTTGCGCCAGATCACGTCGTTCAGCATCCAGAACCCCTGGTCCTGAAGCGTGGCGCCAACGCGGAAGATGTTGTGGTAGCTGCCAATGACCCAGATCGCGCCATTGGGCTTAAGCACCCGCTTTGCCGCAGCCAGCCATTCGCGGGTGAATTTGTCATAGGCGGCAAAGCTGGAAAACTGGTCCCAGTGGTCATCCACCGCGTCGACACGCGAATTGTCGGGGCGATGAAGTTCGCCCTTCAACTGCAGATTATAAGGGGGGTCCGCGAAAATCAGGTCTACTGACCCGGCGGGAAGGCTGTTCATCACCTCAACACAATCACCGGGAACAATTTGATTCAACGGCAGGGGATTGCCCTGCTCGACCTTCGTTTTCGTCGCCATCTTTGCCTCATTTGCCACGGCATCTTTTTGTGCCGTTTGGTGTCCCTAAGATGAGTCAGGACTGATTCGCCGTCAAATTCTTTTTTGAATCAATCACTTACAGAAAGTGCTTGATACAAGATATTGTGGACGGGCTTGAACGAACGTCTATGCCAAGCGGTTACCCCAAGATTTAGGAGTGCCGAGAGATGCTCTTTTGTCGGGTATCCGGCATTGGCCTCCCAACCATAGCCGGGATGCTGTTGCGCCAAATCCACCATGATCCGATCCCGCGTCACTTTGGCGATGATCGAAGCGGCCGCGATCGAGAGTGATTTGGCATCGCCTTTCACAATCGCTTCGGCCCGGCCTTTCAGCCCGGCGGGAATAAGATTGCCGTCGATCAGCACATGCGCGGGCGCCTTCGGAAGGCCTGCCACGGCGCGTTCCATGGCCAGATGGCTGGCGCGCAGAATGTTCAGGCTGTCGATTTCTTCGACCGTTGCATGGGCCACCGACACCTGCGCGGTCGCCATGATTTCGGCGAAAAGCCGTTCACGCTTCGTGGATGACAGGACCTTGCTGTCGCCCAGGCCGTGCGGAATGCGGCTGGGGTCAAGGATCACCGCTGCGGCGGTAACCGGGCCGGCCAAGGGGCCGCGCCCAACCTCATCCACCCCGGCAACAGGATGCAGGCCGCGGGTTTGGGCGGCGGTTTCAAAGCTGAAATCGGGCGGGATACGGGCCATGCCTTGGCCTAACGTGGAACCGGCAAAAGAAAAAGGGGGCAGAGTTTGTTCCACATCTGGCCCTTCCTATTCAGGCCGCATCCGTCTTGCCGCTATTTCGCGCAGGTCGCTGTACTGTCACTCGGCGTGGCACAGCTGTCGCGATGCGCCTCAACCGGCAGGACAGTGGCAAGGATCAGCGTCACCGCCAGGGCAAAGCCGGTAAATCCGGTCATCATGCGGCCCAGCGGGTTTTCGGCGCGCTGGTCCCTTGCGGTTTGCCCACGGGTTTGGGGAAAGCTTGTCTTTGCCATTGGTGCCTCGGTTTTTCTGCCCGTTTGGGGCTGGTTCAGATGCCCAAACCCTGTCCCCGGTGCCGCAAGCCAAGCAATATCGCCCCGATGCTAGGCGATAACATCGCCATTTCCCCCTTTGGTTATTGAATAGCCCGCCCGCAATGCGCAGGATACATCAAGCCCAAACCGGAGTGCGTGCCATGTTGCGCCTGACCCTTGCCATTACCCTTGCCGCTGTGCTGGCCTTGCCCGCACAGGCCGAATGCTATGCCGATTACAAGGCCAAGCAGGACAACCCCTTGCGGCTGCACTATGGTGTGGCGCAGGTAACAAAATGCAACAAGGCCGCCGCCAAGGCCGAACTTGCCGAACGGCTTGCCGCTTCTGGCTGGAAGTTGTTGAATGTTCTTGGCGTTTTTGGTCCCGAGGGGCTGGAGGAAAGGAAAGCAAGTGCCGCAGAATACTTCCTCCGTTTCTGACAGTTTGCGCGCGGGCAACCGCGTGGTTGCCTTTGGCATTGCGGCAATTGTCGTGATCCTGCTGGCGGCGGCGGTGTTCTTGTTCATCAATCTGCCCGATGCCAACGCCTTCAATGCGCGCGTGGAACAGTTGTTCGTGGAAAATGATAACCTGACCGCGGGCGCTGAGATCAAGCTTTTGGAAATTCTGGCCCAATCGGGTACCTCGTTTTCCGAAGTCTTGGTCAGCTATCGGTCTGTGATCTTTGTGCTTTTGATCTTTGCCACGGCGCTGTTGATTGCGTCTTTGGTGTTTCTTGTCACCATCATCGCGCTGAACCGCCGGATCTCGGCCATTCAGCGTTCGGGCATTCAGGTGGCGACCATGCTTATCAGCCGCGAGGCGCGGGCGGTCTATATCAACGATATGGAATTTGCCCTGACCGAAGCCGCCTTGGAAACCCTGGCTGTGCTGGCCGAAGCCCGGATGGATGATGAGGTTCTGACTGGTGCCCAGATCGAGGCCGTCATTTCTGGCCGGAACGAGGCTGACTGTGACGAAGCCGCGGGTGCAACACGCGTCAAGCGCTTGCGCGATGCTTTGGGCAACCAACTGGTCAGCGAGCTTTTGGTGAAAACCATTGCGCGGCGCGGATATATGCTTGCGGTGGGCAAAGACGTCTTGAAGATGATCTGATTTTGTCAGATCACCGGATCGAACGGCTGAAAAGCTGTGCCTGCCATTGACCTTTGACCAAAAGGCATGATCTTTCCGCGCAGATGCCACAAAGGCAGGGCAAAGCCCCTTTCCAGTGGTCGCAAGCGCAAAGGCTTTTCAAGATGTTTTCCAATATGCCCCTGCATCGCGTTCTGGCCCTGATCGTCTTTGTCGCCGCAGCGGCTTGGGTTGCGACCGGCCATTTCGCCGCCGTTGGCAGCGAAACGGCTGAGGCAACCGAAGCGATGGCCGCCGAACCCATCGCCGAAGCGCCCAAGCGCACGGTGGCCGTGGTCACGGCGGACGTGGCCGACTATGCCCGTTTGATCCGTATTTCGGGCGTGACCGAGGCGGACAAGCTTGCCGTTCTGGCCGCGCGTTCCAACGGAGTGGTGCAAGAGCTTGGAGCCAAACCGGGGGATAGCGTTGACCGGGGTACGACGGTGATGCTGCTGGAAGGCGAAGATGTGCGCGCGGGCGTCAAGGCCGCCGAAGACCAGCTGGCCCAAGCTGCCGAACAATTGACCGTGGGCGAGGCGCTGAACGCCAAGGGCAGCTTGCCCGAAACCCAACTTACCGCGCGCCGGGCGGCAAAAACCTCTGCCGAAGGCGCTTTGGCCCAAGCCACAGCCGCCGCTGATCGGCTGTCTTTGACGGCACCTTTCGCGGGCACGGTCGATGCGGTGAATGTGGAAATTGGCGAATGGGTTCAGGCGGGTACCCCGATTGCCACGCTGCTGGCACTGGATCCGATTGTCGTCAAGGCCGAGGTAAGTGAACAGGACGTGGCCCATGTCTCGGTCGGGGCCAAGGCCATGGTGCGTCTGGTGTCGGGCGCTGAATTGGAAGGCACGGTGCGCCATCTGGCGCGCAAGGCCTCTGACAAGACCCGCACTTTCGCGCTTGAGGTCGATCTGCCAAACCCGGATGGCAAAATTCCCTCGGGCATGACTGCCGAATTGCGCCTGACCGCCGCCGCCCAGCCCGCCCTGACCGTGCCGCGTTCGGTCCTGACGCTGAACGAGGCGGGCCAAGTGGGGCTGCGCGTGGTGAATGACGGCGATCTTGCAGGCTTTTTGCCGGTGCAATTGATCGATGATATCGAGGGCGGTTTCGTTGTGACCGGCGTTGCACAGGGGGTGCGTGTGATCGTTGCCGGGCAAGACCTTGTGCGTGACGGTGACAAGGTCTTGGTTCACGAACTGACCCGCGCCGAGGCCGAGGCCGCGCAAAAGGCGGCCCAGCCATGAACCTTGTCGAACTTGCGATCCGCAATACGCGGCTGACGCTTTCCATTCTGGTTTTCCTGATCCTTTCGGGAACCATGGCCTATATGACCATTCCGAAAGAGGCCGAGCCGGATATCCAGATCCCCATCATCTATGTCGCGATGCATTATGAGGGTATTTCCCCCGAAGACAGCGAGCGTCTGCTTCTGCGACCAATGGAAACCGCGCTGAAATCCATTCAGGGTATCAAGAAGATGACCGGCACCGCCTATCAGGGCGGCGGCAACGTGCTGATGGAGTTTCAAGCCGGGGCCGATCTGGACACCGCTTTGACCGATGTCCGCAACAAGGTGGACGACGCCCGCCGCGACCTGCCCTCCGAGGCGGATGAGCCCACGGTGAATGAGGTCAATATTTCGGAGTTCCCGGTTCTGGTGGTGACGATCTCGGGCGAAGTGCCTGAACGGGTGCTGACCGCCGCAGGCCGCAGCCTGCGCGACCGCATCGAAGAAATACCCGGCGTTCTGGATGCCTCGTTGCGCGGGACCCGTGACGATCTGGTCGAAGTCATCATTGACCCGGCCAAGCTGTCTTCTTACGGCCTGCGCCCTGACACCATGATTGCGGGGGTCATGGCCAACAACCAACTTATCGCGGCCGGCGCTATGGAAGGGGCCGAGGGCCGCTATGCCATCAAGGTGCCTTCGCTGATTGAAACGGTGGAAGATGTGGCCCGCCTGCCTGTGGTGGCAAGCGATACCGCCGTGGTGCGTGCCATGGATCTGGCCGAGATCCGCCCCACGCTGAAAGACCCGGAAAGCATCACCCGGCTGGATGGCAAACCCGCCGTCGCGATCGAGGTTTCCAAACGTGTGGGCGCGAACCTGATAGAAACCGTCGACGCCGTGAAAGCCACCACCGAAGCGCTGCAAAAAGACCTGCCGCCCGGTGTGGTGGTGTCATTTTCCCAAGACAAATCCACCACCATCCGCCAGTTGCTTTCAGATCTGCAAAACTCGGTCCTGACGGCGGTTGTGCTGGTTTTCATCGTCATTCTCTATGCGCTGACGGTGCGGTCTTCGATACTGATCGGCCTTGCTATTCCAGCCAGTTTTCTGATGGGGATTTTGGGGCTGCAGATGGCGGGGCTGACGGTGAACCTTGTCGTGCTGTTCAGCCTGATCCTTGCTGTCGGCATGCTGGTGGATGACGCGATCATCGTGGTGGAATATGCCGAACGCCGCATGGCCGAAGGACAAGACCGACGCCGGGCCTTTGCCGAGGCAAGCCACCGCATGGCAGGCCCGGTGATTGCCTCTACCATGACCCGCATCGCCGCCTTTTCGCCGCTGCTTTTCTGGCCCGGTGTCGTGGGCGAGTTCATGAAATACATGCCGATCACGCTGATCGCCACGCTCACCGCCTCTATGGCCTATGCGTTGATCTTCGTGCCAGTTCTGGGCGCGCTGATCGCCCGGCCCTTCGCCGAACCGCCGCGCCACAAGGATGGCGCCTATATGGCCCTGGTCGGGCGCGCCATCAGGCACCCATGGATTGTTCTGATGCTTGCCATCGCGGCGCTGATCGCGGTGCCGGTTACCTATGGCAAGGTTGGCAAGGGGGTGGAGTTTTTCCCCAATGTCGAACCTGACTATGGTCTGCTTTACGTCAAGGCGCGCGGCAACCTGTCGATCCATGAGAAGGACGCGCTGGTGAAATTGGCCGAAGCGCGCATTCTTGGCTGGCCCGGCGTCAAAACCGTCTACACCCGCGTCGGCAGTTCGGGTCAAGCAAACAGCGAAGGCCCGGCCGATGCGGTTGGGGTGTTGCAATACGAATTTGTCGACTGGCGAATGCGAAAGAATGCGAACGAAATCCTGAATGATCTTCGGGCTGCCATGGTTGGCATTCCCGGCGTTGATATTGAGGTTTCGGTGCCGCAGGCCGGTCCGCCCACCGGCAAGGCCATTCAGATCCGGCTCTCTGCCGATGATCCGGCGGGCTTGAATGAGGCTGCGCGCGATCTTGCCGAAAAGGTGGCCGGGGTTGAACATGTGATCGATGTTTCCAACGGCCTGCCCTTGCCCGGCATTGATTGGGAATTGCGCGTCAATCGGGCCGAGGCAGCGCGCTATGGCGCGTCACCCGGGGCGGTTGGGGCGGTGGTACGGATGGTGACATCGGGGCTGAAGCTTTCGGAATACCGGCCAGCGGGCAGCGATGACGCGGTGGATATCGTGCTGCGCCTTCCGCCCGAGCAGCGCAACATCGCCGCGCTGGACCAATTGCGCATCGAAACCCCCGACGGTCCGGTGCCTATTTCCAATTTCGTTACCCGCCAGCCCGCCGCGACGGTTGGCACGCTGACCCGGATCGACGGTGTGCGCACGATCACCATTCAAGCGGGCATTGCCGCAGGGGTGCAAGAGCAACCCGTGCGTGACGCGGTGGTGGCCCTGGTTGAGGCAGAGTTCCGCAACAAGGGCCTTTCAACGGCGGGCTATCGCTGGACCATGGCGGGCGAGGATGAAGAACAGGCCGAGGCCGGTGCGTTTCTTGGCAAGGCATTCATCGCCGCGCTGTTCTTGATATTCGCCGTGCTGCTTGCCCAGTTCAACAAGTTCATCTCGGTTGGCTTGGTGCTTTCTGCGGTGTTGATGTCGACCATCGGCGTGTTCCTTGGCCTGATGATCATGGGGCAGCCCTTTGGCGTGGTGATGACGGGCATCGGGGTTATCGCGCTGGCCGGGGTGGTGGTGAACAACAACATCGTCTTGATCGCCACCTATGACGATCTGCGCGACAAAGGCATGGTCAAGATCGACGCCATTTTGGAAACCTGCCGCGAACGCGCGCGCCCGGTGGTGCTGACCGCGCTGACCGCGATTTTCGGAGTTCTTCCGATTGCCTTTGGCCTGAACCTGGAGCTTTTGAACCATGAAACCACCTTGGGCGCACCTTCGACCCAGTGGTGGATCTCGCTGTCATCGGCCATCGTCTATGGCCTGGCGTTTGCCACTGTTCTGACCTTGGTGGTCACACCGTCGCTTCTGATGCTGGTCAGCCGCGACGGGGTGAAAAAGCCCCGGCGGAAATGGTGGCTTTTCGGGCCAAGGGCGGCGGCCTAACGGGCCATCGCCTTTATTGCGGCCGCATGGCCGGGCTTGGCCGCCAGCACATCGGCGGCCAGTTGGCGGGCGGTTTCAAGCAGCGTATCGGCAGGCACGATCCTGTCAATCAGCCCCCATGCAAGCGCCTCTTCCGCCTCGATCTTCTGGCCCGCCATCAAGATCATCTTGGCCCGCGCCGGACCGACAAGCGCCACCAGCCGGGCCGGATCCGAGGGCTGCGGCAGAAAGCCCAGTTTCATGACCGGGTAAAAGAACTTTGCCCCGCCCACCGCAAGCCGCAGGTCGCAGGCCAACGCCATGCCCATCGACCCTCCGGCCAGAGTGCCGTTCAGGGCCGCAATTGTAAGGCCGGGAAAGGCGGCGATGCTGGTGGAAAGCCGCTCCCAAACCGGGTCTGTCGCAAGGCCCGCGCGGGCATCGTCAAGATCGGCCCCCGCGGAAAACACCTTGCCCGCCCCGGTCAGCACCAGCGCCAAAACCCCGGCCTCACGTGCTGCGTCCACTGTATCGGCAAGCGTGGTCAGCATGGCCTTTGTGACCGAATTTGCCTTTTCGGGACGGTTGAGCGTCAGCACCCAAAGCCCGGTCTCGCGCGAAATCTCGATCATCACGAAAGCCCTATCGCCTTGCGCACGGCGTCATCGCGCAACGGAACGTCCGTGCCAAGCCAAGCATCCGCCTCGGCCCCGCACATCCACAAAAGCGCGCGCGCGGGCCAATCGGCAGGGATATGCACCGCAGGGTCCAACTGGCTGACCGGGTTGATGCCGCTCGCCTTGATCTTCACCTGCATGTCGGTCGCCACCGTGCCCGGCGACAGGCCCAGAACGCGAATTCCGTTGGCCGCTTCTTCCAGATGGGCGGCCTGCGTCAACATCAGCGCACCTGCCTTGCCCGCACAATAGCTTGACCAACCTTCAAGCGCTGTGCGCGCCGCGCCAGAGGACACCGTGATGATCGTGCCGCCCCCCAAGCCCTGCATCACCGGGATCGCCGCGCGCATGCCATGAAACACACCCTTCAGGTTGACATCCACCCCATGCCCCCAAGCGGCGGGCTCTGCATCGGCCAGTCGTGCAATCGGCTCTATCGCGCCAGCATTGCTGATGAAAACGTCCAGCCGACCAAAATGCTGCACCGTCTGTGCCACGGCGTCCGCGACCGAATTCCAATCCGCCACGTCGCAGCGCAGCGCCAGCGCAGATGGCCCGATCTCGGCCGCGATGGCATCAATCTCGGCCCTGCTGCGCGCCAAAAGCGCCACCTTTGCCCCGGCTGCTGCAAACACCCGCGCTGCGGCGGCCCCGATCCCCCGGCTTGCACCGGTTATTGCCACGACCTTGTCTTTCATCTTTCGCACCCTTTGCAGCTTGCTACGGCAGTGTTAGCCGATGATCCCACTGAAGTGAAACCGCCGAATTCACACACTTGACGGCGGCCCAACGGGGGCGGATGCTTTGGGCGGTAAATTCAAGGCATAAGGGGTTCAGCATGAAACCGTTGAAATTTGCAGGAAGCGCCGCGATCTTGGGCCTTCTGGCCGCGAACCCCGCGCTTGCTGATGTGACCCCGGAAGAGGTCTGGCAGAACTGGCAAGACCTTTACGCGGTGTCGGGCAGCAGCCTGACCACGGGGTCGGTTGCGCGCGAAGGCGATACGCTGGTCATCACCGATCTGAAAGACATCGTCGATAATGCCACCACCAAAAGTGAGCTTTCGATCGGCGAGTTGAGGCTGCGCGACAGTGGCGATGGCACGGTTGAAGTGACCATGTCGCAAGAGGCCAGCTTTTCCTCGTCCACCCCGGGGTCTGACGGCGGCAAAGCCATGGGGGCCAGCGGGCATATCAAAATGCCGGGCATTCTGGGCACGGTCTCGGGTTCGGCCCAAGAGATGGCCTATACTTTCAATGCCCCTTCGCTGGACATTCTGATTGAACCTTCCGAAGACGGTGCGTCGGTGGGCAAAGTGGCTCTTCTGCTTTCCGACAGCATTTCAAAATACAAGCTGACAGGCGCCGCCGATGCCAAGGTGCTGGACGGCAGCTTCGATGCCGCTTCGGCCGCGCTGAACATCGAGGTGATCGATGGCGAGACCAATGTCGTAGGATCGCTGAACGCCGCTGATGTTTCAGGTACGATGGCCGGAACCTTTACCGGGATCGAAGAAGAGGATTTGGCCGATGCCCTTGCCAAGGGCTTTGAATTCGACACCAACTTTGGCTTCGGTGCGCTGAATTACGAATTCGACATCACCGACGAAACCGGCCCCGCCAAGATCATGGGCGGCTCGGAAGGTGGTATGTTCCAGATGGCGATGAATGCAGCGCGGATGCTGATTGCGGGTGGCGGCAAGAACGTGGCCGTCAGCTTTTCCGGGGCGCAATTGCCGTTCCCCGAGGTCAATCTTTCCTATGCTCAAAGCGGCTTCAACCTGACCCTTCCCATTGGCAATGCCGATGATCCGCAAGATTTCGCCTTTCTGGCCAAGATTGTGGATTTGCAGGTGTCCGAAGAGTTGTGGAGCATGTTCGACCCCACTGGTGCGCTGCCGCATGACCCGGCAACGCTGGTGATTGACACCTCGGGACAGGCCCGTCTTACCTCTGATCTTGTGGCCTCGGCCACTGGGGCCGCGCCAGAAGGCGAGTTGCACAGCCTTTCCATCAATGATCTGACCGCGCGCGTTGCGGGGGCCGAACTGACCGGCAGCGGCGCCTTCACCTTTGACAACACGGATCTGACCACGTTTTCCGGCGTTCCTGCCCCGACTGGCACGCTTGACCTGAAATTGGTTGGCGGCAACGGTCTTTTGGACAAGCTGGTTGCGATGGGTCTGATTGGACAAGATGAGGCGATGGGCGCGCGCATGATGCTTGCCATGTTTGCAAAGGTTGGCGCCGGCGCCGACGAACTGACCTCGCAGCTGGAGTTCAAGGACAAGCACTTCTTCGCCAACGGCCAGCAATTGCAATAAGGGCTTGCGCGATTTTCAGGCCACGGGCCTTGGCGCGGGCGGGCGATTTCTTTGGGGCTTGCGCTGGCGCGCGCCATATGGCCCAAGAGGGCCAATTCACGGAGCAAGCCAATGACCGAAACGCTGGAACGCCTGACCCAAGCGCTGATTGATGCGGCCCGTCACGCCGGGGCCGAGGCCGCCGATGCCATGGCCATCGACGGGCGATCCACCTCGATCGACATCCGGGCCGGGGCGCTGGAACAGGCCGAACGGGCAGAGGCCATCGAAATTGGTCTGCGCGTGTTGATCGGTGGCAAGCAAGCCTGCGTATCGGCTTCGGACATTTCGGATGCCACCATCCGGCAACTGGCCGAGCGCGCCGTTGCCATGGCGCGTGAGGCCCCCGAAGACCCGACTGTCGGGTTGGCAGACCCGTCGCAAATTGCGCGCACATGGGATCTTGTGGCGCTGGAGCTTTCAGACCCGGCGGATGAACCCACCCCGGCCGCCTTGGAACAAGACGCCCGCGCGGCAGAAGCGGGCGCTTTGGCGCGCGCCGGGATCACCCAAGTGCAGGCCAGCGCAGGCTATTCGGCGCGGCGGGTCCATCTGGCCGCAACCAACGGGTTTTCCGGGCACTATGGCCGCAGCTCGCGGTCTGTTTCTGCAGTCGCCTTCACTGGCAGCGGCACGGGAATGGAGCGCGACTACGCAGGCGAAGGCCGGGTGTTTCAGGCCGATCTGCCGGGTGCTTTCGACATTGGCGCGCTGGCGGCCGAGCGCGCCTTGGCCCGCGCTGGGGCGGTGAAACCCCGCACGGGGCACTTTCCAGTGCTTTTCGATGAACGCGTCGCGGCGTCTTTGATTG
>JAIOXV010000053.1 GCA_021741465.1 Paracoccaceae bacterium
GCCGCCGGGGTTCATCCGCCGCGATGAGCGAAATCAACGACACGCCTTTTGTGGATGTGATGCTGGTTTTGCTTATCATTTTCATGGTGGCGGCACCCATGCTGACTGTGGGCGTGCCGATCGAATTGCCCGACACGGCGGCAAAAGCCATGCCGAACGAGGAAGAAGAGCCGCTGACCATCTCGATCACGGCCGATGGGTTGATCTTGTTGCAATCGACCGAAGTGGCCGATGTGGATCTGATTTCGAAGCTGACGGCCATCGCGGCGGAACGCAAATCGGACAAGGTGTTTTTGCGCGCCGATGGGGCTTTGGCCTATGAACGGGTGGCGCAGGTGATGGGTGCGCTGAACGCAGGCGGGTTCAACAACATTGGCCTTGTGACCGATGCCGGTGGCCCGTCGATGGATGGCAACTGAGGCCCGGCCATGAATTTGGGCAACATGGACAAGGCCAGCACGATCTCTGCCTTGGGTCACCTTGGGGTGATCCTTTGGGCCGTGATGGGCGATTGGCTGTTTTTGCCCAAGGACATGCCGCCCATGCAAGTGGCCGAGGTGTCGCTGCTGAGCGAAAGCGAGTTTCAGGCGATGATGGCCTCGGCGCCCAAGCCTGACCCGGCGGTTGCCCCCAGCGAAAAGCCCCCCGCAGTTGAGGCGCCCGCCCCGGTTGACACGGCCTTGCCTGACCCCCAACCCCAAGAGCCCCCGCCCCAAGAGCCCCCGCCCCAAGAGCCGGTGCCCGAAGAGCCGATACCGGTGCAAGAGGTCTTGCCCGAAGAGGTGCCCGTGGCCCCCGAGGCGCAGCCCGTGCCGGTGACCGAGCCGAGCCCTCAGGTGGCCAAGGAAGAACAGCCCATTCCGGTGCCCGACAGCACCGAAAAGCCCAAACCACGCCCGGCGCAGCGCATCACCGATGTGCCGGTTGAAAGCCCGCAAGACACGCCCGACGTGGCCGAAACCGCAACGCCCGAGGTTTCCGACCAGGCCGCGCCAGATGCGGTGGTGGTCGATGTGACCGAACCTGCAGCGGCCCCCGAAGAAAGTGCGGCGATGGTTGCGCCCGATGCAGTGAAGAACGATGCGCCTGAACTTGCGCCCACCTCGTCGTTGCGCCCGCAATCGCGGCCCAAACGGCAGGTTCAGGCCGACGCGCCGGCAAAGCCCGCGGCTCAGCCGACCGAAGACACCGCAAGCGAACAGGCCGACGCTGATGCGATCGCCGCCGCGGTTGCTGCGGTTGCGGCTTCGGAAACCAGTAGCGCTGCGGCGAATATTCCCGAGGGCCCGCCCATGTCATCTGGCGAAAAGGACGGCGTGCGCAGCGCGATCAACGCGTGTTGGAACATCGGCAGCCTGTCCACCGCCGCCCAGCGGGTGAAATTGGTGATGCGGGTCGAGATGAACGAAGACGGCACGCCGATTGGCGGCTCGATCCAGATGACCAGCTTTGAAGGCGGCGACGATGCCGCTGCCGGGCAGGCCTTTGAAGCAGCAAAGCGCGCCGTTGTGCGCGGCGTCAAGGGCTGCGGCGGCAAGGCCGGATTTCAGCTTGATCCGGCGAAATACGGCCAATGGAACGTGATGAACCTGACCTTTGATGCCTCTGGCATGAGGCTGCGCTAAGATGATGGTGTGGAGCCGAATTTTCCCCCTGCCAAAGCGCCCGGTCAAAGGGCAGACTGGCAAGCAAGAGCAGAACGATAGAATGCCCGTGACAAGCGAGGACAGAATGCGCGCTTTGAAATCCCTGACCGCGGCCCTGTTGATCGGGGTTGGCGGCCTTGTGGCTGCCCCGGCGGTGGCCGAATTGAACATTGTGATCGACAGCCCGGTGATCGAACCGATGCCCTTTGCCATTCCGGCCTTTGTTGATGAGGGCGGGGCGGGTGACTATGCCACCAACATCGCCCGCGTCGTGGCGGCAGACCTTGCCGGAACCGGGCTTTTCCGCGAAATTCCAGCCGAGGCCCATATTTCCCGCGTCAGTTCGTTTGATGCCCCCGTGGCCTATAGCGACTGGCAGGCGATCAACGCGCAGGCGCTGATCGTTGGCGCGGTGCAGGCCAGCGGTGACCGGATTGTCGTGAAATTCCGCCTGTTTGATGTGTTTACCGGCCAGCCCTTGGGCGAGGGGCTGCAGTTTGCAGGCACCCCCGGCAGCTGGCGGCGCATGGCCCACAAGGTGGCCGATGCCGTCTACAGCCGGATCACCGGCGAGGGCCCCTATTTCGACAGCCGCGTGGTTTATGTGGCGGAAAGCGGCCCCAAGAATGCCCGGCAAAAGCGGCTTGGGGTGATGGATTACGATGGTGCGAATGTCGCCTATCTGACCGACAGTTCGTCCATCGTGCTGGCCCCGCGCTTCTCGCCCAGTGGCGACAAGATCCTTTTCACCTCTTATGCCTCGGGCTTTCCGCATATCTATATCATGGATGTCGGCAGCCTTGCCGTGCGGTCCTTGGGCGAGATCCCCGGCACCATGACCTTTGCGCCGCGCTTTTCGCCCGATGGGGGCACCGTGGTATTCAGTCTGGAACAGGGCGGTAATTCGGACATCTATTCGATGGATGTCGGCGGCGGGGGTATGCGGCAGTTGACCAATGCGCCCTCGATCGAAACCGCGCCGTCCTTTAGCCCCGATGGCAGTCAGATCGTCTTTGAAAGCGACCGTTCGGGGGGCCAACAGATCTATGTGATGAGCGCAAGCGGCGGCGAGGCGGTGCGGATATCGGGCGGCAAAGGGCGCTATGGCACCCCGGTCTGGAGCCCGCGTGGCGACATGATCGCCTTTACCAAGCAAAACGAGGGCCGCTTCCACATTGGCGTGATGCGCACCGATGGCAGCGAAGAACGTCTTTTGACCGCCTCTTTCCTGGACGAGGGCCCGACCTGGGCACCGAATGGCCGGGTTGTGATGTTTACCCGCGAAACTGCCGGTGCGGGCGGGCAAGCGCAACTTTTCTCGGTTGATGTGTCGGGCCGCAACCTGAATCCCGTGGCGACAGATGGCCCGGCCCCTGACGCGGCCTGGTCGCCCTTGCTGCCCTGAGGCGACCTGCCGCCGATCTGCGCCGCACAAGGGCCCAGATCGGCGACAGTTTGCCAAGCGCACGCAGCCGATTCACAGGCGGCAAAGAAGCTGCTAAGATACCCCTTAATTGAGCATTCCAAGATCCATAAGGACACCCCAAACCATGACCCTGATGCCTAAAGCCATCCTTCTTATCGCGGCCCTTGGCCTGACCGCCTGTAACAACCCTGACCGTTTTGGCGCTGGTGCCAATGGCGGGGCAAACGGCGGTTTTGTTGACACCAACGGGCTTGGCGACCCGAATGATCCGCGCTCGATTGCCTATTTCAACCAAACGGTTGGCGACCGCGTGTTGTTCGCCGTCGATCAATCCACCCTGTCGGCCGAAGGTCGCACGATCTTGCAAGGTCAGGCCCAGTGGCTGGCCACCAACAGCCAGTTCGCCATCATCATCGAAGGCCACGCCGACGAGCAGGGCACGCGCGAATATAACCTGGCGCTGGGCGCCCGCCGTGCCGCAGCCGTGCAGCAGTTCCTTGCCAGCCAGGGCGTGGATGGCGACCGTATGAAGACCATCTCTTACGGCAAAGAACGCCCGCTTGAAGTATGTTCGGAAGAGGCCTGCTACAGCCGCAACCGTCGCGCGGTAACGGTCTTGTCGATGGGTTCGGGGGCCTGATCCATGTTGCGTTGGCTGGTTGTTTCTGCCGCAATTCTCGCCGGTCCTGCCTTGGCGCAGGACCGTGCGCAGACACTGGCCGACATCAAAAGCGAACTTGGCCAGTTGATGGCCGAGTTCACCGCGCTGAAAGGTGAAACCGTGGCCTCTGGGGCTTCGGGGGGCAGTTTCGGGGCGGGAGATGTGTTGCAACGCATGGACGCCATTGAGGCGGAATTGATGCGGCTGACCGCGCGCGCCGAAGAGATCGAGTTGCGGTTGAACCGTGTGGTCACCGATGGCACCAACCGGATCGGCGATATGGAATATCGCCTGTGCGAGGCGACCGAAGGGTGTGATCCTGCAAACGTGCCTGAAACACCGGCGCTTGGCGGTGATGCTGGTGCCACCCCGGCCCCGGCCGTGGCGGCCGCGCCAGCGGCTGCCAGCGATGCGGGTCCCGAACTTGCCATGGGCGAACAAGCAGACTTTGACCGGGCCAAGGGGGTGCTCGGTTCAGGTGACTTTCGCAGCGCCGCGGACCTCTTTGCGACCTTTGCGCAATCCTATCCTGGCGGGCCACTAAGCCAGGAGGCGGCCTTTTTGCGGGGCGAGGCTTTGGGCCAGACGGGTGACACCGCGGGTGCGGCCCGCGCCTATCTGGACGCGTTTTCGGGCAAGCCCGAGGGCAGTTTCGCCGCCGAATCGCTGCTGAAGCTGGGTCAGGCGCTGGGAGATCTGGGGCAAATCCCCGACGCTTGCGTGACGCTGGCCGAAGTGCCGAACCGGTTTCCGGGCACCATCCATGCCGCAAATGCCGATTTGTCGCGGCAGGGTCTGGGCTGTCAGTGACGGAACGGGCGATGGCCGCCGAGGCAGTGACGGCTGCGCTGCGCCATCTGGCCAAGACCTTTTTCGCCGCCGATCCGCCTGCCCGATTTGGTGTGGCGGTTTCGGGTGGTGGCGATTCCATGGCGCTTTTGCAGCTTTTCCACCATGCCTTTCCGGGCCGGGTGTGCGCTGCCACGGTGGACCACGGCCTGCGCGCGCACAGCGCAGCTGAGGCCGCCGGAGTGGCGGCCTTTTGCGCCGCCCAAGGCATTTCACACAGCACGCTGCGCTGGCAGGGGCCTTCCCCGGTTGGCAACCTGATGGATCAGGCCCGCCATGCCCGCACGGCCCTTTTGGCCGATTGGGCAAAGGGGCTGGGGATGTCAAATGTCTTGCTGGGCCATACTGCCGACGATCAGGCCGAAACCTTTTTGATGAACCTGGGTCGCGCGGCAGGCCTGGATGGGCTTTCGGGCATGCGGGGCCGTTGGACCGCGCAGGGCATCTGCTGGGCGCGCCCCTTGCTGGGCGTAAGCCGCGCCGATCTGCGGCACTATCTGGGCGGGCAGGGCGTGGCGTGGGTTGATGACCCCAGCAATGAAAATGACCGGTTCACAAGGGTGCGCGCCCGCAAGGCGCTGACAGCCTTGGCGCCTTTGGGGATTACGGTTGAAACGCTGAACACCAGCATCTTGAACCTTGCCCGCGCCAGACAGGCCCTGAGCGTTGAAGTGGCCGATCTGGCGGACCGCCTAGTTGTGCTGGCCGCCGGGGCCGCGCAGCTTTCCCGGTCGCAATGGCTGCAGCTTGCGCCAGAGATGCGGCGGCGGCTTTTGCTGGCGATCATCGGCTGGATGGGCGGGGCGGCACATGCGCCGCGCGAAGCCCAGACACTGCGGCTGGATCTTGCCCTGCACGAGGGCCGGGACGCTACACTGGCAGGATTGCGGTTTCGGAGCCGCGGCGATCGTGTCGACATCACCCGTGAGCCGCGCGCGGTGATGGGGGCGGTGCCCTTGGGCGCGGTTTGGGATCATCGGTGGCGCGTACTGGGCCCGGCCGATCCGGATGCGGAAATTCGCGCCCTTGGGGAGGGTGGATTGCGCCTTTGTCCTGACTGGCGCGGCCATGGTCCGCGCGAGGCGCTGGTCGTGACCCCGGCTGTTTGGTCGGGGGATCGGTTGATTGCAGCGCCTTTGGCGGGGGTTTTTGGGCAATATCAGGCCGAACTGTCGCAGGGACTGCCCGATTTCATCATAACGCATTGAACCCGCCAGACTTATCTCTATCTTAACACCAACCGCCGAAATTGGCCGTGCACGGCTTGGCATATCAACTGGAGTTTCTTCGTGGGCAACGCACGAAACATCGCCTTCTGGGTCGTTCTGTTTCTTCTGATCCTGGCGCTCTTTAACGCCTTTGGTGGCAGCCAGACTGCCACCGCTTCGCGCTCGGTGTCTTATTCCGAGTTTATTCAGCGGGTTGAAAAGGGCGAGGTGGCTGCGGCCACCATTGATGGCGAACGCGTGATTGCTACCGATACCACGGGCAATCGCTTTGCCACCGTGGCCCCGGCTGACCCAAGATTGACCGAACGGCTGATCGAAAAAGGCGTCGAAGTGCGGGCCGAACCGCAACAATCCAGCGGCTTCATGAGCCTTCTTTCGCTGTGGTTGCCCTTCATTGTGCTGATCGGCATCTGGATTTTCTTCATGAACCGCATGCAGGGCGGCGGCAAAGGCGGGGCGATGGGCTTTGGCAAAAGCCGCGCCAAGCTGCTGACCGAAAAGCAGGGCCGTGTGACGTTTGACGACGTGGCCGGCATTGATGAGGCCAAGGAAGAGCTTGAGGAAATCGTGGAATTCCTGCGCAACCCGCAGAAATTCAGCCGTCTGGGCGGCAAGATCCCCAAAGGCGCCTTGTTGGTTGGCCCGCCCGGCACGGGTAAGACGCTTTTGGCGCGCGCCATTGCGGGTGAGGCGGGCGTGCCGTTTTTCACCATCTCAGGTTCTGACTTTGTCGAAATGTTCGTCGGCGTGGGTGCCTCCCGCGTGCGCGACATGTTCGAGCAGGCCAAGAAAAATGCGCCTTGCATCGTCTTCATCGACGAAATCGACGCTGTTGGCCGCGCCCGCGGCGTTGGCATGGGCGGTGGCAACGACGAACGCGAACAGACTTTGAACCAGCTTTTGGTGGAAATGGACGGGTTCGAGGCGAACGACGGGGTCATCATCGTGGCCGCGACCAACCGCAAGGATGTGTTGGACCCGGCCCTGCTGCGCCCAGGCCGTTTTGACCGCCAGATCCATGTGCCGAACCCCGATATCAAGGGCCGCGAAAAGATCCTGTCGGTTCACGCCCGCAAGGTGCCCTCGGGTCCGGACGTTGACCTGCGCGTGATTGCGCGCGGCACGCCGGGCTTTTCGGGTGCCGATCTGGCGAACCTTGTGAACGAGGCCGCCCTGATCGCCGCCCGTCTTGGCCGCCGCTTTGTCGCCATGGCCGATTTCGAATCTGCCAAGGACAAGGTGATGATGGGGGCCGAGCGCCGCAGCCTTGTGCTGACGCAAGAGCAAAAGGAACACACCGCCTATCACGAAGCCGGTCATGCCATCGTTGGCATGGCGCTGCCGAAATGTGATCCGGTTTACAAGGCCACGATCATCCCGCGCGGCGGTGCCTTGGGCATGGTTGTGTCCTTGCCCGAGATTGACCGGCTGAACTGGCACAAGGATGAGTGCAAGCAGAAGATCGCCATGACCATGGCCGGCGAAGCTGCCGAGATCATCAAATGGGGTGAAGACGCGGTGTCGAATGGGCCTTCGGGCGATATTCAGCAAGCTTCGGGTCTTGCTCGCGCGATGGTGCTGCGCTGGGGGATGTCGGAAGCGGTTGGCAACATCGACTATGCCGAAGCGCATGAAGGCTATCAGGGCAAGACGGCGGGTCTGTCGGTTTCAGCCGAGACCAAGATGCTGATCGAAAGCGAAGTGAAACGCCTGATCGACGAAGGCTATGACAGCGCGCGCAGCATTCTTTTGGAAAAGGCTGATGAGTTTGAGCGTCTTGCCCGGGGGCTTTTGGAATACGAAACCCTGACCGGCGAAGAGATCAAGCGGGTGATGGCGGGCGACAAGCCGACCCCAGATGCCGATGACACCCCGCCGCCCGCCACGGGTGGGGGCGAAGGTGTGGTCAGCATTCCCAAGACCCGGGCCCGCAAACCCAAGGCTGTACCAGACCCCTCGCCGGAGCCCTTGGCTTGATTGCACAGGCAAAAGATTGGAACCCCGGGGCCTATGCAAGGTTCCGGGGTTTGCGTTTGCGCCCCGCGCTTGACCTGCTGGCGCAGGTGGGCGATCTGCCAAAAGGGGATGTGATTGACCTGGGCTGCGGCGATGGGGCGGCGGCCGAGACGCTGGGGCTGCGCTTTGCTGGGCGCAGGGTGGTTGGCGTCGACAGCTCGCCCGCGATGCTGGATAAGGCCAAGGGATATGGCGCGAAAATCCTTGCCGATATCGCCACCTGGCAGCCCGAAACCCCGCCCGCGCTGATCTTTTCCAACGCGGTGCTGCATTGGCTGCCAGATCATGCGCGGCTTTTGCCGCGGCTGGCCGGGCTTTTGGCACAAGGCGGCGTGCTGGCCGTGCAGATGCCGCGCCAGTTTCTGGCCCCGTCGCATCGGTTCTTGCGTGACATCGCTGTGGCAATGTTTCCTGACCGGTTCGATTTCGCACAATATCAACCGCCGGTTTCCCCGGCGGTCAGCTACCATGAGCTGCTGTCGCCGCTGGGGCGGGTGATGGCATGGGAAAGCGACTATGTTCAACACCTTGCGCCGGTAAGCGATGGTCACCCGGTGCGGGCTTTTACCGAATCCACCGCCATGCGCCCCTTCGTCGAAAAGTTGTCCGCGGCCGAAGCGGCCCAATATACCCAAGCCTATGACCGGGCCCTTGGCTCGGCCTATCCATTGCAGGCCGATGGCGGTGCCTTGTTCCCGTTCCGCCGCTGCTTTTTCGTGCTGGAGATGCCATGAGCGCCCTGAAACCCACCCATTTCATTGGCCGGATCACCTGGCTTGGCCATGTTGCTGACCGAGACGCCGCTTTGGAAAGCCAAGGCTTGCCCGTCTTGCGCGCCAGCTTTGCCGGCCCCGAGGGCGAGGCACATGGCGGCTTGACCCGCCCGTCTTGCAGCCGGGTTCTGGCGCAATATCGGCGCAACACCGAGATCAGAAATACCCGGCAGTTTTCGGTACTGTCTGCCGATGATCTGGCGGCAATTGCCGCTGAAATGGGTTTGGCAGAGCTGGACCCGAGCCTTGTCGGCGCGACGATGGTGATCGCGGGCATCCCCGATTTCAGCCACCTGCCGCCCTCGTCGCGGCTGCAAGGGGCCAATGGCGCGACCCTGGTTGTTGATATGAACAACCGTCCCTGCACCTTGCCGGCCCGCCCCATCGAAACCCGGCACCCCGGCTTTGGCAAGCGGTTCAAACGTGCGGCCAACGGGCGGCGCGGCATCACCGCTTGGGTCGAACGGGAAGGCAGCTTTACCTTGGGCGAAGAGGTTCGGCTGCATATCCCCGATCAACCGGTCTGGGCGCATCTGGATGAGGGGCGGGCGGGGTAAGCCGCAAGCCCGCCCTTTGTGCGCAAAGCCGATGGTGGCCCCGACTGTGCCGGGCGCCGGGAATCGCTGCGGACCCGCCCGTTCATCTGGTGGTCACTGGGATTTCCAAGATCTGCCTCGAAGCGCATTGGCCCGCGAATTTCCCATCGGAAACATCGGCTGGCGAAAAACGCGTGGGACAGGTCGGAAAATCACCTTCCAAAGCCATTGTTGCCCGTTATCACGTCGTAAACGGGATAGTCCGCCCCCTTGGGAGAGAAAAATGGCCTTCAAGACCGACATCGAGATTGCACGCGAAGCCAAAAAGAAGAACATCATGGAAATCGGGGCCAAGCTGGGCATCCCGTCGGAAAGCCTGCTGCCCTATGGGCATGACAAGGCCAAGGTCAGCCAAGAGTTCATCAAAAGCTTGGCCGGCAAGAAGGATGGCAAGCTGATCCTTGTCACCGCGATCAACCCCACCCCGGCCGGCGAAGGCAAGACCACCACGACTGTTGGTCTGGGCGATGGGCTGAACCGCATCGGCAAGAAGGCCGTGATCTGCATTCGCGAAGCCAGCCTTGGCCCGAACTTCGGCATGAAGGGCGGCGCGGCTGGCGGCGGGATGGCACAGGTTGTGCCGATGGAAGAGATGAACCTGCACTTCACCGGTGACTTCCACGCCATCACCAGCGCCCACAACCTGCTGTCGGCCATGATCGACAACCATATCTATTGGGGCAATGAACTGGCGATTGACGAGCGTCGAATCGTCTGGCGCCGTGTGATGGACATGAACGACCGCGCGCTGCGCGATATCGTCGTGAACCTTGGCGGTGTGGCCAACGGCTTCCCGCGCCAGACCGGCTTTGACATCACGGTTGCGTCCGAAGTCATGGCGATCTTGTGCCTGTCGAACGATCTGGAAGACCTGCAAAAGCGTCTGGGCGACATCGTGGTTGCCTATACCCGCGAGAAAAAGGCGATCTACGCCCGCGACATCAAGGCCGACGGTGCAATGACCGTTCTTCTGAAAGACGCGATGCAGCCGAACATCGTGCAGACCTTGGAAAACAACCCCGCCTTCGTGCATGGTGGCCCGTTTGCCAACATCGCGCATGGCTGCAACTCGGTTATCGCCACCAAGACCGCGCTGAAGCTGGGTGAATATGTGGTGACCGAAGCCGGTTTCGGCGCTGACCTTGGTGCGGAAAAGTTCTTTGACATCAAGTGCCGCAAGGCGGGCCTCAAGCCCTCGGCTGCGGTGATCGTGGCCACTGTGCGCGCGATGAAGATGAACGGCGGCGTAGCCAAGGCTGACTTGGGTGCCGAGAATGTCGATGCCGTGAAGAAGGGCTGCCCGAACCTTGGCCGCCATATTTCCAACGTGAAGTCGTTCGGTGTGCCGGTGGTCGTGGCGATCAACCACTTCTACTCGGATACCGATGCTGAAGTGGCGGCGGTGAAGGCCTATGTGGCCGAGCAGGGCGCTGAGGCGATCTTGTGCAAGCACTGGGCAAATGGCTCGGCCGGGATCGAAGAGCTGTCGCACAAGGTTGTACAACTGGCAGAATCGGGTGCTGCAAACTTTGCACCGCTTTACCCCGATGAAATGCCGCTGTTCCAAAAGCTGGAAACCATCGCCAAGCGCATCTATCACGCTGATGAGGTGATTGCCGACAAGTCGATCCGTGACCAGCTGAAGACCTGGGAAGCGGCGGGCTATGGCCATCTGCCGATCTGTGTCGCCAAGACGCAGTATTCCTTCACCACCGATCCGACCGTGCGCGGTGCGCCCACTGGCCACAGCGTGCCGGTCCGGGAAGTGCGGCTTTCGGCCGGTGCGGGCTTTATCGTCGCGATCTGCGGTGAGATCATGACCATGCCGGGCTTGCCCAAGGTTCCGTCGGCCGAAGTGATCCGGTTGAACGACGAAGGCAACGTCGAAGGTCTGTTCTGATCCTTGACGCCGAAGCGGGGGGCGCACCCCCCCCAACGGCTGTGCTTTTGCGCATGAAGAATGAGAAAGGCCGGGACAGAACGCCCGGCCTTTTCAAGGCAAGTGACAGGATGCGCCATGACCGCCACCTTGATTGACGGCAAAGCCATCGCCGCCCGGATGCGGGACGAAACCCGCGCCGACGCGCAGGCGTTGACGGATGCCGGTTGGGTACCGCGTTTGGTGTCGATCTCGGTCGGGGATGTGGCGGCGGCGGAATTGTATGTCCGCAATCAGCAACGTTCGGCCGAGGCGGCAGGCGTGGCCTTTGAGGCGCGCAATTACCCCGAGACGATCAGCCTTGAACAGTTGCAGGGCGTGATTGCAGGTCTGAATGCCGATCCGCGGGTGAATGGGGTTATCATCCAGCGCCCCTTGCCGGCCCATATTCCCGTGAAGGCCCTGCAAAAGGCCGTTCACCCGCTGAAAGACGTGGAGGGCATGCACCCTTCAAGCATCGGCAACATCGTCTACAATGACCTGACGCTTGGCCCCTGCACGGCTGTGGCCTCTGTGGAAATTCTGAAGACCTTACCTTTGAAGATGGAAGGCTTGGATGTCTGCGTCATTGGGCACAGTGAAATTGTTGGCAAGCCCATCGCGTTTTTGATGATGGGGCTTGGCGCGACGGTGACGGTTTGCCACCACATGACGCGGCAGGTGGCGGTTCATTCGCGCGCGGCGGATGCCGTGTTTGTGGCCGTGGGCAAGCCCGGTCTTGTCAATGGTGACATGCTCAAACCCGGTGCCGCCTTGATCGACATCGGCATCAACCGGGTTGAGGGCAAGACCGTGGGCGACGCTGATTTTGAAAGCTGTGCTGCGGTAGCAGGTTGGATCACGCCGGTTCCCGGTGGGGTTGGGCCGGTGACGGTGGCGATCTTGATGAAGAACGCGGTGCTGGCCACCCGGATGCAAATGGAACATTATCGCACAGCCTTTGCGGCAGCGATCTAAGGGAGAGATGACATGACGGCCAAAGTGATCGACGGCAAAGCATTCGCGGCCAACGTGCGCGCGCAGGTTCAGGCCCATGTCGCAAGACTGGCCAAGGATAACGGCATTCAGCCGGGCCTTGCGGTGGTTCTGGTGGGCGAAGATCCGGCCTCGAAAGTGTATGTCAAGAACAAGCACGCCTCGACGATCGAGGTCGGAATGGCATCATTCGAACATCGCCTGCCCGCCGAGACATCCGAAGCCGATCTGTTGGATCTGGTGCGATCGCTGAACGCGGATCCCAAGGTTCATGGCATTCTTGTACAGTTGCCGCTTCCGGCTCATCTGAACTCTGAACTTATCATCAACACGATTGACCCTGCCAAGGACGTTGACGGTTTTCACATTTCCAATGTGGGCCTGTTGGGTACGGGGCAAAAGAGCATGGTGCCCTGCACACCCTTGGGCTGCCTGATGATGCTGCGTGACCACCACGGCAAGCTGGCCGGGTTGAATGCGGTGGTCGTTGGCCGTTCGAACATTGTCGGCAAGCCGATGGCGCAATTGCTTTTGGGTGACAGCTGCACGGTTACCATCGCGCATTCGCGCACCAAGGATCTGGCTGCGGTGTGCCGGGGCGCTGATATTCTTGTGGCCGCCGTGGGCCGCCCTGAAATGCTGACGGGCGACTATGTCAAACCGGGTGCGACGGTGATCGATGTGGGCATCAACCGGATCGAGCGTGACGGCAAGGCCAAGCTGGTGGGCGATGTGCATTACGAAAGTGCCGCCGCTGTTGCAGGGGCGATCACCCCGGTGCCGGGCGGCGTTGGCCCTATGACAATCGCATGTCTTTTGGCAAATACCCTGACCGCCTGCTGCCGCGCCAACGGTTTGGCAGAGCCTGAGGGCTTGACGGCCTGAGGATTGCAACACCTTCGTCCAGATCGACTTAGAACCGATTGAATGGATACACGTTTTCGGCTAGGCATTCGAAACGAGTAAAGATGATTTCGGGGTTCGGATGGGGATGTTCCTCAAGAAGCTTGGGGCTGAGCTGCGCTCGCCCGTGCCCTGGGTGACCTGGGCAACTGTGGCGATGGCTGTTTCAATCGCTGGCCCATTTGGCAGTTATGGCGCTTTGGCGATGATCGACAGAGTCCTGTTCTGGACACCTGTCATCGGCATTTGCGTGGCCTTTGGCGTGATGATTCGGGCATTGGTTCATGGGGTGCCCGGTTTGCGCGACACCCTTGTCGGGTCGGCGGTTATTGCCATTTTGAATTGTCTTGTGCTTGGCCCGCTTTTGTACCTGCTGATGAATTTCATGCTGCCCGACAGTTTGCAGTCGATGGTCAATGGCGTTGAAATCGTGATGCTGATCGCCTCTACATCGCTGGGCGTTTGCGCCCTGCGCTTGGCGGGCGCGCCGCCAGAGGCCCCGGCAGACGCGATGAAGGCCGCGGTTATGCCGCGGCTCTTGCGCCGGATCGAACCTGAATATCAGGGCGAGATCTGGGCGATCACGGTGCGCGATCATTATGTCGATGTGCAGACCAGTCTTGGCAAGGTCAGTCTGTTGATGCGGTTTTCCGATGCGGTGGAAGAAGTCGATGGCGTGCCGGGAGGGCAGGTTCACCGGTCGCATTGGGTGGCATGGGCTGGGGTTGGATCCGTGGCGCGCGACGGCGGCAAGGTGACATTGCAACTGAGGAATGGCGACCAAATTCCGGTCAGCCGGGCCAATCGCGACAAGGTGGATGCGCGGTTCCCGCCGCCTGCGGTGCTTAACCCCGTCGAAGTGAAGGGCGCGGCATAGGAATTGCGACGCATTTGTCGGCCAGGGTCACAAAGGCGCGCGCGCCCGGCCCCATCAGGGGCTGAAGCGCGGGATCCTCGGCCCAAAGCCCACCGGTAAACGTGCCATAGGCTGGCAAGATCAGGCGGTCTTTGTCGGCAAGGAAGGCGCGCCAGGCTTTGCCGGCAAGGCGAACCTTGGGGTGAAAGTGGCCCGAAACCTCTGGCCCGCTGCCCCCGCCGATGTGGCGAAACACCAGACCTGCGCGCAAAAACTCGGCAAGATGGCTGCCGCCCAGATTGGCCGGGCCTGCATCATGGTTGCCCATGATCCACACCCATTCGCGCCCCGCCATAAGCCGGGTCAGCCACAGCCGGTCTGCCTCATCCAGCCCATCGGCCGCAGCAAGGTCGTCAAAGCTGTCGCCAAGGCAGACCACGCAGCGCGCGCCGGTGGCTTCAAGATCTGCCTCCAGCCGCAACAGGGTGGCGCGGGTTTCATAGGGCGGCAGCAAAGGCCCGCCGCGCCGCGCCAGCCGTTCGGATTTCCCGAAATGCAGGTCCGAGACACACAGCAGGCGCGCATCCGGCCAATGCAGCGCGCCCGAGGGCAGGGCGGTCAGGCGGGCGGTGCCAAGGGTGAAATCAATGCTCATCGGTTGCAGATGCCAAAGCCGGGGGCCAAGATCAATCCAGCCCTGCGGCGCGCAACAAGGCGCGGGCGGCGTCTTCGGCCAGCCGTTCGCGCCCTTTGCCGTGGACCGGCACCTTGCTGGGTTCCAAAAACAGCGGCGCGGCAAGGGGGGTAACCCGCGACAGACGCACAAGATCAATTTGCCCGGCGACGCGGGCCAGCATGTCTTCAAGCCGGGAAAAGTCGATCAGCCCGCGCATGGCTTCTTCCCGTGTCAGCCGCAACAGAAGGTGATCGGGGTCATGCTGGGCAAGCGTGTCATAAAGGATGTCGGACGAAAACGTCGCCTGCCGCCCAGATTTGCGCCGGCCTTGATGGCTGCGCTCGATCAGGCCCGCGATGATGGCCACGTTGCGGAAGGTGCGTTTCATCACCGCATTGCCGGACAGCCACCCCTCCAGCCCATCGCGCAGGCCCTGAAGTTGCAAAAGCGGAGTGACGTCAAGAACGGGTTCCAGCCCCCAGATCAGGGTGGCATAGTCGGTGGCGACAAAGCCCAAGGGGGCCAGTCCCGCCTCTTCCATCCGTTTGGTCAGCAAAAGTCCAAGCGTCTGCTGGGCGTTCCTGCCGGCAAACCCATAGACGCAAATATGCTCGCGCCCATCTTGCGGGAAGCTTTCGACAAGCAGGCGATCGCGCGAGGGAAGGCGCGACACTTCGGCCTGAAGGGTCAGCCATTCGGCGGTATGGCGCGGCAGGTCTGGCCAGCGGCCTTGTTGGAATATGTCAAGAATTCGGCCCGCAAGCACGGTGGATGTGGCGAATTTTGTGCCGGAAAAGACAGCAACCTTTGGATCGCGTCCGGGCGCGCGGGTGACTTCGACCGTCATTTCATGCAGGCCCTCATAGCGCACGATCTGGCCGCCGATGAGAAAAGTATCGCCCGGCGAGAGGCTGGAGGCGAAGGATTCTTCCACCTCGCCCAAGGGGCTGCCAAAGCGGCCCAACCGCACCTTCAGGGTTTCGATGTCGATGATGGTGCCAAGGTTCTGGCGGATCACGGCGGCCGCGCGAGGGTCGCGGAGCGTCCATTGCCCGCCCCGGATCATCAGCCTTTGCCAGCGGTCATAGGCGCGCAGCGCATAGCCGCCGGTGGCTACGAAATTCAGGCAATCGTCGAATTCTGGGTGCGTCAGCGTGGCATAGGGGCCGGCGGTTGTGACCTCGGCGTAAAGGGCTGCGGCGTCGAAGGGTCCGGCGCAGGCGGTGGCCAGGATATGTTGGCACAGCACGTCCCGCGGACCGGGGCCGCGCGGCTCTCCGTCCAGGGCATGCGCGCGGGCGGCTTCAAGGGCGGCTTGGCATTCCACCACTTCGAACCGGTTGGCGGGCACCAAAAGCGCCTTTGAAGGCGCGTTATAGCGGTGATTGGCGCGGCCAATCCGTTGCACCAGCCGTTTGATATTCTTGGGCGCGCCAACCTGAATGACCAGATCAACCGCCCCCCAGTCGATACCAAGGTCAAGGCTGCCGGTGCAGACCACGGCGCGCAGGGCGCCGGACACCATTGCGGCCTCTACCCGTTCGCGCTGTTCGCGCGAAAGGCTGCCGTGGTGGATGCCGATCGGCAGATCATCGCTGTTGGCAAGCCAAAGGTGGTGAAAGAAGATTTCAGCCTGCGCGCGGGTGTTGTGGAAAATCAGCGTCGTCTGGTGGCGGCTGATCTGGTTCAGGATTTCGGGGATCGCATAGCGCCCGCCCCCCCCGGCCCAAGGCGGTGGATTGGCAGTGTCGAGCATCGAAATGTCGGGGTCGGGGCCTGCGTCGGCCATCAGGATTTCGGTTTCAGGCCCCAGATAGGCCGCCAGCGCGGGCGGGTCTTCTACCGTGGCCGAAAGCCCGACGCGGCGCAGACCAGGAGCCAAGGCCTGCAGCCGCGACAGGCTGAGCATCAGCTGATCGCCGCGCTTGGAGTCGGCCAGCGCGTGCAGCTCATCCACCACGACACGTTGCAGCCCCCTGAAAATGCGCGGCGCGTCTTCATAAGACAGCAGCAATGCCAGGCTTTCGGGGGTTGTCAGCAGGATATGCGGCGGGTCGGCGCGTTGGCGGCGGCGCTGGGTGTAGCTGGTATCGCCGGTGCGGTCCTCGATCCGGATCGGCAGGTTTGCCCCTTCGACCGGGCGGCGCAGGTTGCGACGGATATCGGCGGCAAGGGCCTTCAGCGGCGAGATGTAAAGCGTGTGCAGCCCGTCATGCCCTTGGGCCAGTTCCGCCAGCGTGGGCAGAAAACCCGCAAGCGTCTTGCCGCCCCCGGTTGGCGCGATCAGAAGGGTGGCACGCTGCCCGCCGCGTGCCAGCATCGCCTGCTGATGGGGATGCAGCTGCCAGCCTTGGGCATGAAACCAATCGGAAAGGGCGGGGGGAAGCGTCATGGCCACAAGATAGGCCCGCACCCTTGGCAACCGCAACTGCTTGTCTGTTCAAGACCGACCTGACGCGTCGGGGGCAGACTTGCGCGCATGCCACGCTGGGCCTAAGGCTGGCATCATGAAACTGATGTTCCTTGGCGATGTCATGGGCCGCTCTGGTCGGGCGGTTGTGACCGAAATGCTTCCAGCCCTGCGCACGCGTTGGGGGTTGGACTTTGTTGTCGTGAACGGCGAAAACGCAAGCCAGGGTGCTGGGCTGACCGCAGAGCACGCGCGGCTGATCTTTCAGGCCGGTGCCGATTGCGTCACGCTGGGCGACCATGCGTTCGATCAAAAGGACATGATGCAGTTTTGCGAAAGCGATACCCGCATCATCCGGCCCTTGAACTTTTCCAAGGTTGCCCCGGGGCGGGGGGTGAAGATCTTTGACGCCACGTCAGGGCGCAAGGTGTTGGTGGCGCAGGTTTTGGGGCAGGTGTTCATGAAGCGCCCCTTTGACGACCCGTTTTCTGCGCTGGAAACCATCCTGAAAACCCATCGCATCGGCGCCACGATTCAGGCCGCCATCATCGATGTGCATGCCGAAGCGACATCCGAAAAGATGGCGATGGGCCATTGGTGTGACGGGCAAGCCAGCCTTGTTGTCGGCACCCATACCCATGTGCCGACCGCCGACCACATGATCTTGCCCGGCGGGACCGCCTATTTGACCGATGCCGGCATGTGCGGCGATTACAATTCGGTCATCGGCATGGAAAAGATGGAACCTTTGCGCCGGTTCATCACCGGCATGTC
>JAIOXV010000054.1 GCA_021741465.1 Paracoccaceae bacterium
CTGCGGGCGGGGCGGTCATCATCCTGCCGCGCCGGTTTGGAGCCGTATTTCGGGGCCGAAGGCCGGGGGGCCGCAGCAGCGCGCGGGGCGCGGGTGTCATCCGAACGCTCGGGCCTTGCCGACGCGCTGCGTGGGCTGCGGGCGGGGCGGTCATCATCCTGCCGCGCGCTTTTGGGGCCAGCGGGGGGTTTCTCTGCGGTCGCTTCATCCCAGGCCTTGGCCAAGGCTTTGATGGCATCGCCGGGGCGCACGCGGCGGGTGGCGGTGCGTGTCGTCGCCGTGCGGGGTTTGCGCGCAGCGGGATCGGGCGCATCCTGGCCGCCGCCCTCGCCCAATTGTTCGCGCAAGACCTTGGCGCGCAGCTCTTCCACTTCGCCGGGTTTCAATTCTCCCAGCCGGAAGGGGCCATAGCTGACCCGGATCAGCCGGTTCACGGTAAGATTGATGGCCGACATGGCCCGGCGGATCTCGCGGTTCTTACCCTCGCGCAGCCCGACGGTCAGCCAGGCGTTGGCGCCTTGATGGCGGTCAAGCACCACGTTCATGGGCTGAAACTTTTCACCCTCGACGGTGATGCCCTTGCGCAGGGGTTCCAGATCGGGGTCGGTCGGGTTGCCGTTGACGCGCACACGGTATTTACGCAGCCAGCCCGTGGAAGGCAGTTCCAACCGGCGCTTCAATTCGCCGTCATTGGTCAAAAGCAAAAGACCTTCAGAGTTCAAATCGAGCCGGCCCACCGACATCACCCGCGGCAGGTCTTCGGGCAGGTGGTCAAACACCGTGTCACGGCCCTTTTCATCAGAAGCCGAGGTGACCAGCCCATCAGGCTTGTAGTAGAGCCACAGACGCGCCGGTTCCAGCACCGGAAGAGGGTGGCCGGAAATGGTGATCTTGTCGGCATCGGTCACGTTCAACGCGGCCGAGGTGATGATCTTGCCGTTGACCGTAACTTCGCCCGCCTCAATCAGCCGTTCCGCTTCGCGGCGCGAGGCGACACCTCGGCGCGACAGAACCTTGGCAATACGCTCGCCTTCGTGGGTGGCGGCTTCGGGGGTGGGCTTTTCTTTTCCGGCCATAATCGTCATCCTTGGCGCGGGGTGGCCAGCCCCGAGGGTATTCCACCCCCGGACCCCCGAGAGTATTTGAGCCAGGATGAAAGAGCAACGCGGCTTTCGGTCTTACATGGAGATCGCGCTGGAAGAAGCGCGGGCTGCGGGCGCGCGCGGCGAGGTTCCGGTTGGGGCCTGTGTGGTGCGTGGCGGCGAGGTGCTGGCCCGGGCGGGCAACCGCACAAGGGAAATGTCAGACCCAACGGCCCATGCCGAAGTGCTGGCGATCCGCGCGGCCTGTGCCGCGGCGGGGTCTGAAAGGCTGATCGATGCCGATCTTTATGTAACGCTTGAACCCTGCCCGATGTGTGCCGCAGCCATTTCGGCCGCACGGGTGGCGCGGCTTTACTATGGGGCGGCGGACCCAAAGTCAGGCGGGGTTGCAGTGGGGGCACGGATCTTTGCGCACCCGCAATGCCACCACGCCCCCGAGGTTTATGACGGCATCGGCGCGGCCGAGGCCGAGCAGCTTTTGAAAGCGTTTTTCGCCAGCCGGCGCGGGTAAGCCTTGTAGGTGCGTTCGCGGCAACCGGCATGACCCGATGCGCAGGGGCTTTACGCGCAGGCCCCAGCCGGGCTATGCCGCGCCATGCCCCGCTATGCCCTGAAAATCGAATACCACGGAGCGCCCTTTGCCGGATGGCAACGGCAGTCGCAGGGTTTGGCTTCGGTTCAAGGGGCGGTCGAAGCGGCGCTGGCGCGGCTGGAACCCGGCCCCCACACCATTGCTGCGGCCGGGCGCACCGATGCCGGGGTTCATGCAACCGCCCAGGTTGCTACGCTGGACCTTGCCCGCGACTGGCAGCCTTTTCGCCTGATGGAGGCGCTGAACCATCACCTGCGCCCGGCACCGGTTGCCATTCTGGCCGCCGCCCGGGTTGCAGATGATTTTCACGCCCGCTTTTCGGCTTTGGAACGGCGCTATCTGTTCCGGCTGATCCAGCGCCGTGCGCCGCTGACCCATGATGCGCAACTGGCCTGGCGGGTGCAGCACCCGCTTGACCTTGAAGCAATGCGCGTGGGCGCGGCCCATCTTCTGGGCTTGCAGGATTTCACAACCTTTCGCTCGACCCTGTGTCAGGCCAAAAGCCCGGTCAAAACCCTGGATGAGATCACGATAACCGAACAGCCCTATCCCGGCGGGCGGGAAATCCACTTTGCTTTGCGCGCGCGCAGTTTTCTGCACAATCAGGTGCGCTCTATCGTCGGCACGCTGGAGCGGGTGGGCGCGGGATCATGGGCGCCGCAGGATGTCAAAGCAGCACTCGACGCAAAAGACCGGGCCGCTTGTGGCCCGGTCTGTCCGCCCGATGGGCTTTACCTGACCGGAGTTGGCTATCCGGTCGATCCATTTTCGTAAAGCGCGCCCTCGCCACACCGGGGAGAGCAGCCTTGCAATGCCGCATCAGCCTTCGCGGCGATCAACCTTCAAAAGGCGCCCCGCCGCAATCGCGATGATCGCGGCCGCAAAGGACAAAACCGCACCCATCTTGGCCGCCTCTTGCGCCAACCCGGCCGGGAAGGCCACGGTTGTTACAAACAAGGCCACGGTAAACCCGATTGCTGCGACACAGCCCAGAACCAGCAGATCCTTGGGCTTCATGCCGTCTGGCAGGCCAAGGCCCATGACCCGGGCGGCGAGCATTCCCATCAGGAAGATGCCAACGGGCTTGCCAATCACCAGCCCGCCCAGGACCATCCACGTCGGCTCTCCCAAGGCCGAAAACACCACGCCGGCGTTCAAAAGCCCGAAGAAGAACAGCATCACCTCGACAAAGTATTTCAGGCGATGTTCGATCGAGTTCAGAAGGTCGCTTAGATGGGCCTCTGCCTCGGCAAAAAAGCCGTAAGGCTTGTCGGCATGCGGGATGGTCGGCACGATAGGCAAAAGGCCAAGCGCGGGGTGAATGCCCGCTTCATGAAAGCCATACCAGGAAATCACCCCGGCAATCGCATAGGGCCAGAACGAAGCCTTCCGGCGCATCCAGGTCGAATAGGGCCGGGTCGGATCATTCCCATCCAGCCGCGTCGGCAGCCAATTGGCCAAGATATAGACCCCAAGTGCCGCACCGAATGACGCCAAAAGCCAGATCGGTTGCAGATCGCCCGTCGGATAGAAAATCGCCAGAATGACCATGCCGCCCGCGTCATCGGCAATGGCCAGCAACAGCAAGAAGCGGATCGCCGGATGGCCCGCGCCAAAGACGATGCGGCCAACCAGATAGGAAAAGGCGATATCTGTCGCGGTTGGGATGGCCCAGCCTTGGGCATAGAGCCCCGAGACGCCCAGCATTGCCCCCAACCCCAGATAGACCGCAGCCGGGCCGGCCATGCCACCTGCTGTGGCAATCAAGGGCGTCAGAGCTTTCTTGCCGCGCAACTCGCCGTCTTTCAGGATGATGCCTTCCCAGACTTCCTTGGCCGCAATGGCAAAGAAAAAGGCCATGCAAATATCATTTATCAGGAACTGAAATGTCAGCGTGCGATGCATCTCGCTGCCTTCATGGTGGGCATGGCCTATCGGGGCATGATCCCACAGCACAAAGTGCACCAGATGCTGATAGCTATCATTGTAGGTATTGGCCCAGATCAGGGCCAGCACTGCGCCAGAAAGCAGCAGCAGTGAATAGGTGGAAATGACACTCCAAATTCTATACATCACTGCTCCGTTTCTTTTTGTTTCTACCGCCCTTTCAATGCATGGCGCGGTGCAGGGGTCAAGTGATTTGCAGTTGTCAGTTCAGATCTTTCAATAAACGCCCATGCTTACGGACCTCGGACAGCACTTCGCCAAAGCGGGCCAAGCTCCGGCCTTGCAGCATTGGCATCAGTTTCAAAAAGGCGTCAGCGGTGGCCACGGTGTCGCCAATTGCGGTATGGCGGTCGGCCTCGGGGATGGTGATCCCCAGCCGGTGGGTCAGCGCATCAAGGCTGTGAACCTCGTGCTGGCCATAGACCACCGCTGACAAAAGCACCGTGTCCAGAACGGGATTGTCAAAAGCCAGACCAAGGGCGGCTTCGCGGCGGCGCAGAAACTGCATGTCAAAGGGCGCGTTATGGGCGATCAACACAGCCCCTTCGGCAAATTTGTGAAACCGGCGCAGCACATCATCCACTTCAGGGGCATCGGCCACCATCGCTTCGGTGATGCCATGTACTTCGGTTGACGACAGCGGGATGGACCGCCGCGGGTTGACAAGCGTGTCAAAAACCTCGCCTTCAACCCGGCGGCCGTTGACGATACGCACCGCGGCTATTTGCACAATCTCGTCGCCTTGTTGCGGCAAAAGCCCGGTGGTTTCGGTGTCGAAAACCACATAGGTCAGCGCGTCAAGCGTGGAATCTGCGACCTTGTCGGTGCGCGCCCGCGACAAAAGATCAAAATCATACACCACGCTGCGCACCACGGGCTTTGGCCGGGCCGTGGCGCGCCGTGCCTGCCGGATGGGCAGGCACAGCGCCTGCCGCCCGTCCGGCATCGATTCCGGCCAGATCTCGGTTGCATGGGTTGCCAGCACAGTGCGGCACAGAATTTCGGGCACGGATTTGTCCAAAGGCTCTGCCAGCCAGCGGTCAAGCGCGCCGATACTGACCGGCCCCCCCTGCCAGCACAGCCGGATCATCGCGCCACTGTCTTCCTCTTCAATCCGCAGCGACAGATCTTCCGCCCCCAGCGTTTCGCGCAGGTGCAGCGCAATGCCATCCAGAAGCGAGATAATCTCGAACCCATTCGCGCGCAGCAACAGATCGGCCACCTGTGAGCGCAGCGCCACCCCGCCCCCTTCAAGCCGGGCTTTCAAACCATCGGCCAGATCCGAGGCGCGGGCGCGGGTCAGCCCGCCACCGTCCTGCCGACCCTCATCATGGCGCTGGCCAAGCTCTGTCACCGCATGGGCCAGGGCCGCGATTTCCTCGCGCAAGGCCGCATCCATCGGCCCGGGGCCAGCCTCACCCGCGGGGATAACCGCCATCAGCGTGCTAAGGTTTGCGGCCGGGCGGCGGACCCGGTCGAAGACCTCGGCCAACAAGGCCTCGCGTCGGGCGTGGTTTGAAAGATCTGCCGTTACATCGCGCAGGGTCAGGACATAGCCGGGGGCAGAGCCCTGCCCGCCGGGTGTCAGGCGCATCCGCGCCGCCAAAACCCGCGCCCCCGCAATGGTGGTGCACAAAAGATCGGTCGCGCCATCAGCATCACCATTGGCGATCAGCCGGTCATGGGCATGGCGCACCGGCCCTTCGCGCAAATAGTCAAAAAGCTGCCGGTCAAGTCCCGGCGCCGCGCCTGCGGCCATTAGATCAACGGCATGGGCGTTGTAAAACGCCAGCGTATGATCGCCCGAGACCAGCAACACACCCACCGGCACATCCGACAAAAGCGCCTCGAGCCGGGCTTTTTCATCCGAAAGCCGCTGGGTCTCGCGCATGACAGATTCGGCAAGGGCGCTGCGGGTTTCGGCCAGACGATGCGCCGCGGCCGTAACCGCCGGGGCCAGATCACCCAAGTAGCGCGCCATGGCCACATCCATGTCCGAGGTCACATCCGCATGCGCCCGGGCACGCAAAGCCCCGGACAGGATGTCGATCGGTTTGGCGACATTGCTGTCAAACAAGTACCAGACCCAGGCCACCAGCCCCAGAATGGCAAAGCCCGCAAAAACCCCGCCCTGTACAAAGGCGGGCAAGCTTTCCGTGGTTGCAAGCCGCCGATACCCCAAGGACAGGCCAACCCCCAGCGCCACCAGCGCACCAAGGCCCAAGGCGGCAAAGAACAAGAACACCCGGACACGCAGCGACAGGCGGGCAAGCATCTTACACCCCCTGGTCCAGAAGGCGGCGCACTTCCTCCCGCAGTTCTTTCAACTCGAACGGTTTGGTGATGAAGCCATCCGCCCCAATGGCCAGCCCTTTGCGCTTTTCAATCGCAGATCCGCGCGCGGTCATCATAAGGATCTTCACATCCGCAAGGTTGGGGTCCAGCCGCACACCCTGACAGATTTCATAGCCCGAGGCCCCGGGCAACATGACATCCAAAAGCACAAGATCAGGGTGCATGTCGCGGATGCGCGGCAAGGCTTCGGCCCCATCTGCCACGCGGGCATGGTCATATCCTTCCCGTGTCATCAGGAAATCCAGGGCCAGCGCGATATTGTCTTCGTCTTCAACCACCAGCACGCGGTGCTTGCGTTTGGTTTCGGCCATCTCACCCCTCCTGGCAGGCAGCCTCCTGCAACTCATCCACGGTTTCCAAAACCAGCCAAGCGCCTCCGCTTAGGGTTCCGGCCTCATCAATCTGCATGCCTTCGACCACGGGCGTGCGCCGATTGCCTGCACAGTCAAAAATCATCAGCCCGCTTTTCGGGTTCTTCCAGCGGGCAAAGCCATAGACCGGGGCGGTGACCATGCTGGGAATGGCCGGATGATGGGCAAGCTTGTCGCGATCAAGCGCGGTAAAGCTGGTGGTGATCGGCGCAAGAAAGGTCCAAGGCCGCAGCGGATTGCTGGTCGCTTCGGCGTTCACCACCGCAAAGCCCGGCGGCAATTCTGCACGAACCCGGTTGAACCAATCATACTCCAGCCAAACCGTTGTGCCAATCAAACCAACCGCGGCCGCCAGCGGCACCGACCATTTCGGCAAGCCGGTAAACCGCCGCCGCAGGGCCCACAACAAAAGCCCCAGCGTCGCCGCCGCCACAAGAGAGCCGATCAGTTCAAGTGCCATAGCGCATCAACTCCGCGCGCCGCGGGCTTGGCCCACGGCAGATTGCATGGTGCGCACGACGACAAAGGCGTCGCGCAGGTGGCTGCGTTCAAAATCCGACAGATCCGAAGGCGAAATGAAATTGTCCGGCTTATGGCCTGCCCTGACGCGGCGAAGCTGATGTTCCAGCCGGGTCTCGGCAACCAGATCATAGGCTTCCAGCAAGTCACGCGCCCCCGAGGTCGAGATGATGCCCGCTTCGCCCGCCTCGATCAGCCGCGCGCGGGTGTTCACCGCCGTCAGCGCGCCGATCAGCGCATAGATGCGCCCCAGATCGACCACCGGCACAACGCCGTTCATCTTCATGTCGATGGTGTTCTTGTGCTCGCCCGAGCGGATGGTGGCAAAGCCCCGCAAAAGCCCCAAGGGCGGCGTGTGCTTCAGGCTGTTGCCGATCATATGGGCAACAAAGATCGAGTTCTTGGCCGCCAGTTCCAACGTTTCGCTTTGCAAATCGGTGAAAAGGCTGGCCTTGCCACCAATGGGGCGCAAATCGAACATGACCGACGCCAGCATCTGCGCCATGGGATCGGGGGTATTGATCCATTTGTGGAAATAGCTTCGCCACACCGACTGACGTTGGCGCCATTGCGGGTTGGTCGCCATCATGTCGCCGGGGCAATAGACATAGCCACAGGCGTTCAGCCCATCGGTGACGATGCGCGCCAGATCGGCGAAATAGCCCATATCGGCGTCGCTGGCGCTGTCGTCGATGATAAGGCAATTGTCCTGGTCAGAGACCCCTGTCTGTTCCTGCCGCCCCTGGCTGCCGCAGGCGGCCCACAGATAGGGCACGGGGGCCGGGCCAAGCTGGGCCTCGGCCATCGCCAAAAGGCGGCGGGTGACGGTGTCTGCGACATCGGTGATAAGCCGGGTAACAACCTCATGCGCGTGGTTGCCGCCGACCAGTTGCACCAAAAGCCGCGGGATGCGGTCGGTCGCGGCGGCGAGTTCTTCAACCGTCTGGGCCGTGGCTGCATCGCGCACCAAAAGCGCCGACGATACGGCCTGAAACCGGGTCAGATCGGTTTGGGTTATCATGCCGACCAGACGGCCGTCATCCACAACCGGCAAATGACCGATGCGGTGTTCCAGCATGGTGTGCAAAATGTCCGAGCCAAGGCTATCGGGCGAAAGCACCATCGGATCACGCGCCATAACGGCACTGACGGGTTCAGAGGGATCAATGCCTTCGGCCAGCACCTTGTTGGTGAAATCGCGTGCCGTGACAATGCCTTGCAGCACGCCATCGGTGGCAATCGCAAGGCAAGAGATATGGGCATCACGCATGATCCCGGCCGCGGCGCGTATGGTGGTGTCGGGCGTGACCGCAATGGGCGCGCGCGCGATCAGATCGCCCACCTTGCGGGTGGAAATATCGGCTTCGCGGGTTTCTTGGCTGCGGCCGCGCTGGAAGAACCGTTCAAAGGCAGGAAAGCTGGCGATCAACCCACGAAAGACGGCGCCCGGCAGCATCAGAACCGTGCTGTTCTCGGTTGCCTTGGCGGTGGTCACGGCAATGCCATCGCGCATCAGACCGCGTTCACCAAGACTGTTGCGCGGCCCCAAAAGTGACACCAGCGCGCCCGAAGGGTCCAGCACCTCAACCGCGCCTTGCATGACCAGAAACAGCCCTTCAAGCGGCAGCCCTGCGGTGTAGATCACCTCACCGGCGGTAATATCTCTGCGGCTGAAGGAAGTGGCGACCCGCGCCAACTCGTCCTGCGGCAGTGCATCATAAGGGTGGACCGTTTCAAGAAAGCCGATGATGGAAGCAGGATCATGGGTCATCAGACTGGTCCTTCAAAGGGTGCGCCCCCGGAGAAAACCCCCGGAGGCGCGAGAGATCTTAGTGAGCCTGAGCCTTGCCTGCACCTTTCGGCACGCGGATGGACTCGACCAGATCAACGACTTCCTGCGGTGGGGCTTTGGTAGCCATCGAGACCACATAGGCCACGATGAAGTTGACCAAAGCGCCAATCGCACCGATCGACAACGGCGAGATGCCGAAGAAGTAGTTGTCAGGCGTGTTGGCATAGGTCGCGGTGCCAGGCACGAAGAACCAGCCGAGGTACATGAAGATGTACACGGCCGTGAACACCAGACCTGCGATCATGCCAAGGATGGCGCCTTCTTTGTTGATGCGCTTCGAGAAGATGCCCATCATCAAAGCCGGGAAGATCGTCGCAGCTGCCAGACCGAAGGCCAGAGCCACCACCTGCGCGGCAAAGCCGGGCGGGTTCAGACCAAGCCAGGTCGCCACAGCAATGGCAACACCCATCGACACACGCGCTGCCAGCAGTTCGCCCTTTTCCGAGATGTTCGGATTGATCGAACCCTTGATCAGGTCGTGCGAAACAGCCGACGAGATCGCCAGCAACAGGCCGGCCGCAGTCGACAGAGCGGCGGCAAGACCACCAGCAGCAACCAAAGCGATAACCCAACCGGGCAGAGCAGCAATTTCAGGGTTCGCCAGAACCATGATGTCATTGTCAACCTTGGTCAGTTCGTTGCCGACAAGGCCCATCTCTGCCAGGGTCTTGTCACCCAGCTTCGCTTCGGCCAAAGCAGCGTCGCGTGCAGTCGTCGCATCGGTGACTGCAGTTTCCAGTGCGGCCTTGTCTGCATCAGCAGCAGCATCAGCCAGCGCCTTCTTAGCTTCGCCCAGCGCTTTGTTGGCAGCAGCCACGGCCTTGGGTTCGTTGAAGTACTGGATCATGCCCTCGCCGTTCTTGTCTTCATAGTTCAAAAGACCAGTGGCTTTCCAGGTGTTGATCCAGCTCAGCTCCGGCTTGCTTTCGATGTCAGCCAGCGAAACGGCCGGGGCCGAAAGCGCCGAACCGGTCACAGCGCCGGGCCAGAAGGTAGTGGTCAGGTTCAGACGAGCCATGGCGCCAACGGCCGGAGCGACCGTGTAAAGCAGCGCTATGAACACCAGCGCCCAACCGGCCGACGAGCGGGCATCTGCCACTTTCGGAACGGTGAAGAAGCGGATGATCACATGCGGCAGACCGGCGGTACCGATCATCAGCGACATGGTGAACAGGAACATGTTGAACATGTTCGAGCTGTCAGCAGTATAGGCGGTGAAGCCCAGTTCGGTCACAAGGCTGTCCAGTTTGGCCAGCATCGTCACGTCCCCACCCGTCGGAGCATAACCACCGATCAGGCCAAGCTGCGGGAGGAAGTTGCCGGTCAGCGACAACGAAATGAAGATCGCCGGAATGGTATAGGCGATGATCAGAACGATGTATTGGGCAACCTGCGTATACGTGATCCCCTTCATGCCACCAAGAACGGCATAGGCGAAAACGATGGCCGCACCGATGTACAGACCGGTGTCGGTCGACACTTCAAGGAAGCGCGAGAAGGTCACGCCCACACCGCGCATCTGGCCGATAACATAGGTGACCGAGATGACGATAAGGCAGATAACCGCAACCAGACGGGCACCGCCCGAATAGAAACGGTCGCCGATGAATTCGGGCACGGTGAACTTGCCAAACTTGCGCAGATAGGGGGCAAGCAGCAGGGCAAGAAGCACGTAGCCGCCGGTCCAACCCATCAGGAAGGCCGATTGCTGATAGCCGCCAGCGCCAGCAAGGGCGATGATACCGGCCATCGAGATGAACGAAGCTGCCGACATCCAGTCAGCCCCGGTTGCCATGCCGTTCAGCACCGGGTGTACACCCTGGCCAGCAGCATAGAATTCAGCGGTCGAACCCGCGCGGGCCCAGATCGCGATCCCGATGTAAATGGCGAATGTCGCGCCAACTACGATCAGGTTAAGGGTAAATTGATCCATGTGTCCCTGTCCCCTTACTCTTCAACGCCGTGTTCAGCGTCAACTTTGCCCATCATCTTCGCATAGGTGAAGATCAGGATGATGAAGACGTAGATCGAACCGTTCTGCGCGAACCAGAAGCCAAGATCAGCACCGCCGATCATGATCCCCTTAAGCGCCGGACGCAGAATGATGCCAAGCCCGAACGAGCATGCGAACCAGATCACCAACGAGATAAGGATGATCCGGATATTCGCGGCCCAATAGGCGTTGGACGATGATTTGTCCGCCATAGCTGCTACTCCCTGTGTTGCAAGTCCCTCCTCGCGGCCCCCTTTCCCGACGGCCGCGAAGTCCCTCTTTAAGCCGATACGCCGCCCACGATGGCGCCAAGGGCTTTGCGGATATCGCCGATGGATCCCATCGCATCGATCTTCTGCAAAACCCCTTTGCCATCGTAATAGGCAATCAGCGGTGCCGTCTGGTCGTGATAGGCTTTCAGCCTTTCGCGCACCGTCTCGGCGTTGTCGTCGGCCCGACGTTTCATGTCGGTGCCGCCGCATTTGTCACAAACCCCCGCATGGGCGGGCAGTTTGAATTCATCATGATATCCTTCGCCGCATTTGGCGCAGGTATAGCGGCCGGAAACCCGGCCGACCATGGCCTCGTCATCAACCTCAAGGCTGATCGCGGCGGTAACCTTCTGGGCATTGGCGGCCAAAAGCCCGTCCAGCGCGGCCGCTTGGCCATCGGTTCGAGGAAACCCATCAAGGATGATGCCCTTGGACAGGTCGGGCTGGGCCATGCGGTCTTTCAAAATCGCAAGCACGATGTCATCGCTGACAAGCTGGCCCGCCTCCATGACCGCCTTGGCCCGTTTTCCCGCTTCGGTGCCGGCGGCCACGGCCGCGCGCAGCATGTCACCGGTTGAAAGCTGAACCAGACCGAAGTCTTCTTCCAGCATGCGCGCCTGCGTGCCTTTGCCGGCCCCGGGGGGGCCAAGCAGGATCAGAACGGGGGAATGTGCCGCCATGCGCCCTTAGCTCCGGTTCATGCGGTTGTCGATCAGATCATCCACCACCGACGGGTCGGCCAGTGTGGAGGTGTCGCCAAGGCTGCCATAGTCGTTCTCGGCAATCTTGCGAAGGATGCGGCGCATGATCTTGCCCGACCGGGTCTTCGGCAGGCCGGGGGCCCATTGGATAAGATCAGGCTTGGCAATCGGGCCGATTTCGGTGCGCACCCAAGCTTCCAGCTCTTTGCGCAGCGCCTCGCTTGGCTCTACCCCGTTCATCAGCGTGACATAGGCGTAGATACCCTGCCCCTTGATGTCATGCGGATAGCCGACAACGGCGCTTTCGGCGACTTTCGGGTGGGCGACAAGGGCGCTTTCCACCTCGGCAGTGCCCATCCTGTGGCCAGATACGTTGATGACGTCATCAACGCGGCCGGTGATCCAGTAATAGCCATCGGCATCGCGGCGGGAGCCGTCACCGGTAAAGTAATAGCCCCGATACTGGGAGAAATACGCCTCTTCAAAGCGGGCGTGATCGCCCCACAGCGTGCGCATCTGGCCCGGCCAGCTGTCGGCAATGCACAAAACGCCATCGGTTTCGGTGTCTTCCTGCACCTTGGCCGACGCCGGATCCAGCACGATGGGCAGCACGCCAAAGAAAGGCTTGGTGGCCGAACCGGGCTTTTGCGGAATCGCGCCGGGCAAGGGCGTAATCAGATGGCCGCCGGTTTCGGTCTGCCAGAAGGTGTCAACGATCGGGCATTTGCCTTTGCCAACATGGGTGTTGTACCAATTCCAAGCCTCAGGGTTAATCGGCTCGCCCACCGATCCCAACAGCTTCAGGCTGGACAGGTCGTGCTTTTCAACCCACTCGGCACCCATGCCCATCAAGGAGCGGATCGCGGTAGGGGCGGTGTAGAACTGGTTGACCTTGTGCTTGGCGCAAACTTCCCAGAAGCGGCCCGCGTCAGGATAGGTCGGCACGCCTTCGAACATGATCGTGGTGGCACCATTGGCCAAGGGGCCATAGATGATATAGCTGTGGCCGGTCACCCAACCCACATCCGCCGTGCACCAGAACACATCGCCATCGTGATAATCAAAGGTCAACTGCTGCGTCATCGCGGCATAAACCAGATACCCGCCCGAGGTATGCACAACCCCTTTCGGCTTGCCGGTAGACCCCGAGGTGTAAAGGATGAACAGCGGATCTTCCGCGCCCATCTCGACATAGGGGCAATAGGGCTTGGCCGAAGCCATCTCGGCCTTGACGTCAAAATCGCGGCCTTCGGTCCAATGGGTTTGGTCGCCGGTGTGCTTGACCACAAGGCATTTCACCCGGTCGTCACAGTGCAAAAGCGCCTGATCGGTGTTCGCCTTCAGCGCGGTCTTCTTGCCGCCACGCGGGGCAAAATCGGACGTGATGACAAGCTTGGCCTCGCTGTCATTGATGCGGTTGGCCAGCGCGTCAGGCGAGAAGCCCGCGAAAACGATGGAATGTATGGCTCCGATCCGGGCGCAGGCCAGCATGGCATAAGCGGCTTCCGGGATCATCGGCAGATAGATCACAACGCGGTCACCCCGGCCCACGCCATGCGCCTTCAGCACATTGGCCATACGGCAGGTCTTTTCCAGCAATTCGGCATAGGTAATGTGCTGTGCCGGCGTCGAAGGGCTGTCGGGCTCCCAGATGATCGCGGTCTGGTTCGCGCGGGTCAACATGTGGCGGTCAATGCAGTTGGCAGAAACGTTCAGCGTGCCGTCTTCGAACCATTTGATCGAGACATTGCCATAGTCGAACGAGGTGTTCTTGACCTTGGTATAGCCCTTGATCCAGTCGATCCGCTGACCTTGGTCGGCCCAAAAGGCATCCGGGTCCGCGACCGAGGCCGCATACATGCGCTCATAGCTTTCCGCGTTGACATGCGCCGCTGCGCTGAACTCTTTGGACGCGGAATAAACGCCCTTTGCCTGACCGGTTTCTGCCATTGGTATCTCCTCCAGTTCGAACAGCTTGGCGCGCTGATCCCCACGGCCCACGCCGCTGGCGCAGAACTCCTCCGTAGTGGCATCATAAAGGATTTGTAAAAGAAGTGCTAACTCTAATTGTAGAAGGCTTTTTTCTGTAAATTAATTGACAAGATTACGGGTCAAATCTGTAAATATGGCGAAAATTGGCAAGAAAATGGCGGCGTTGGAATCTGCGCATGTGTCGCAGCCACGCGCAGGGTTTGCTCACGGGCGCAAAAACCGCTGCAATCCCCATTTTTATGATAGCGCAAGCAAGCTGTGCAAAGGCCGCGGCGCGGTGCGCGCAATATTCTTGCGTTGCGACGATTCGACCCCAGTGGTAGCCAAGGCTGAAGTCAGACAGCCGCGCGTTGCGCCAATGCGGCCGGAATATCGCCCAGATCGGCCACAAACAGCACCTGATCGCCATGCACCCCTGCCTGATGCAACGCGCGTCGCACCTCGGGGCGCGCGCCCGAAATCACCAGTTGCCCGCCGCGACGGGCCATCTTCCGCGCCAAAAGCGCAAAGGAATAGGCCCCCGAACTGTCGATCAACGGCACGCCCGCGAAATCGACCGCAAAGGCACTGGGCTGTTCCGAGACCTGGTCCAAAACCGCGCCCAGCCGTGCGGCCGCGCCAAAGAACCATGGGCCGTTCAGATGATAGACAACAACGTCGCTTGCGCCGCCGCCCCCGGCTTCGGCTCCGGTTTCGGCCGGGGTTGCGGGCAAAAGGCTTTCTTCAATCCTTGTGCCGGCCGACATCCGGTTGATGAACACCAGCCCCGCCAGCGCAAAGCCCACCACAATGCCTTCGGTCAAATCGCGGAACACCACGAGGCCAAAGGTGGCCAGCAAAACCACTGCATCGGCCCGGGAATGCCGGGCCAGATGCCACATTTCCTCTTTCTCGGCCATGTTCCATGCCACCACAGCCAGAACCGCTGCCAAGGCCGCCAATGGAATATACCCCGCCAAGGGGGCCGCGATCAGCATGAAAAGCAGCACGAAAATCGCATGCAACATGCCTGAGACCGGCCCACGAGACCCCGCACGCACATTGGTTGCGGTGCGCGCAATGGTTCCGGTAACGCAAAACCCCCCAAACAGCGCAGCCCCGCAATTCGCCACGCCCTGTGCCAGCAATTCGGCATTGGGCCGATGCCTGCGGCCTGACATGCCGTCGGCCACCACGGCCGAAAGCAGGCTTTCGATCGCGCCCAAAAGCGTGAACGACAAGGCCCATGGCAACGCGGCCTGCACCGCGTCCAACCCCAGACCAGGCAGGCTGGGGGCTGGGGGCACGCGGGGCAACTGGCCAAAGCGGCTGTGAATGGTCTCGACCGGCAGGCCAAACGCGGCCACCGCCACGGCGGCCAAACTTACCGCGATCAAAAGGTTCGGCGCCTTGGGGGCCCAGCGCTTGATCCCCACGATCACCGCGGCGGTCCCGCCCGCCACCACCAGCGCCGCCGGGTTCAAACTGCCGCGTGCCTGCCACAGGGCGGCGACCTTGTGCAGCATTTCTGCAGGCTCTCCACCCGGCAAAGACAGGCCGAACAGATCCTTGATCTGACTAGAAAAGATGATGACGGCAATTCCGGCGGTGAAGCCAACCGTCACCGGATAGGGGATGAAACGCACGTAGGATCCCGCGCGCAAAAGCGCAAGAATGACCAAACACCCCCCCGAAAGAAACGTCGCCAGCAACAACCCCTCGATCCCGATTTGCGTCACGCAAGCGGCCACCAGCACGATGAAGGCCCCCGCCGGCCCGCCAATCTGAAACCGCGATCCGCCCAGCGCCGACACCAGAAACCCGCCGATTATGGTGGTGAACAGCCCCCGCTCTGGCCCGACCCCGCTGGCAATTGCAATCGCCATCGACAAGGGCAGCGCCACAATCGCGACGGTCAACCCGGCCAGAATATCGGCGCGCAGATCGGCGGGCCGATAGCCCTCGCGCAAGGTCGTGACAAGTTTGGGCAGAAACTCGGAAGAGCTTTGCGAAGGTATAGGGGCAAGGGCCATGATGGCGGCAACCTGACTGCGAGTGGGGGGGCCAGAAATCATGGCGGGTGGCTTCAAATGCCGTTAACAAACGCGCAAGCACCCCCGCCTGTCAATCACCTTGAAGGCCCAAGATGACCGAAACCACCCGCCCCGACCCCGTCGCCCCCGCCGATGATGCCGCCCGCGCGCTGGCGCACGATCTGATGAAGGCGATGCATGGCGCGCTGGCCTATATGGATGTGGGCGGCGGGCCTGCGATCAGCCGCATTGGCTTTGGCCTTTGCCCCGAAGGCCTGCCGATGACGCTGATCTCCAGCCTTGCACCGCATTTCGCCGGGCTGAAGGCAGATCCGGCTTGCGCTGTGATGTTGGGCGAAGTGGGGGAAAAGGGGGATCCGTTGACACATCCACGCCTGATGATCCGCGCACGGGCTGAATTTGTAGCCGCCGATGACCCGGTCCGCCCCGGCTTGCGCGCCCATTGGCTGAAGGGCCACCCGAAGGCGGCCCTTTATATCGACTTTGCCGATTTCGCGCTGGTGCGTTTGCAGCCGCAAAGCGGCCTGTTGAACGGCGGATTTGCCCGGGCTTTCCGGCTGGGGCCGCAAGACCTGCGCGCAGCGCCCCGCTAAAGCGGATTGTCGCAGCGCACGGTGACCAGCGCCTTGCCCTTGACCGGGCTTGGCCATTTCAGGTTCACCATACGGTTGCCCACGCCCTGTTCAACCTCGACATAGGGCTGCGCCCATTGCACCGCATTGGACGCGTTGCGCAGCGGCCCCTCAAGCACCAGACTTTCCACATTGCGGGCCCGGCCGGTGAACGGCAGATAGTCCGTGGCATCGACAACCCAGGTGTCTGCAGCGGTGTTTTGGCTGTGTTCAACCAGCATCGGACTGACGGTGGCCTGCGAAACGCCGTTGAAAGTGTTGTTGGCAAAGACAAGGTTGCGATAACTGCCCGTGTTCAGCGTGGCCTCTGAGGTATCAACGTCTTCAACCCGGTCGATGGAATTGGTGCTGTTGCGAAACACATTGCCCGTCACCGACAAACCGGCGATGGAATGGCCGCTGCCCTTGGGGCTTAGCACCAGAAAACGGAAGCCCGGGTTGGTGTTGGAGCACAAGAAAAGGTTCCCGGTAATCGCCATCCCCCCGAACGTATAGCCCGAGCCGAAATCAGGATCCGGATCGCGTTCGTTTGACAATTCGATGAAGCAATTGTCGATGTAATTGCCCACCACAAAGCCGCGCACATTGCGCGCGGTAAAGACCAGCCCGGCGCGGCGGGCGCCCAACGGCTCTTCGTCTTCGGAAAACATGTGGTTGCCAAGGATGATATGGCTGCCCCCGGCCAAGACCCCGAAATGGGCGAAATAGGCCGCGCGGTTGTTGCGGATCTTGGCGTCATTGGCGTTCACGTTGAAACCCACCGTGCTGCGGTTTTGCGCGGTCAGCGTAAATTCCCAGCTGTTGAACTGGCAGCTTTCGATGACGATGCCCTGACAGCCCTCTTTGTACGATGTGACGCCCCGGTCTTTGGGGGTGGTGAAGGTGCAATCGCTGATACGGAACAGCTTTCCGGTCTTGGCAAGCAGGATGGCGCTGCAGGTCTGGGCGCAATTGAATTCGATATCGGTGATCTCGAACTTGCTCAGCTCGTCAAAGCCGCTGAAATCCAACATGTATTTATAGCGCCGGAAGGTGAAATTCCGGGTCGCAGCCCCCCCCCACAAAGGATCAGACAGGGTGATCGTGCCGGCACCGATATTTCGTCCGGCAACATAAATCTCGCGCCCCACGCCCGTGCCAGAAATGCGTGCGCCTACCGGGATGGCGGCGATATTGGCGACGCCTGTCAAGGTGAAGGGGTTGGCCGGATT
>JAIOXV010000055.1 GCA_021741465.1 Paracoccaceae bacterium
GAGATCAGCTGATAGCTGACTTCCCCGACCGAGGCGAAATGCAGATCCGGCATGGCCTGGGGCGAAAAGAGGATCGCGAAATCCAAGGCCCCGCGCGCCACGTCCTGACACATCTGCACCGAATAGTCCGGCTCGATGTAAAAGGCGCATTCCGGCAAGGTCTTGCGAAAGGCCCCCATCCAGCCCCCGATGCGCCCGGCGGCAAGGTCATGCTGAATGCCGATGCGCAAGGACACCGCAGCATCGCCCGATGGCGCGACCGACCGCTGGGCTTCGGTCCAGGCATGGCGCAGGCCGCGGGCATGGGGCAGGAATTTCAGCCCCTCGGTCGTCAGCTGCGTGCCTGCCCGCGACCGCGAGAAAAGCCGCGCGCCGATGGCTTGTTCCAGCACCTGAACACGTGCCGAGACGGTGGATTGGGTTATTTCCAGCCGTTCCGCCGTGCGGTGAAAGCTGCGGGTTTCAACAAGGTCAAGGAACGTGTCGAGAAGTTCGATCTGCATCTTTTACAGCCTGTGGATGACGGCCCTTCCGGCCTGATCGTTATTATCGATCAATAGACCGGATTTGGCTCGATTGAAAGGAAAATTCCGCCAGTAGATAGTGCGCCAAAAGTGTTAAGGGAGCGCCTCGATGTCTGACTTTCCAACCCATGCCCGTGTGGTCATAATCGGTGGCGGCGCGGTGGGTGCGTCCAGCCTGTATCACCTGTGCAAAGCCGGGTGGACGGATTGCGTTCTTTTGGAAAAGAACGAGCTGACCGCAGGCAGCACCTGGCACGCGGCTGGCAACGTGCCGACCTTCTCGTCCAGCTGGTCGATCATGAACATGCAGCGCTATTCGGCCGAGCTTTACCGCCGTCTGGGCGATGAGGTCGACTATCCCATGAACTACAACGTTACCGGCTCGGTGCGGTTGGGTCACACCAAGGAACGCCTGCAAGAGTTTCAGAAGGTGGTGGGCATGGGCCGCTATCAGGGGATGGATCTGAAGATCCTGACCCCGGACGAAATCAAGCAGGTCTATCCCTTTGTCGATACCCATGATCTGTCCGGCGCGTTGCATGACCCCTATGATGGCGACATTGACCCGGCACAGCTGACCCAGGCTTTGGCCAAGGGGGCGCGCCAGATGGGCGCGCGGATCGAACGTTTCTGCCCCGCCACCGGCGTGCGGCGTGAAGGCGACGAATGGGTGATCTCAACCCCCAAGGGCGAAATCCGCTGCGAGATCGTGGTGAACGCGGCCGGCTATTATGCGCGCGAGGTCGGAAAGTGGTTTGGCCGCGACCTGCCGATGATGGTGATGAGCCATCAATACATGCTGTTTGACACCATTCCCGAACTGGAAAGCTGGACGCAAAAGGTCGGCCACAAGCTGCCTTTGCTGCGCGATGTCGACAGCAGCTATTACCTGCGGCAGGAAAAGAACGGCTTCAACCTTGGCCCCTATGAGGGCAATTGCCGCGCCCATTGGGTGACCAAGGATGATCCTTTCCCAGATGATTTCAGCTTCCAGCTTTTCCCCGACGATCTGGAACGTCTGGAATGGCACATCAATGACGCGATGGAGCGGGTGCCCTTGCTGGCCAAGGCAGGCCTGTCCAAGGTCATCAACGGCCCGATCCCCTATACGCCCGACGGCAACCCGCTGATCGGCCCGATGCCCGGCGTGCCCAATGCGTTCGAGGCGTGCGTCTTCACCTTCGGCATCTGTCAGGCCGGGGGCGCGGGCAAGGTGTTGGCCGAATGGGTGACCGAAGGCGCCACCGAATGGGACATGTGGTCTTGCGACCCGCGCCGCTTTACCGGCTTTGAAGACCCGGAATATTGCGTGAAAAAGGGGATGGAGGTTTATGGCCACGAATATGCCATGCACATGCCCCACCACGCCTGGCGCGCGGGGCGCGACAAGAAGCTGTCTGCCGTTCATGCCCAGACCAAGGCGCTTGGCGCGGTCTATGCGCCCTATAATGGCTGGGAACGTGCGGTGTGGTACGCCCGTCCCGGCGATGATGTCGGCGAAGACGCGCAGCGCACCTGGGATCGGGAAGGCCCGTGGTTTGGCGCCGTGCGCGAAGAGGCTCAGGCCGTGCGTGACGCTGCCGGTATTCTGGACTTGCCGGGCTTCAGCCGCTTTGTGCTGAAAGGGGCAGGGGCCGCCGAATGGCTGTCGCGCCAGATCACCGGCAAAGTGCCGAATGTCGGGCGTCTGGGTCTGGCCTATTTCGCCGATGACAAGGGCCGGATCGTCACAGAAATGTCGGTGGCGCGGATTGCCGAAGACGAGATGGTGCTTATCACCGCCGCAACCGCCCAAAGCCACGATTGGGAATGGCTGTCGCGCCATCTGGCACCGGGGCTAAGCCTGACCGATCACACCTTGGCCTGGTCGACCCAAATCCTGACCGGGCCGAAATCGCGGGCCATTCTGGCCGACGTGTCGGATGCCGATCTGTCCAAGGGCTGGCTGACCCACCAGACCGCCCATATTGCCGGGGCCGAGGTCTGGTTGGCCCGCGTGTCCTTCGCGGGGGAACTGGGCTGGGAGATCCATTCCAAGGTGGCCGATACCGCATCGGTCTGGGATGCCGTCCTGCAGGCCGGTAAAGGCCACGGGCTGCGCCCCTTTGGCATGTTTGCGCTGAATTCCTTGCGGGTGGAAAAGGGTTACCGGGCATGGAAGGGCGATCTGTCGACCGATTACACCGTGCTGCAGGGCGGGCTTGAGCGCTTTGTCGATTGGGCCAAACCCGAGTTCCGTGGCAAAGCCGCGCTTGAGGCGGAAAAGCAGCGCGGCGTGACCAAGCGTTTCTGCACGCTGGTGATCGAGGCTGGCGATCAGGATCCGCCCTATATGGCGACAATCTGGAAAGACGGCGCGATCGTGGGCGAATTGACCAGCGGCTATTACGGCCACCGCGTTGGGGCCTGCATCGGTCTTGGCATGCTGAAAACCGAGGTCAACGTGCCGGGCACCAAGGTTCAGGTGGAAATCTTCGGCACGCTTTATCCCGCCATGGTGCAGGAAGACGCCCCGCTGTGGGATGCCAAGAACGAACGCATCCGGGCATGAAGGGGATACCTGCCACCATGCGCGGCGTGCAACTGACAGGACATGGCGGGCCCGAAAAGCTTGTCTGGCGCGAGGATATCCCCGTGCCGCGCCCGGGTCCGGGCGATGTTTTGGTGCGCGTGCTGGCGGCAGGGGTCAATATGACCGATCTCAACACCCGGCGCGGCTGGTATGGCGGCGAAGGGCGGGCGGCCGGTTGGGCGGGTGAAATGGCCTTTCCGCGCATTCAGGGCTCTGATCTGTGTGGGCGGGTGGTCGCGCTGGGCGAAGGCGTGCAGGGCTTTGCCTTGGGCGCACGGGTGATCTGCCCGACCAACCAGCATGAACCGACCAAGGGCAATCCGATCCACTTCGTATCGATCGGGTCGGAGTTTGACGGGGCCTTCGCGCAATATTGCGTGTTGAAGGCGCGGCATCTACATGATGTCACCGCCTCGCCCCTGACCGATATCGAAATTGGCGCGATGCCTTGCGCCTATGGCACAGCCCACAACCTGCTGACGCGCGCGCAGATTGCGGTGGGCGAACGGGTGCGGGTGACCGGGGCCTCGGGCGGGGTGGGGCTTGCCGCGGTGCAACTGGCGCTGCTGAGCGGGGCCGATGTGACGGCCCAGTGCAGCCTGTCGAAATCGGCCGCGCTCCGCGGCTTTGGCGCACAGATCCTGTCGCGCGACAGCACCCCCCAATTTCAAAGCTTTGATGTGGTGATCGATGTGGTCGGGGGCGATGGCTGGCAAGACCGGCTGGACGCGCTGCGCCCCGGAGGGCGCTATGCCACATCGGGCGCTGTGGCCGGCCCCATGGTCAGGGGCGATCTGCGCCGGGTCTATCTGAATGATCTGACCATCTATGGTGCCACCCATCAACCGCGCGAGGTCTTTGCCGGCCTTGTCACCATCATCAACACCGGCCGCATCCGGCCTGTGGTGTCAAACACCTATCCTTTGCGCGACATTGCCCGCGCTCAGGACGATCTGGACGCCGGGCGCTTTGCCGGCAAACTCGTGCTCATTCCCCCGGAGACTTCCCCATGACGATTCCTTCCAAAGCCCGCGCCGTTATCATCGGTGGTGGCGTCTCTGGCTGCTCGGTGGCCTATCATCTGGCCAAGATGGGCTGGAAGGACATCGTCCTTCTGGAACGCAAGCAGCTGACCTCTGGCACCACCTGGCATGCGGCCGGGCTGATCGGCCAGTTGAGGGGCAGCGCCAACATGACGCGGCTGGCGAAATACTCGGCCGATCTTTACGTCAAACTGGCCGCCGAAACCGGGGTCGAGACGGGGATGCGGCAGGTTGGCAGCATCTCGGTCGCGCTGACGCAAGCGCGGCATGAAGAGCTGCTGCGCCAAGCCACCGTGGCGCGGATCTTTGATGTGGATGTGCAAGAGATCAGCCCCAGTGAAGCCAAGGCCATGTATCCGCACCTGAATGTGGGCGATGTGGTGGGGGCGGTGCATCTGCCGCTGGATGGCCAATGCGACCCGGCCAATATTGCCATGGCGCTTGCCAAGGGCGCGCGTATGCAAGGCGCACAGATTTTCGAACATACCAAGGTCACCGGCGTGACCAAGGCCGATGGCCGGGTGACCGGTGTCGACTATGTCACCCGTGACGGCGAGCCGGGCCATATCGCCACTGATGTGGTGGTGAACTGTGGCGGCATGTGGGGGCGCGATCTGGCCGAGCAATCGGGCGTCACCCTGCCGCTGCATGCTTGCGAGCATTTCTATCTTATCACCGAACCCGTCGAGGGCCTTGGCCATATGCCGGTGCTGCGGGTGCCCGACGAATGCGCCTATTACAAATCCGATGCCGGCAAGATGATGATCGGGGCCTTTGAACCCAAGGCAAAGCCCTGGGGTATGAACGGCATCCGCGAGGATTTCGAGTTTGACACCCTTCCCGAAGACTGGGAACATTTCACCCCGATCATGGAACACGCCATGAACCGGATGCCGCTGTTCCAGACTGCGGGGATTCACACCTTTTTCAACGGGCCGGAAAGCTTTACCCCCGATGACCGCTACTATCTGGGCGAAGCGCCTGAAGTGAAAGGCTATTGGGTGGCGGCGGGCTATAACTCGGTCGGCATCGCCGGGTCGGGTGGGGCAGGGATGGCGCTGGCCCATTGGATCACCGAAGGCGAGGCCCCGTTTGACCTGTGGGAGGTGGATATCCGCCGCGCACAGCCCTTCCAGCGCAACAAGCGCTATCTGAAGGAACGCGTCACTGAAACGCTGGGTCTGCTTTACGCTGACCATTTCCCCTATCGTCAGGTCGAAACCAGCCGCGGCGTGCGCCGCACCCCCTTGCATGACCATCTCAAAGCCCGTGGCGCGGTGTTTGGCGAAGTGGCGGGCTGGGAACGCGCGAACTGGTTTGCCAATGAGGGGCAAGAACGCGAATACAAGTATTCGTGGAAACGCCAGAACTGGTTTGACAACCAAAAGGCCGAACATATGGCGGTTCGCAACGGGATCGGCTTTTTCGACATGACCTCGTTTGGCAAGATCCGCATCGAAGGCCGCGACGCCTGCCGCTTCATGAACCGGATCTCCTCTGCCCAGATGGATGTGGCCGTGGGCAAGATCGTCTATACCATGTTCTTGAACAACCAAGGCGGCATCGAGGCCGACCTGACCGTGACGCGGCTTTCGGAAACCGCCTATCTGGCCGTGGTGCCGGGGGCGACCTTGCAGCGCAATCTGGCTTGGATGCGCGACAATCTGGGCGATGACTTTGCGGTCATCACCGATATGACGGCCGCAGAATCGGTTCTGTGCATCATGGGGCCGAAATCGCGCGATCTGATGACACGCGTTTCGCCTGCCGATTTTGGCAATGCCGCGCATCCCTTCGGCATGGCCCGCGAAGTCGAGGTGGGCATGGGGCTGGCACGGGCGCACCGGGTAACCTATGTGGGCGAGCTGGGATGGGAGCTTTACGTCAGCTCTGACCAGACCGCCCATGTCTTTGAGGCGCTGGAAGAGGCGGGGGCCGATCTGGGGCTGAAGCTGTGCGGGTTGCACACGCTGGACAGCTGCCGGATTGAAAAGGCCTATCGCCACTGGGGCCATGACATCACCGATGAAGATCATGTGCTGGAGGCGGGCCTTGGCTTTACCGTCAGCCGCAAGAAGCCCGATTTCATCGGCCGCGAGGCGGTGTTGCGCAAGGAAGAGGCCGGGCTTGCCCGCAAGATGGTGCAGTTCCGCCTGAAAGACCCCGAACCCTTGCTGTTCCACAACGAAGCCCTTGTCCGCGATGGCAAGATCGTCGGTCCTGTGACCAGCGGCGCCTATGGCCATTTCCTTGGGGGGGCTGTGGGCATGGGCTATGTGCCTTGCGTGGGCCAAAGCGACGCAGAGCTTCTGGGGTCAAAATACGAAATCGAAGTGGCCGGGCAGCGGCATGAGGCGCTTGTCTCATTGGTGCCGATGCATGATCCGAAATCCGAGCGCGTGCGCGCCTGACATTGGCAGGACCCGGGGCAACGCGTTTCCCGGACCCCTGCTTTAGTATTTTTGCCAAGAGGAAGGGCAAGACATGACCGATATTGGTGAAGTTTGTGAACCCGCGCGTGCGCGCGCTGGGCGTTCTGGTGGCCGGGCCGCACGGGTTGCGATGCGCGCAGCGCCCTTGGCCGATGATGTGCGGCCGGTGCGCGGCGGCATGCCCGGTGGGCAATACAAGCCCCTGACCGAAGAAGGCGTGCGCCAGATCCACGAGGCCGCACTTGATGCGTTGGAGCAGATCGGTCTGTCGCAGGCCCCGCCCTCGGGTGTTGAGGTCATGACCGCCGCCGGCGCCATTCAGGGCGACGATGGCCGCCTGCGCTTTCCGCGCGCGCTGGTCGAAGACATGCTGTCGGTGGCTGCGCGTGACATCACTCTTTATGCCCGCGACGAAAAGCATGACCTGCATCTGAGCGGATCGAACGTGCATTACGGCACGGCTGGCGCGGCGGTTCACATTGTTGACCCGATCACGCTGGACTATCGCGAATCAACCGCGCAGGATCTGTATGATGCCGCGCGTCTGGTGGATAACCTTGATAACATTCACTTCTATCAGCGCACCATGGTGTGCCGCGATGTGGTGGACAACAAAGAGATGGACCTGAACACGCTTTACGGCTGCCTTGCGGGCACCACAAAGCATGTCGGCACCAGCTTCAGCGATCCGTCCCATGTCGCCGATTGTTTTGACATGCTTTACATGGTGGCCGGCGGCGAAGAGCGTTGGGTCGAGAGGCCCTTCGTGTCGAACTCCAACTGCTTTGTGGTTCCGCCGATGAAGTTTGCCGAGGAAAGCTGCATCACCATGGAGGATTGCATCCGCCGTGGCATGCCGATGCTTTTGCTCAGCGCCGGGCAGGCCGGGGCCACGGCACCTGCGCCGATTGCCCTGACCATCGTGCAGGCGGTGGCGGAATGTCTGGCCGGTGTGGTCTATGTCAATGCCATCAAAAAGGGCGCGCCGGCCATCTTTGGCACCTGGCCCTTCGTCAGCGATTTGCGTACGGGGGCGATGTCGGGCGGTTCGGCCGAACAGGCGCTTTTGACCGCAGGTTGCGCGCAGATGCACCGCTTTTATGGTCTGCCAGGTGGTGCTGCCTCGGGGATTTCGGACAGCAAATTGCCCGACATGCAGGCCGGGTGGGAGCAAGGCATCACCAATGCGCTGGCCGGTCTGGCCGGTTTGAACATGTGCTATGAAGCCGTGGGCATGCATGCCAGCCTTCTGGGCTTTTGTCTGGAAAGCCTGGTCTTGGGCGATGACCTTCTGGGCCAGACCATGCGTCTGGTGCGGGGCATCGACGTGACGCCGGACAGCACATCCTTGGATGCGATGAAAGAGGTCTGCCTTGGCGGGCCGGGCCATTATCTCGGCTCTGACCAGACGCTGAAACTGATGCAGACCGAATATGTCTACCCCAAGGTTGGCAACCGGATGAGCCCGAAGGAATGGAACGAGGCAGGCAAGCCCCTGCTTTTGGACGGGGCGATCGCGCGCAAGAACGAAATCCTGTCGAAAGCGGGTTGCGTTGTGGATGCCGAGATTGACCGCGCCATTCGGGAAAAGTTCAACATTTACTTCAAGTAATGCCCGCAAGGCTTTGAAGATAAACTGGGAGTGACGAAAATGCACTATGGCTATATTGGCCTTGGCAACCTTGGCGCGGCCTGCGCGGGCTGCCTGTTGAAGGCGGGTTTCAAGGTGACAGTCTATGACCTGAACCCCAGCCTGGCCGCGCCTTTGGTGGCGATGGGCGCCACCCTTGCGACCAGCGCCGAGACGCTGGCCGGGGCGGTGGACCATGTCATCACCTGCCTGCCATCGCCTGCCGTGTCCGAGCGGGTCTTGCGCAACATCCTGCCGCACATGCGCAAGGATGCGAACTGGCTGGAGATGTCGACGCTGGGGCGCGACGAGGTGCTGGCGCTTGCCGCAGTCGCCGCCGATGCGGGCGTGCGGATGATGGAACTGCCCGTCACCGGCGGTGTGCATCTGGCCTATCAGGGCAAGATCACCATGCTGGCAGGCGGTGACCGTGACCTTTTTGAACGCCACCACGGCGCGATGGAAGCCATGGGCGACAAGATCTTCCACATGGGCCCCTTGGGCTCATCGTCGATCATCAAGGTCATCACCAATATGCTGGCCTTCATCCATCTCAAGGCCACCTCCGAGGCGCTGATGCTTGCCAAACGCGGCGGGCTTGACCTTGGTCAGGCATGGCATGCGATTGCCGCCTCGTCGGGCAATTCCTTTGTGCATGAAACCGAAGGCGCGCTGATCCTGAACGGGTCTTATGACATTGCCTTCAACGTCGATCTGGCGCTGAAGGATCTGGGCTTTGCGCTGGGTTTTGGCAAGGAATTCGGCGTGCCGCTGGATCTGGCCAGCGCCACAAACCAAACCTATATCGCGGCCAAGGCAGCCTATGGCGGCGAAGCGCAATCCCCGATGATCGCCAAACTTCTGGAAGATTTGCTCAGCACCGACTTGCGCGCACCGGGCTTTCCGGCAAGGTTGGAATAAGGCGGCCCTTCGGGCCATCTGACACGCCCCGTCTGTCAATGATCCGGGGGCGTGTCGGAAGCAGGCTCTGGGGCAAAGACCTTGGAGCATTCTGACCAAAAGGGAAGGTTTGGGCATGGACGAACTGGCCAAGACGCGCATTGCGCAGGTCTTGCATCATCGCAAGGCAGGGCTGTCGTTGGGCGAACCTGTGGTGCCGCCGATTTCGGTGGCCACCACCTTCCATTTGCCCGAAGCCGAGGGCGCGGCCTATTACTATGGCCGCTCGGGCCAGCCCACTTGGGATGCGGTCGAAACCCAGCTTGGCATTCTGGAAGCGGCCGAGGTTGTGGCCTTTCCCTCTGGCATGGCGGCGATCTCGGCGGCGCTGATTGCCACGCTCAGGGCCGGCGCCAAGGTGATGATCCCGTCGGACGGCTATTATGTGACGCGGCTTTTGGGGCGTGATCTTCTGGCGGTCTATGGGGTTGTGGTGGTCGAGGTGCCGACGCTGGAAATGGCGACGGCCGATTTCGCAGGCTTTGACGTTGTCTATGTTGAAACACCGTCGAACCCTGCTTTGGATGTTATTGATATTGCCGAAGTTTGCACCCGCGCCCGCGCGGCGGGGGCTTTGGTGATTGCGGATAACACCACCATGACCCCTTTGTTACAGCGGCCTTTGGATCTGGGGGCTGATCTGGTGGTTGCCGCCGATACCAAGGCCCCGGCGGGCCATTCGGACGCGCTTTTCGGCCATGTCGCGGGGCGCGATGCCAAGCTGATGGCGCGCATTCGCGAAGGGCGGCGGCAGTCTGGCTCGGTGCCCGGTCCGTTCGAGGCTTTCTTGGTGCATCGCGGCATCGAGACGCTGGAACTGCGTCTTGCACGGATGTGCAGCAGTGCGGCCGTGATCGCCGATCGCCTTGCCGCCCACCCTCGGGTCAAAGCCCTGCGCTATCCCGGACGGCAGGGCGACCCGTCGTATGCCATTTCCAGCCGTCAGATGCAGAACGGCGGTTTTCTGATTGGCTTTGAACTGGCAGACGCGCACGAGGCCGAGGCCTTTCTGGCCCGCTGCCCGCTGATCGAACAGGCCACCAGCTTTGGCGGCGTGCACACCGCGGCAGAGCGTCGGTCGCGTTGGGGCGATGCGGTGGCGCCGGGCTTTATCCGGCTTTCGGTGGGGATTGAGCCTGTCGAAACCCTTTGGTCAGCGATGGCCGAGGCACTTGATCGCTGAAAAGCCCGATCTGCCCTTGACCTTGCCGCCCCTTGCCCCCTTATTCAGGGGTAACCCGAACCCCTGACTCAGGAGAAACCCGATGGCTTTCACCCTTCCCGATCTGCCCTATGCCCATGACGCGCTTGCCGCCCTTGGCATGTCGAAAGAGACTTTCGAATATCACCACGACATCCACCACAAGGCCTATGTCGACAATGGCAACAAGCTGATCGCTGGCACCGAATGGGAAGCCAAATCGGTCGAAGACATCGTGCGCGGCACCTATAACGCCGGGGCTGTGGCCCAGAACGGCATTTTCAACAATGCCTCGCAGCATTGGAATCATGCGCTTTTCTGGGAAATCATGGGCCCGGGCGAGAACAAGAAAATGCCGGGCAACCTTGAAGCGGCCTTGGTCGAAGCCTTCGGCTCGGTCGCCAAGTTCAAGGAAGATTTCGCCGCCGCGGGTGCGGGCCAGTTCGGTTCGGGCTGGGCCTGGCTTGTCAAAGACAAGGACGGCAGCCTTAAGGTCACCAAGACCGAAAACGGCGTGAACCCGCTGTGCTTTGGCCAGACCGCGCTTTTGGGCTGCGATGTCTGGGAACATTCCTACTACATCGACTTCCGCAACAAGCGCCCGGCCTATCTGACCAACTTCCTTGACAAGCTGGTCAACTGGGAAGCGGTTGCCGCCAAGCTGTAATCGCGGCACATCTGCGCCGATATTGGCCCGTCAGAGCAATCTGGCGGGCCTTTTGCTGTGCCAAGGTCTTATCTGAGCGCGCGCGATGCTTATGTGGAAGGGGCAAGGATACCCCTACCAACGGAGGATCGGCCATGTTGATGCCCAAAGCTGCCTGGATTGTTGTCGCGGACGGCGAAAAGGCGATGGTGCTGGAAAACGTCGGAACCCCGGTTGCGCCGAAGCTAAGCGTGATCGCCCGCGATGAGGCGGGGCCGGTGATCGGCGCGTCAGACCGGGCAGGGCGCATGGCCGATGGCGGGCCAAATCAACGCTCTGCCCTGGAGCAGCCCGATTTCGCCCGGCTGAACAGCGAACGCTTTGTCGGCGATCTGATCGAAATGTTGGATCACAAGCTGCGCGGCGCGGCGTTCGATACGCTGATTCTCGTGGCGCCGCCGCAGATGCTGGGCGCGCTGCGCAACGCGATGGAAGATACACTGCGCGCCTGTGTCGTGGCCGAGATTGACAAGACCCTGACCAATCATCCCCTGCCCAAGATCACCGAAATCGTCGCGGCCGAGATTGCCCTGATCTGACCTCGGCCGTGCCGTGGTGTCAGCGCGTGGTGTCAGCGCAGTGCGGCCCCCAAAGCCGATGCAAGCGCCGGCACATCCGGTACGACCTGAAAAAGCGCCAGCATAGAGCGGTCGGCAAAGCCTTGGGCCACGATATGGGTCAGAAGATCGATCAGCGGCTGCCAGTAACCTTCGATGCTCAGCAGGAAAATCGGCTTTTTGTGCAGCCCGATCTGCGCCCAGGTCAGCACCTCGAAAAACTCATCCAGTGACCCCGCGCCGCCGGGCAGAACTACGATGGCGTCCGAGTTCATGAACATGACCTTTTTGCGTTCATGCATGTCTTCGGTGATGACGAACTGCGTCAGGTTGCGCTTGCCCGCTTCGGCCTTCATCAGATGGGTAGGGATCACCCCGAAGGTGGCCGCACCCGCCGATTGGGCCGCGCGCGCCACTTCGCCCATCAACCCGACATCGCCCGCGCCGTAAACCAGACGCCAGCCAAGCGCGGCGATCATCGCGCCGGTCGCTTGGGCGGCGGCGGTATGGGCGGGATTGCTGCCGGTGCGCGCGCCGCAAAAGACGCAGATCGATGCAGAATGAGCAGGTGCCATGGGATGCGCAGGCTTTGGCATTGCGGCGTTTCCTGAAAGGGGTTGCTTTCGCAGTTGTATCGGGGTTCCCATGCGAAGGAAAGCAGCGGCCAGACCTTCCGGGACAAAAGGCCGCGCAGGGCGAACAGGGAGAAGGCCTGCTATGGGAGAAGAACAAGCGGCGGCGCGTACAGTTGCGGGACCGGTGCTGGGTATTGGGGCCGTGTTGGTGGTCGGGGGATTGGCGGCTTGGGCCATCTGGGGCAGGGGGGGCACCGAGGCCCCGGCCCAAAGCCCCGAGATCGCCACAGCGGCGCAAAGCCAAGGGACAGAGCAAGCTACGGCGCAACTCGCCCCAGAAGCGGCCCCAGAGGCTGCGGCAGAACCCGCCGCCACGGCGGGCACCACGGCGGCCGCGGGCACAGAACCCGCGCCTGCCGCCAGTTTGCCGCCCGACCCGCCGCGCTTTGATGTGGTGCGGGTGGATGCAGGCGGGCTTGCCACCATCGCAGGCAGCGCGCCTGCAGGTTCGGTGGTGGCCTTGCGGCTGGACGGTGCCGAACTGGCGCGCGCCGCTGCCGATGGGGCGGGGCAGTTTGCCACGCTTTTGACCATTCCGCCCGCGGACGTGCCGCGGCTGTTAAGCCTTGTCGCCATCCTGCCTGATGGCCGTGAACTGCCGGGGCTGGAAACCGTGGCCCTATCTGCCTTTGCCCCACCGGCCCCAGCCACGGCTGAAGCTGGCGAACCCACCCCAGTCGAACCCGCCCCAGTCGACTCCACGGCGGCCGATGCGCCTGCCATGGCGCAGGCCGCGGAACCCGCAGCGCCTGCCGCCCTGCTCTTGACGCCCGAAGGCGCGACGGTCTTGCAAGAGCCCGCTGTGGCAAGCGCGGCCCCTGAAACCACTGCAGCGGAAACCACCGCAGCGCAAACCACCGCAGCCGAAGCCCCTGCACCGATGGCGATTTCCATCGATACCATCTCGTACGGCGATGCGGGCGAGGTTTTGCTGGTTGGCAAAGCCGAGGGTGGGGCAGCCTTGCGGATCTATCTTGACGATCAGGCGCTGGCCGAGGTTACAGCCGACGGCGCTGGCAAATGGGCGGCCCGGTTGGACGATGTGTCCGACGGGCTGCACCGCCTGCGCGCCGATCAGATCAGCCCGCTTGGCGATGTGCTGTCGCGCTTTGAAACCCCGTTCAAACGCGAGTTGCCACCTGCACAGGTGGCGGCTGTTGCCGCTGAACCGGCCGCACCCGCAGCGGCCCCTGCCGATGCAGCACCGGCGCCCACGCCCGCGCCGATCACCATCACCGTGCAGCCGGGCATGACGCTTTGGGCCATCGCGCGCGAGAATTTTGGCCAAGGCGTGATGTATGTGCAGGTTTTCGAGGTCAACCGCGACAAGATCAAGGATCCGAACCTGATCTATCCGGGGCAGGTCTTTACCATTCCAAAGCCCTGATGCGCCTGGGGTGATCTTTGGTCTTCTGGCCGGCGCCTTGTTGCAAGGCAAGGGCCGGAAGACCGCCGCCCCCCATCCGGCGCAGCCAGTGTCAGTCCTGGGCAGGCCTGATTTCGGCCGGGCTGCGGCCATTGCGGCAGCAGGCGACAACCTCGGGGTGGTCCATACAGCAATCGTTCAAAAGAAAAGCGATCGTCCGGCCGATCCCGTTGGGATCCACCGCATAGAACACATTGCGCCCTTCCTTGCGCGCGCGCGTCAGGCCCGCCTGTTCCAGCGCCGAAAGGTGAAAGGACAGACGCGAGGCTGAAAGCCCCAAAGCACGGCCAATTTCGCCCGCAGCAAGGCCCTGAACCCCCGTCGGCATCAAAAGCCGCACGAGGTCAAGCCTTGCATCATTGGCAAGGGCCTGCAGGGCAGTAAGGGCGGTGGCGCGATCCATGTTTCAATTATTCATGAACTGTTGAACAATCCTCGTCTAGCCGCTAGGGGAGAGCTTAGCAATGTTTTTCGTGAGTCTCTCATGCGCCGCAGCACCGCCACCTCTGCCGATCAGCACGCCCCCAGCGCTTCGGGTTGGGCCACGATTTCGCGGGTGTTGCCCTATCTTTGGCCCGAGGGCCAGCCTTGGGTAAAGCGCCGCGTGGTGGGGGCGCTTTTGCTGCTGCTGGGGGCAAAGCTGGTGTCTGTGACAACGCCCTATTTCTACAAATTGGCGGTGGACGCGCTGAGCACCGAAACGGCCAATGATCCGGTTTGGATGATGACCTTCGGCGCCTTGGGGCTGGTGGTGGCTTATGGCCTTGCGCGGATTGGTGCGGTCGCCTTTGGCGAGGCGCGCGATGCGGTCTTTGCCCGTGTCGGGCAGCGCGCCATTCGGCAGCTTGCCTTGGAAACCTTTCGCCACATCCACGCGCTTTCGCTGCGGTTTCACATCACGCGCAAGACCGGCGGGCTAAGCCGCATCATCGAACGCGGGGTCAAAGGCGTTGATTTCCTGCTGCGCTTCATGCTGTTTTCGGTCGGCCCGCTGATCTTGGAACTGACCATGGTGTCGGCGCTGTTTGCGGTGCTTTTTGGCTGGCAATACATGGCCGTGGTCGTCACCACGATTGCGATCTATGTCGCCTTCACGTTCAAAGTCACCGAAATGCGGGTGCGCATTCGGCGCGAGATGAACGATCAGGACACCGATGCCAATCAAAAGGCGGTCGACAGCCTGTTGAACTTTGAAACCGTCAAGTATTTCAACGCCGAAAGCCGCGAGGCCGCACGCTATGACGTGGCGATGCAGCGCTATGAGGTGGCCGCGGTCAAGACCGGGCAATCGCTGTCTTTCCTGAACGCTGGGCAGTCTTTCATCATCACCACCGGGCTGGTGATCGTGATGGTGATGGCCGCGCGCGGTGTGCAGGCCGGGATATTGACGGTGGGCGATTTCGTCATGGTCAACGCCTATATGATCCAGATCACCATGCCGCTGAACTTTCTGGGCACGGTTTATCGCGAAATTCGCCAGGCCTTGGTGGATATGGGGCAGATGTTCGGCCTGCTTGGCCAGCCGGCCGAAGTGGTTGATAAATCCGGCGCGCAGCCGGTTGTTGTCAGCGGCGGCGAGATTGTCTTTGAAGACGTAACCTTCGCCTATGACCCGGCGCGGCCGATCTTGAAGGGGATTTCCCTGCGGGTTGGTCCGGGGCAGAAAGTGGCGCTTGTTGGCCCGTCAGGATCGGGCAAATCAACGATCGGGCGGTTGTTGTTCCGCTTTTATGATGTGACTGGCGGGGCGATCCGCATTGATGGCCAAGACCTGCGCGATGTGGCGCAAGCCAGCCTTCACGCCGCCATTGGCGTGGTGCCGCAGGACACGGTTCTGTTCAATGACACGGTTTATTACAACATCGCCTATGGCCGCGACGGCGCGTCCGAGGCCGAGGTTTACGCCGCCGCCCGCGCCGCGCGCATTCATGATTTCATCATGTCCTTGCCCGATGGCTATCAAACCACGGTGGGCGAGCGGGGGCTGAAGCTGTCGGGCGGCGAAAAGCAGCGCGTCGGCATTGCCCGCACGCTTTTGAAAAACCCGCCGATCCTGATCCTGGACGAAGCCACTTCGGCGCTGGACACCCAGACCGAACGCTCCATTCAGGAAAGCCTTTCGGAAATGGGGCAGGGCCGCAGCGTCATCACCATTGCCCACCGTCTGTCCACCATTGCCGATGCCGATTGCATCGTGGTTTTGGAAGATGGCGTGGTGACCGAACAGGGCACCCATGACGTGCTTTTGGCCTTGGGTGGCAAATACGCGGCCATGTGGGCGCGCCAATCGGCCGAAGAGGATGAGTTGGAGGCGGCCTGAGGCCCCTTGACCGTTTGGGCTGAACAGGCCAAACCCCCGCCATGGTTCCGCTCGACAAACTCGCCCAGATCACCCAGCGTTTCGAGTTTCTCGAAGCGCGCCTGAACGCGGGTGCCGCCCCTGCCGAGATCGCTCAGGTTTCGCGGGAATATTCCGATTTGAAGCCGGTGGCCGAAGAAATCGCCGCCTATATGCGCGCCCTTGGGGATTTGACCGAGGCCGAGGCGATGTTGGCCGACCCCGATATGAAAGCCTTGGCCGAGGAAGAAATTCCGGCGCTCAAGGACCGCATCCCCGAAATGGAAGACCGCTTGCGGCTGGCCTTGCTGCCCAAGGATGCCGCCGATGCCCGCCCTGCCATCATCGAAATTCGCCCCGGCACCGGCGGGGATGAGGCCGCACTTTTCGCCGGTGACCTTGTGCGGATGTACCAACGCCACGCTGAACGCATGGGCTGGCGCTGGGAAGTGCTCGAACACCAGACCTCGGATCTGGGCGGGTTCAAGGAATTTACCGCGCTCGTCTCGGGCGAGGGCGTTTATGCCCGCCTGAAATACGAATCCGGCGTGCACAGGGTTCAGCGCGTGCCTGAAACCGAAGCACAAGGCCGGGTGCACACCTCTGCCGCAACCGTTGCCGTGTTGCCCGAGGCGGAAGAAGTTGATATCGATATTCCTGCCAGCGATATCCGCATCGATACGATGCGGTCGTCGGGGGCAGGGGGGCAACATGTGAACACCACCGATTCCGCGGTGCGTATCACCCATTTGCCGACCGGCGTCGTTGTAACCAGTTCCGAAAAATCGCAACACAGGAACCGCGAGATTGCCATGCAGGTCTTGCGCGCCCGGCTTTATGAGGCCGAACGCGAAAGACTGCATTCCGAGCGCGCGGCGGACCGCAAGGCCCAGGTCGGGTCGGGCGACCGCTCAGAGCGCATTCGCACCTACAACTTCCCGCAGGGACGCATGACCGACCACCGTATCAACCTTACACTTTATTCGTTGGGCCAGATCATGCAGGGCGATCTGACAGAGGTCATCGATGCGCTGATCTCGCATGACCAGGCGGCAAAACTGGCCGACATGGAAGGATGACCGGCGCGGCAGCACTGCGCGCGGCCATCCCGCGTCTGCAGGCCGGCGGCATCGAAGACGCGGGACTTGATGCGCGGGTGCTTTTGGCCCATGCGCTGGGGCTTGCTCAGGACCGTCTGACGCTGCATCTGCCCGATCAGATGTCCGACGCGCAATTGCAGGCCTATGAGGCGGCAATCTTGGCGCGTCTCAGCCGTCAACCCGTGGCCCAGATCATC